>CAYPKW010000018.1:0-23135 GCA_964411425.1 uncultured Rhodospirillaceae bacterium
TCGGAACCATACCACTAGTTGAGCCGGGCGCGCAGTTCCTGCAGCAGGCCCGCGGCCTGGCGGCGCTCGCCGTCGCCGGGAGCGAGCGCGATGTAGGTTTCGAGCGCGCCGATTGCCGCCCGCAGGTTGCCTAGCTTGGCATGGCATAGCGCCGCCTCGCGCCACAACGGAGCGTGGCGCGGGGCCACCAGCAGCATCTGGCCGATCACGTCCACCGCCCGCTCCAGCTTGTCGGCCCGCACCAGGCGGGTCTTCAGGTTGTTGTGCAGCCGCAACAGGATGTCGCGGTTCGTGAGGGCGGCATAATGCTCCGGCAGCAATTCGGCGTTCGGCCCGGCGGTGGATTTCAGCAGCTCGCGCAGCTCCGCCGTCCGACGCAGCGCGCCGCCGTGGAAGGGATCGACGATGCCGCGCGCCGCCTCGTGCTCCAGGCGCACCAGGAAATGGCCCGGAAAGGCGAGTCCATCGATGCGCCAGCCCTGGGCCCGCGCGGCGTGGATGTAGAGAATGCCCAGCGCCACCGGCAACCCTTGCCGCCGGTCGATGACGCTCATCAGGTTGGCGTTCCGCAGGTCGTCGTAAGTAAGATTGTCGCCGCGATAGCCATGGCGCTCGAGCAGCACGCGGTTGAGCGCGTCGATGCGCCTCGCGAGCATGTCGGCCGTAGCGACCGGCTGCGCCTGCGTCCACTCGCCGGCCACGTCGCCGGCCAGCGCGGCGAGGTGGCGGCGGTAGCCCTCGATCTCCGCGTCGGGCCGCTCGAAACGGGCCAGCGCCAGCGCCGTCTCGGCCAGATCGATCTCCGCGTCGGGCAGATCGGCGGCGCGGCGCAACGCCGCCTCGGCCTCGGCCGAGGCACTCATGGCGCCGGCCCGCCCTTGAGGCGGACATGGCTCACCACGCGGCGCACGTAGGGGATGTCGCGCGCGTGGTCGATCACGCGCTGCAACTCGGCCGCGCTCGCGGCCACGCCGATCAGATAGACGGTGCCGCCGGCCGCCTCGATGCTGTAGTTGATGGCCCGCACTTCGGCGTCGAACATGAGCTTGACGTCGAGCCGGCGCACGATCCAGGCGTCGCGCAGATTGTCGTTGAAATCCGTCGGGGTCTCGACCGCGATCTCGTTGAGGATGCGGCGCACGCCGGCGACATCGCCGGCCGCTCGCCTTGCGTCCTCGCGCATGGCGGCGCGCTCGACCAGTCCGGTCAGCAGCACGCGGCCCTCGTGCACCTGCACGTTGACGCGGCGGTACAGGAGCTCGCTCTCCACTAGCAGACGCCGGCTCACTTCGAGCCAGATTCGATTGTCTTCGAGACTGCGTTGGAAGCCGCGCTCGGAGCTGGCGGCGATGCCGCCGATCGATCCCGTCGTGGTGGCGACGGCGCCGACCGGAGTACAGCCGGCAATGCCGCAAGCGAGCCACAGCGCGGCCCATGGCGCCGGCGCCGTCACCGCCAGGCGTCCGGGATGTGGCGCGGCCAGCGGCCCGGCGCCACCAGCACGACATCGAAGCGCAGGTCGTGGCGCCTCAACTCCGGCCGGGCGCCGAGGAGCTGCTCGGCGGCGCGCGCGATGCGCCGGCGCTGGCGCGGGCCGAGCGCTTCGGCCGCGGCGGCCATATCGGCCCGCCGCTTCACCTCGACCACGGCAAGCGTGCGCCCGCGCGCCGCCACGATGTCGATCTCGCCGCCCGGCAGGCGCACGCTCCGGGCCACGATCCGGTAGCCCTTGAGGCGCAGCCACCAGGCGGCCGCGGTTTCGCCGAAGCGCCCTCGGCGCTCCGCCCGGCGGCGGCGCGGCGCGTCCTTTCTCATGGCCGCGATCTCCCGGCCAGCGCGAGCGCGCGGGCATAGACATCGCGCCGCGGCCGCCCCGTGGCGCCGGCCACCGCGGCGACGGCGTCCTTGAGGCTCATCCGGGCGAGCGCCGCCGCCAATGCCGCGTCGAGGGCGCGCTCGGTCGGGGCCGTCGCCTCGGGCGGCGCCACCACGACCACGATCTCGCCCTTGGGCGGGCCCACCTCCGCGTAATGGGCGGCCAGCGCCGAGAGCGAGCCGCGGCGAACCTCCTCGAACAGCTTGGTGAGTTCGCGCCCGACCGCGGCCGGCCGGTCGCCCAGCAGCGCCACCATGTCGGCGAGCGCAGCCGCGAGGCGTCCCGGCGCCTCGAAGAACACCAGGCTCGCCGGCACCGCCCTGAGCTCGCCAAGCGCCGTCCGCCGCGCCGCGGCCTTGGCCGGCGGGAAGCCGGCGAACAGGAACCGGTCGGTGGGCAGGCCCGACAGCACTAGGCCGGCCAGCACCGCCGAGGGGCCCGGCACGGCGGTCACCGGCAGGCCGGCGGCGATCGCCTCGCCGACCAGCTTGTAGCCGGGGTCGCTGACGAGCGGCGTGCCCGCGTCTGAGACGAGGGCCACCGTCTCGCCCCGCCGCAGGCGCTCCAGCAGCACGGGGCGCATGCGACGGGCGTTGTGCTCGTGGTAGGGGACCAGGGCGGCATGCACGCCATGGCGCGCCAGAAAGGCGCCCGTCGTGCGCGTGTCTTCGCAGGCGACGACGTGGGCCTCCTTGAGCGCCCGGAGCGCGCGCAGGCCGATGTCCTCGGCATTGCCGATCGGCGTCGCCACGACGACGAGCCCGCGATGGGCCGCGCGAGTTGCTGCCGGCGGCGCGGGTTTACTTCGCGGCGCCCGGCGTCTAGGCTCGCGTTTCGCGCGCCCCAAGGCGCCGGAGTCATTGCCCCGTGTCTCAGCTCTCGACCGGCCGGCTGGCGAATTCGCGCTCATCGCGGCACCGCCTCGTTCCCCTCGCAGGCCTTTTTGCCATGCTGCTGGCGCAAGCATCCTGCGCCGAGCAGGAGAGAGTATCGGCAAGCGGCGAAGCCGGGCAAGCAGCGCCCCCGCCCGCGGTGGCGATGGCGGCGCCCGAGATGCCCGTGGCGCCGTCGGCGCCGCGCGTGGGGCTGCTGCTGCCCTTGAGCGGCAGCAACGCGCAACTGGGCCAGGCGATGCTGAACGCCGCGGAAATGGCCATTTTCGACGTGGCCGGCGAGGACTTCACGCTGATCGTGCGCGACACCGAGACGCCCGCCGGCGCCGCGGAGGCGGCGCGCCAGGTCTTGCAGGAGGGCGCGCGGCTCATCCTCGGCCCCGTGTTCGGCGCGCAAGTGCGGCCGGTGGCGGCACTGGCGGCCGGCGCCGGCGTCAGCGTGGTGTCCTTCTCCACCGATCGGACGGCGGCCGGCAACGGCGCCTATGTCATGGGCATCCTGCCCGGCCTGCAGGTGGCCCGCGTGGTGGCCTACGCGGCCAGCCGCGGCCTGCGCCGGCTGGGCGCGCTGGCGCCCGCCACGCCCTATGGCGAGACGGTAGTGGCGGCGCTCAAGGACAGCGCCGCGCGTGCCGGTGCCCGCGTCATCCTGGTCGAGTTCTACGACGCGGCGGCGGCGGACCTGTCGGCGCCGGTGCGCCGGCTGAGCGAGAGCATCGGCGCCGCCGGCACTGCCGATTCCTCCGGCGCCGTGGCGACGGCCTTCGTGCCGGGCCGGAACGGGCTTGCCATAGACGCCTTGCTGCTGCCCGAGGGCGGCGAGCGCCTGCGCATCGTGGCCCCGCTGCTGCCGTTCTTCGACATCACGCCGGCGCGCCTGCAGATGCTCGGCACGGCGCTGTGGGACGACCCGCGGTTGGCGATCGAGCCGGCGCTCGCCGGCGGCTGGTTCGCGGCGCCCCCGCCGGAAGGCTGGCGCGCCTTCGCCCAGCGCTACAACGCCCTCTACGGCGAGGCGCCGCCGCGCCTGGCCAGCCTTGCCTACGACGCCACGACGCTCGCCGTGGCGCTCGCGCGCGCGCCCGAGGCCGACATGTTCTCCGCGGCGGCGCTCACCCAGCCGAGCGGCTTCGCCGGCGTCGACGGCATCTTCCGGCTGCGGCCCGACGGGCTGGTGGAGCGCGGGCTCGCCGTGCTGGCGCTCGAGCGCGACGGCATCTCGGTCATCGACGCCGCGCCCAGCGATTTCGTGGCGCTCACTTACTGATCAGGCGAGCAGCGCCGCCAACACCGCGTCGAGGCGCTGGCGCCCGGCGGCGGTGGCGCGCAAGCCGCGCTCGTCGTGTTCGAGGAACCCGCCATCGACCAGGCGTCGCAGCCGCGCGGGATCGAGCGCCTCGGCGATGCTCCGGCCGAGCGCGGCGCGGCAGCCGGCCTCAGCAACGCCCTCGGACATGCGAAGGCCCATCATCATGAGCTCCTGCAAGCGCTCCGGGGCGCCGATCGGATCGCGGCCGCGCGTGGCGTGGCCGGACGCCTCGACGGCGGCGAGCCAGGCCTCCGGCGCGCGGTGCTGGCGTGTGGCGAGCCGGACGCCGTCGAGCGTCAAGCGGCCATGCGCGCCGGGGCCGATGCCCGCATAGTCGCCGCAGCGCCAGTAGGTCATGTTGTGCCGGCACTCGGCCCCGGGACGCGCGTGGTTCGAGATCTCGTAGGCCGGCATGCCGGCCGCGGCGAGCATGTCCGCGGTCGCCTCGTAGAGCGCCGCCGAGGCGTCCTCGTCGGGCACTTCGAGCTCGCCGCGCCGGTAGGCGCCGGCGAAGACGGTGTTCGGCTCGATGGTGAGCTGATAAAGGGCGATGTGCTCGCCGGCGAGCGCGATGGCGCGGGTGAGCTCGCCGCGCCAGGCGGCAAGCGTTTGCCCAGGCCGCGCATAGATGAGATCGAAGGAGGTGCGCGGGAAGATGCGCTGCGCCGCGGCGAGCGCGCTGAGAGCCTCGGCCGCGTCGTGCCGGCGCCCCAGGCGGCCGAGCGCCTCGTCGTCGAGCGCCTGCACGCCGAGCGACAGGCGGTTGACGCCGGCCGCGCGCAAGCCTTCGAATCGCGCCGCCTCGGACGAGGACGGATTGGCCTCGAGCGTCACCTCGATGTCGGCGGCGAAGCGCCAATGCGCCGCCGCCCGCTCGATCAGCGCCGCCACGGTCGCCGGCGCCATCAGCGACGGCGTGCCGCCGCCGAAGAAGATACTGGTGAGCCGCCGGCCGGGCGTCATCAGGGCGTAGTGCGCGAGTTCAGCCTCCAAGGCCCGGCCCCAGCGCGCCTCGTCCACGCCCGCGCGCACGTGGCTGTTGAAATCGCAGTACGGGCACTTGGACAGGCAGAACGGCCAATGCACGTAAAGCGCGAAGCCCGGATCGAAGGCGGCGGGGGATGCGGTCACGCCATTCATGTCAGGTAATCCTCGGCGAGTTTCCGGAACGCCCGCGCGCGGTGGCTGATCTTGTGCTTCTCGGCCGGCGCCATCTCGCCGAAGGTGAGCGCCGCGCCGTCCGGCAGGAACATGGGATCGTAGCCGAACCCGCGCCGGCCGCGCGGCGGAGAGACCAATCTGCCCTCGACCGTGCCCTCGAAGGTCTCCGAGTAGCCGTCGGGCCAGGCGAGCACCAAGGCGCACACGAACCGCGCGCGCCGCTGGGCCGGCTGCACGGCCCCCGCCGCCTGCAATTCGCGTTCGACCCGCGCCATGGCGGCGGCGAAGTCGCGCTCTCTCCCCGCCCAGCGCGCCGAATGGACGCCGGGGGCGCCGCCGAGCGCGTCGACCGTCAATCCGGAATCGTCCGCCAGCGCAGGCAAGCCTCCGGCCGCGGCCGCGGCCAGCGCCTTCAACCGGGCGTTGGCGGCGAAGCTCGTGCCGGTCTCGTCCGGCTCCGCAAGCCCGAGCGCCTCGGCCGACACGGTCTCGAGCCCGAACGGCGCCAACAGGTCGGCCATCTCCAGCACCTTGCCGGCGTTGTGGCTGGCGATGACCAAGCGGCGGTCGCCGAGACGCCGACGCTGACCCGACAGCGGCGCCGGCCGGTTCATGGCGCGTCAATCGCCACGCGCTGGCGGCGCAGCAGCTCGCCGGCGCCTTGGCGCGCCAGCGCCAGCATGGCGAGGAACGCCTCCTCTCCGAACGGTTTCTTCTCGGCGGTGCCTTGGATCTCGACGATGCCGCCGGCGGCGGTCAGCACGAAGTTGGCGTCGGCGTCGGCGTCGCTGTCCTCGGCATAATCGAGGTCGAGCAGCGCAACGCCGTCCACCAGGCCGCAGGACACCGCCACCACCTGGTCGGTCAAGGGCATGGCGGCAATGGCCCGGATCTCGCAGAGGTGCCGGAACGCGGCGGCGAGCGCGACGTAGCCGCCCGTGATGGCGGCCGTGCGCGTGCCGCCGTCGGCCTGCAGCACGTCGCAATCGACCTTGATCTGCCGCTCGCCGAAGGCGGCGAGATCGGTGACGGCGCGCAAGGAGCGTCCGATCAGGCGCTGGATTTCATGCGTGCGGCCGCCCTGCCCGCCGCGCGCGGCCTCGCGCTCGCCGCGCGTGTCGGTGGCGCGCGGCAGCATGCCGTATTCCGCCGTCACCCAGCCGCGCCCGCTGTTGCGCAGGAACGGCGGCACGCGCTCCTCCACGCTCGCCGTGCATAGCACGTGGGTGTCGCCGAAGCGCGCCAGGCAGGAGCCCTCGGCGTACTTGTTGACGCCGGTCTCCAACGCGATGGCGCGGAGCGCATCGGCGGCGCGGCCGGCGGCGCGAGCGAACATCGAAGAGGCACTCCTGGGACGGATCGGGGATCGGCGACAAGCTATCCCGCATCGCCAGCCCGGTCCAGCGGCCGTGGTGGGCGCCGTCATACCGGCTTGCCAGGCGGGGCCGGCCGCGATTGAATTGCGGCGACGGCGTCCGAAGGGCCTTGGCATGACGAACGACGAATCTCGATGAGACTCGCGACCTACATGACGTTTCTGGCCGGCCTCGCGGCTGTCACCGCCCTGGTGGCGTGGCGGGGCTTCGGGGCCGTCGCGTCCACACTGGCCACGCTGGGTGCCGGGGTGCTGCTGCTGCCTTTGATCTACGCCCCGCACATCGCCTTCGCGGCCAGCTCCTGGAGCCTGCTCTTTCGGCCGGGTCGCCGGCCGCCCTATCTCGCGATGCTGCGGGCCATGTGGATCGGCATGTCGGTGGAATCCCTGCTGCCGGCGGGCGGTGTCGCGGTCGAGGTCGTAAAGGCGCGCCTCATCATGTCCGCCGGCACGCAGGGCTGCGAGGCGGTGTCGTCCGTCGTCGTGGACAAGACCGTCCAGGCGCTGGTCCTGGCCCTCTGGGGCCTCGCCGGCGTCGGCGCGCTCGCGTCCACCCAGACGGATTCGCGGCTCGCGTTGACGGCGCTCGCCGGCGCCGCCCTTCTCGCCGCCGGCGCCGGCGCGTTCCTGCTCGCGCAGCGGGCGGGCCTCTTCGGGTTTCTCGCCAGGGCGGGTGGAACGGCGTTGCGCGCCGCCGCGCGCCAGGGGGTCGTCGAGAGCGCCGCCGAACTGGATACGGCGATCCGGGAGATCTATGGCCGGCCGCGGCGCATCGTCCTGGCCTGCGCCATCCGGGGCCTATCGCGCACGCTTCTGGTGGTGGAGCTCTGGCTGGCGGCGAGTCTGATGGGACATCCGATCGCGCCGTGGGACGCGCTCATGATGGCGGGCCTCATCGGCGCCCTGCGCGGCGCCACCTTCGTCGTTCCCAACGCATGGGGCGTCCAAGAGGGCGGGTACGTCGTCCTGGGCGGTCTGGTCGGGCTTTCGCCTGAGTTCATGCTGGCGCTGTCTCTGGCGACGCGGGCGCGCGAGCTGCTGATCAGCGTGCCGGGGCTGGCCGCTTGGCAGTTCCTCGAAGGCCGGTGGCTCGGGAAACGCCTTGGCCGGCGCGCGCCCGGCAAGGCCGGCGCCGAAATCCTCAGAGGTTGAGCCAACCGAGCCACTGCGCCGGATAACGCAGCACGTAGGGCTCCAGAATGGCGGCATAGCGTCGTATGGCCAGCGTCGCCGCCTCGTCTCGCGAAGCACCGCCGGTCTCGATCGGCGGCTCGATGGTCACGTCCACGATGCCGGTCTCGTCGCGAAAGGCGAACACGGGTAAGAGCGTCGCCTTGGTCATGTAGGCAAGCGCCGGCCCTCCCGGCGCCAACAGCAGCCGGCGGTCGAGAAACGGGGCCTCGACCGGTCGGTTGGCGCCGCGATGGGCCGTAATGCTCACGATCCCGTTGTCGCGCAGCCTGCGCACCGCGACGTGCAGCGCCCCGTTCGGTCCGTCCAAGGGCAGCAGGATGCGCAGGGCGATATGGCGGTCCTCGGCCGCCGTCTGGAACCGATTGAGATAGCGCATGCCGAAGCGGGTGGATGAGAACCCGTGCTCGGCGGTGCTCAGATGAGCGACCCGGAGGCCGGCACGGTGAAAGGCCGCTTTCGCCCCCAGATCCGCGTGCAGGGAATGGGCGACCCAGAGGACCGCGCCGCGCCCCGACTGCAGCGCTTCCTCGACGTATCGGAGGCCCGCGATCCGGACCGCGGGGTCCGGCCGGTCCAGCCGATAGCTTCGCAGGGCCTGAAGGACGGTAAGGATCCGTTCCCCGGCCAAGCCGTGCAGAATCGCCCGAGCGGACCCCGCGAGAGGCAGGGCTCCCAACGTGCGCCGGATCGTCTCGATGATCGAAGGCACGTCTCGACCCAGGCTGGAAACGGCCAATGGGCCGAGCGTCCGCGCGATGGCTCGCCAATGCCGTTCGGGCACCATCCACGCGATCGCGAGAAGGATGGGAAGCCCGACGACCAGGCCCGCGTCGGTGATCGAGAACATCCTGCGCGGCGCCGATCGGGCCGAGGCGAAGTTGCACCTCTCCTCTGCCCGACTCGGCTTCGCCAACACGGTCATTTTTTGTCCACCCACGCTCGCCGGTCGTGCCTTGACGGCCTCGCGGCATTGCGCCGATGTTGGCGGCCCGCCATCCTCCTGTCAACGGCCGGCCGGACCGCTCCATTGACGCTCTCGCGGGGCCTCACTACATTTCGGCCCATCCTCATGGCCGCACTGGAAAAACCGCGCCCGGCAATAGGCGATCTTAGCGAACGGTCGCGGCAGATCTTTCGCCACATCGTCGACGCCTATGTGGCGACGGGCGAGCCCGTCGGTTCGCGCACGCTGTCGCGCCGGCTCGGCATGCACCTGTCGGCCGCCACCATTCGCAACGTGATGGCCGATCTCGAGGACGCGGGCCTGCTCGACGCGCCGCATACCTCGGCCGGCCGGCAGCCGACCGAGCTCGGTCTTCGCCTGTTCGTGGACGGGCTGTTGGAGTTGGGCGACCTCACCGCCGAGGAGCGCCAGCGCATCAACGCCCAGTTGGCCGGCGCGGGCCGCAGCCTGCCGCAGATGCTGGAAAGCGCCACGACCATGCTTTCCGGCCTGTCGCGCTGCGCCGGCCTGGTGACGGCGCCCAAGTCGGACCGGCCCCTGAAGCACATCGAGTTCGTGCATCTGGGCCCCGGGCGCGCGCTCGTGGTGATGGTCTCCGAAGGCGGCCTGGTGGAGAACCGGGTGATCGACCTGCCGCTCGGCATGCCGGCGGCCTCGCTGATCGAGGCGACCAATTTCCTCACCGCGCGGCTGGTCGGGCGCACGCTGGCGGAGGCGCGCGGCGCGGTGCTCGTCGAGCTGCAGGGCCGTCGGGCCGAACTCGACGCGCTGACCCGGAAGGTGGTCGAGGCGGGGCTCGCCATCTGGGCCGGCGGCGACACCGGCGGGGCGCTCATCCTGCGCGGGCAGTCGCATCTGTTGGACGACGTGACGGCGCTCTCGGACCTGGAGCGCATCCGGTCGCTGTTCGCCGCCTTGGAGACGCGCGAGACGCTGCTCAAGCTGCTCGATGCGGCCGACTCCGCCGAGGGCGTCAAGATCTTCATCGGCGCCGACAACGAGCTGTTCGCGCTCGCCGGGTGCTCGATGGTGATCGCGCCCTATCGCAGCGCCAACAAGAACATCGTCGGCGCCATCGGCGTGATCGGGCCGACACGGATCGACTATGCACGCATCATCCCGATGGTGGACTACACCGCGCAGATGATCGGGCGGATGATCGGGTAGGCCATGGCGGACGAACCGCAAGCAAAAGCGCCGCAGCCGGCGAACGGCGAGGACGGCGCGCCGGCGGCCGAGGAGGCACCCTCGACCGCGGTCGTCGAGACGCCCGAAGGCGCGCTCGAGGCGGCGCGGGCGGAGGCGGCCCAGCTCAAGGACCAGCTGCTGCGCGCGCTGGCCGAGATGGAGAACGTGCGCAAGCGCGTCCAGCGCGAGCGCGACGAGGCCACCAAGTTCGCGGTCGCCGAATTCGCCCGCGATCTCGTGGCCGTGGCCGACAACTTGCGCCGCGCGCTCGACGCCATCCCCCCGGAGGCGCTCGAAAGCGACGAATCGCTGCGCAACCTGGCGGCCGGCGTGGAGCTGACCGAACGCCAACTCGCCGCCGTGTTCGAGCGCCACGCCATCCGCAGGTTCGAGCCCTTGGGCGAAAAGTTCGACAGCCACCGCCATCAGGCGATCATGGAGGTGGCGGGCAGCGGCCGGCCCGCCGGCACCGTCGTCCAGGTGTTGCAGGCGGGATATCTGCTGCGCGACCGGCTGCTGCGCCCGGCCATGGTGGGCGTCGCCAAGGCCGAGCCAACCGGGGCCGACGAGCCGCCGCCCGCGGGCGGGCGCATCGACACGGTGGCTTAGAGCGGCGGGATGAGGAACTCGCCCGAAGGATCGTGCGCGCGGCGTCGGGCCTTTGCCGCGGCGGGGTCGCGCACGGCGTAGCAATAAACGCACCCCAGCGTGCAACTGTGGTAGGCGCCGATGTCGCGGCTCTGCGCGCACAGGCAGCCGGGCCGGTTGCCCTTGGTACGCGCCGCGATCGGCCGGCCGGCCACATCGGACAGCCGAAGGGCGTCGATGCAGCGGGCCGGCGCCACGCCCGGCACCAGTAACTCGGGCTGGGCGCAGAGCGTCAGCGCGAATCCGTGCTCGGCGGCGATCGCCGCCAGCTGGGCGATGAATCGCCGCTTCACCTCGGCCGGCGGGTCGTGCCAGGCGAAGCCATGGCGCCCGGCCGCCGCCGTCAGGTTGGTCCAAGTCTTGCGATAGATTTGCGCGAACGACACCGTGGCCTCGTCGGCCGTTCCGGCGAGCGCTGCCGCCAGCCGTCCGAAGTTGGTGAGGTGCCAGTCGGGTCCCGTCTTGGAGGTGAAGAGGATCGGATCGTAGCGCCACACCAGGCATCGGCGGCCGAAGCGAAGCGCGAGGCGGCGCATCTCTCCTACCGCGCGCCCGGCCGGCGGCGCCGCCGCCTCGATCGAGCGCGGATAGGCGGTGAGGCCGTGCTGAACGACGAAGGGATAGCCGCGCCGCCGGATTTCCTCCAGCGCCGCGCGGAACGGCGCGGCGTTCTTGGTCCAAAACACGAAGCCGTCGACCGCCTGCGGCATGAGCGACACCGTGTAGGCCGGCCCGCCGTAGGGATTGGCCGCGCGCACGAACCCGGCCGCGAGCCGGGCCATGAACCAGCGCCCGTAGAGCGCCGGAATATCGGTGCGGTAGCTGGCCGAGACGATCATCGGCGCTGGGCGGCGCGCCGGGCGAGGCGGCGGAACAGCAAGAACAAACAGGCGCCGATGAGCGCCAGCCCCGCCCCGGTCGCGGACAGCCCCTGGACCCCGGGCGCGATCTCCTCGGCGCCCGCCATCAGCACGACGCCGATCGCGATATCGGCCACGAACACCCCTTGGATCAGGCGATAGAGGCGCTCGCGGGACGGGTCGGGGGAATCGGCCATGCGCCCAGGCTAGTGCCAAGCCCCGCCGCCGGGCAATGCCGGGTCGATCCCACCTGGGACCAGGTTTCGCCCGGCCAAAGGCGCCTCCCGCTTGCATGCGGCCGGGCCGATACCATATTGCCGAAGGGACGCATGTTCCGTAGCGCCGGCGGGCGACAGCCCTGCTTGCGCCGAACCGCGGGGGGCCGGCCGGCGCTTTCGACCAAGGCCGGGATCGGTCCTGCCGCAAGAAAAGGATCGCGCATGAGCAAAGTCATCGGCATCGACCTCGGCACCACCAACTCCTGCGTCGCCGTCATGGAGGGCAAGGATACCAAGGTCATCGAGAACAGCGAGGGTGCTCGCACCACGCCCTCGATGGTCGCCTTCTCCGATTCGGGCGAGCGCCTGGTCGGCCAGGCGGCCAAGCGCCAGGCGGTCACCAACCCGGAGAACACGCTGTCCGCCATCAAGCGCCTGATCGGCCGGCGCTACGACGACCCGATGACACAGAAGGACAAGGGGCTGGTGCCCTACAAGATCATAGCCGGCGACAACGGCGACGCCTGGGCGGAATGCCGCGGCAAGAAGTACTCGCCGTCGCAGATTTCGGCCTTCATTCTGCAGAAGATGAAAGAGACGGCCGAGACCTACCTCGGCGAGAAGGTGACCCAGGCGGTCATCACCGTGCCGGCCTACTTCAACGACTCGCAGCGCCAGGCGACCAAGGACGCCGGCAAGATCGCCGGGCTCGAGGTGTTGCGCATCATCAACGAGCCGACGGCGGCGGCGCTAGCCTACGGCATGGAGAGGAAGGGCAGCGGCACCATCGCGGTATACGACCTGGGCGGCGGCACCTTCGACGTCTCGATCCTGGAGATCGGCGACGGCGTGTTCGAGGTGAAGTCGACCAACGGGGACACCTTCCTCGGCGGCGAGGATTTCGACGCCCGCATCATCGACTACCTGGCGGACGAGTTCAGGAAGGAGCAGACGATCGACCTGCGCAAGGACCGGCTCGCGCTGCAGCGCCTGAAGGAGGCGGCGGAGAAGGCCAAGATCGAGCTGTCGAGCGCCGTGCAGACCGAGATCAACCTGCCCTTCATCACCGCCGACCAGGCCGGCCCGAAGCACCTCAACATAAAGCTCACCCGCGCCAAGCTCGAGGCGCTGGTGGACGAGCTGGTGCAGAAGACCGTCGCGCCCTGCCGGGCGGCCCTCAAGGACGCCGGCCTCAAGGCTTCCGAGATCGACGAGGTGATCCTGGTGGGCGGCATGACCCGCATGCCCAAGGTCATCGACACGGTGAAGCAGATCTTCGGGCGCGAGCCGAACCGCAGCGTCAACCCCGACGAGGTGGTGGCGGTGGGTGCCGCCATCCAGGCCGGCGTGCTCAAGGGCGAGGTCAAGGACGTCCTGCTGCTCGACGTGACCCCGCTCTCCCTGGGCATCGAAACTCTCGGCGGCGTGTTCACCCGGCTCATCGAGCGCAACACCACCATCCCCACCAAGAAAAGCCAAGTCTTCTCGACCGCCGAGGACGGCCAGACGGCGGTCACCATCCGCGTGTTTCAGGGCGAACGCGAGATGGCGGCCGACAACAAGCTCCTGGGCCAGTTCGACCTGGTAGGCATCCCGCCGGCGCCGCGCGGCATGCCGCAGGTCGAGGTCACCTTCGATATCGACGCCAACGGCATCGTCAACGTCCAGGCCAAGGACAAGGCGACCAACAAGGAGCAGCAGATCCGAATCCAGGCCTCGGGCGGCCTCACCGACGCCGACGTCCAGCGCATGGTCAAGGACGCCGAGGCGCACGCCGCCGAGGACAAGAAACGCCGCGCCGCGGTCGAGGCGAAGAACCACGCCGACGGCCTCATCCACTCGACCGAGAAGACGCTGAAGGAGTACGGCGACAAGATCGCCGCCGCCGACCGGGCCGGCATCGAGGCGGCGATCCTGGAGTTGCGCGGCGTCATGGACGGCGGCGACGCCGAGGCCATCAAGGCCAAGACCGACGCGCTGGCGCAGGCCTCCCTCAAGCTCGGCGAGGCCATGTACAAGAGCGCCGCCGAGAGCGGCGGCGGCGAGGGCCCCGGCGCTCCCGCCGGCGACGGCAAGGGCGACGGTGAGACGGACGGCACCGTGGTGGACGCCGACTTCGAGGAGATCGACGAGAACCGCAAGGGAAAGTCGGCGTAGTTCAGAGGACAGAGGACAGTGGACAGAGAACAGATCGGATGCGAGATACACTCTGATCCTCTTTCTGTCCACTGTTTACTGTCCTCTGTCCACTATCCGCCGTCCTCTGGCATCTGAGCGATGGCCAAGCGGGACTATTACGAGGCCTTGGGCGTGGCGCGCGCCGCCGACGCCGGCGATATCAAGAAGGCCTTTCGCGCGCTCGCCATGAAGTGTCACCCTGACCGCAATCCGGGCGATGGCGCGGCCGAGAAACGCTTCAAGGAGATCAACGAAGCCTACGACGTCCTGAAGGACGACCAGAAGCGCGCCGCCTACGACCGCTACGGACACGCCGCTTTCGACAACGGGGGCGGCCCGCGCGGCAGCCACGGCTTCGACTTCAGCTCCGGCTTCGCCGACATCTTCGACGAAATGTTCGGCGAGTTCATGGGCGGCGGCCGGCGCAGCGGCGCGCGCGGCCGCGGCGCCGACCTGCGCTACAACATGGAGATCTCGCTCGAGGAAGCCTTCGCCGGCAAACAGTCGACGATCCGGGTGCCTACCTCGCTCGCCTGCGAGGCCTGCCACGGCAGCGGCGGCGAGAAGGGCGCGCGCCCGGTCACCTGCCCCACTTGCCACGGCGCCGGCAAGACCCGCGCCACGCAGGGATTCTTCACCATCGAGCGCACCTGTTCCGCCTGCCACGGGGCGGGCCGCGTGATCGAGCGGGCGTGCCGGCCGTGTGGCGGCGCGGGCCGCGTGCGCGGCGAGAAGTCGTTGTCGGTCGCCATCCCGGCGGGCGTCGAGGACGGCACGCGCGTGCGCCTCTCCGGCGAGGGCGAGGTCGGCGTGCGCGGCGCGCCGCCGGGCGATCTCTACGTGTTCCTCGCGCTGAAGCCGCACGAGCTGTTCGAGCGCCACGGCGCCGACATCCACTGCCGCGTGCCGATCCCGATGGCGACCGCGGCACTCGGCGGCGGCTTTGAGGTGCCGACGGTGGAGGGCGCGCGCGCGCGGGTCAACATTCCGGGCGGCTGCCAGAGCGGGCAGCGATTCCGCCTGCGCGGCAAGGGCATGAGCGTGCTGCGCCAGCCCGGGCGCGGCGACATGTACGTCGAGGTGGCGGTGGAAACGCCGGTCAACCTGACGCAACGCCAACAGGAACTGCTGCGCGAGTTCGAGGCCGCCGGCCCGCACGGCCGGCACAACAGCCCGCTGTCGGATGGCGTCTTCGCCAAGTTCCGCCACCTTTGGGAAGACCTCAAGGAATAGCGCGCCCGTTGCGCCGCCATTTCCGGCACGGTAGATAACCCATAGCAGGCTGCTGAAAAGAAGGCCTCGGGCATGCCCGTCACCAAGATCGGCATCGTCGGCTGCGCCGGCCGCATGGGCCAGATGCTGGTGCGCGTCGCCGCGGCCACCGAGGGGTGCCTCGTCGCCGCCGGCAGCGAGCGCGCCGGCTCGCCGGCGATCGGCAAGGACGTGGGGCTGGTCGCCGGCATGGACCCGCTCGGCATCCTCGTCACCGACGATCCGAAGGCGCTGTTCGGCCACTGCCACGTCGTGCTCGAATTCTCCAGCCCCACGGCGACCGCGGTCCATGCGGCGCTGGCCGCTAGGGCCAAGACCGCGCACGTCATCGGCACCACCGGCCTCGGGCCGGCCGAGACGGCGGCGGTCGAGCGCGCCGCCAGGGAGACGCCCGTGCTGTGGGCGCCCAACATGTCGCAGGGCGTCACGCTGTTGCTGGCACTGGTGCGCCGGGTGGCGCACGCGCTGGGGCCCGAATGGGACATCGAGGTGGTGGAAATGCACCACCGCCACAAATCGGACGCGCCCTCGGGCACCGCCTTGGCGTTGGGCGAGGCGGCCGCGGCGGGGCGCGGCGTTGCCCTCGACGCGGTCGCCCGGCGCGCGCGCGACGGCGAGGTCGGCGCCAGGGCCGTAGGCGAGATCGGCTTCGCCGCCTTGCGCGGCGGCGACGTGGTGGGCGAGCACGCCGTCATCTTCGCCGGCGCCGGCGAGCGCATCGAGTTGCTGCACAAGGCGACCAGTCGGGAGATTTTCGCCCGCGGCGCGGTGCGCGCGGCGCTGTGGCTGCGGGGCAAGAAGCCCGGTCTCTATCGCATGAGCGACGCGCTGGGGTTGAAGGACTGATCTCGCGGCCACAGCAGCGGGAACAGGTCGCGGCGTAAGGGCTCGCCCGGCCGCTGCCCGATGTCGCCGAAGGGCGGCGAGGTGGGGCCCGGGCGCAGCACGTAGCGCGCGTCCTCGCCGAGCCAGCGCAGCGACAGGCTGCGCCGGCGCCGCGCCGTCAAGTTGGCCGGCGCGCCGTGCAGCGTGAGGAAGTTGAACAGCAAGGCGTCGCCGGGTTCCAGGTCCCAGGACAGGATTTCATGGTCGGCGCGCCGGGCGTCGATGTCGGGCACCGGCTCGTACCCCTCGCCGGCGTAGGGATAGTTCGTGCCGTCGCGGAAGTAACGCGGATAGAACAGCTTCCCCCAGCGGTGCGAGCCGGCGACGAACTGGGGACAGGTCTCTCGCGGCACGGGATCGAGGGTGAGCCACAGGCTCACGGTCATGGTGCCTTCGACGTTGTAATACGGCATGTCGTGGTGCCATGGCGTGGCGAGCGCGGTGCCCGGCTCCTTGATCAGCAGGTGCTCGTGGAAGAGCTGCGCCGTGGCCGAGCGCATGGCCCGCGCCGCCAGCGCCGCCGCCGGGGAGTCGAGGACGAAATCGCGATACTCCGGAATGCGCCGCCAGTTGCAATAGTCGTTGAAGAAACGCCCGGTCCCGGCGCTGTTCTCGGCATGGGGACCCGGCTCGCGCTCGTTGCGCGCGACGCCGGCCGCAAGCCCGTCGAGGAACGGCGCGAACGCCGCGCGCAGCACGCCGGCGCCGCGCTCCTGGAAATCCTGTACCGCGGCTTCGGGCAGTGCCCGCATGACCGCGTCGGGAAAGGAAGACAGGCTCTTAAGCGACGCGGCCATAGAACAGCAACCGCGTGTGTTCGGTGAGCATGACGCCGGGCTCCGGGTCGTAGCTGAGCACGGCGGTGAGCCGGGGCGTGCGCCCCGTTATGGGTGTCACGCGGTGCAGCGAGTAGCGGCCGCGGAACAGCACCAGCGTGCCGGGGCTGCCGTCGATCCGACGCAGGCCCGGACGCGCGCCCTGAAGCGCGCCGCCGATCGCGGCGTAGCTGTCGCCCTCGGTCCGGCGCAGATGCGCATGGTACTCGAAATCGCCGCCGCCCTCCGAGCGCTGCAGCATCAGCGTGGTGGCGAAGTCGGCGTTATCGAAATGCCAGCCGAGTTGCTGGCCCTCCCGCGCCACGTTGATGTTGAGCGAGCCCAGCGCGTCGGCGTAGGGGTAGAGCGCCGGCTTGTCCAGCACGGCGGCGAGGAAGGCGTGCAGCACGGGCCAGGCGTAAAGCGCCCGCAAGCGATGGCCGGCCGGAATCCGGTCGTCGGCGATGCAGCCGAGGTCGCTTGCCTGGGGGCGGTTGCGCGGGTGGTCCGGCGGGAACGCCGGGTCGTCCTCGACCAGGAATACGTTGTGGCCGTGGGCGCAGAAATAGGCGAGCGGCAACAGCGCCGCGGCCTCGTCCTGGATGGCCCGCACCGCGGCCGGCGTGAGGAACCCCGGCAACGCCAGGGCGCCGTCCTCGGCGAGACGCGCGCGGGCCTCCCGAACCAGGCGCCGGCCCAAAGCGTCGTCGAGATCGGCGATCGGATAGCGGGCGAGATCGACGAGGTCGTGCGGCATCCGGTCCATGGGACGATCCGTACCCGAACGGCCGCATTGGACCGCAACGCGGCCGTCAGTTCAATGGGCCTGTCCCGCGGCGCGATCTGGGGTAAGATAGCGCCCTACGGCGCCGCATGAGAGCGCCGCTCATGGGAGGAGAGAGATGACCAGAACGATAGTTTCGCGTCGCCGGTTCATCGGCGGAACCGCCGCGCTCGCGGCGGGGGCCGCGCTCGGCGCCCCGCGCCTCGTCCGCGGCCAGGACAAGAAGACGGTGAAGGTGCGCATCGTGCGCGACATCCAGGTGCTCGACCCCGGCTACATGGTCGGCGGCTCGGAGACCACCACGCTCATCGCCACCATGCCGCGGCTGGCCGACCTGCACAGGCTGGAAAACGGGCAGTGGACTTGGAAGCCGTCGGACTACGTGAGCGACATCAAGCAGGCCGACGACCTCAACATCGCCTTCACGCTCAAACCCGGCTTCATGTGGAGCGGCGGGAACGGCGAGCTCACCGCCGAGGACGTCAAGTTCTCGTTCGAGCGCATGGTGGGGTCCGACTGGGGCGGGCGCTGGGAGGCGCTCGACCGCGTCGACGTCAAGGACAAGTACAGCGGCGTCATCGTCTTGAAGAAGCCGTACATCCCGCTGTGGCTCGTCACCATGTCGTCCGAATCCGGCACCGTCCTGCCCAAGGCGGCGACCCAGAAGGCGACCGAGACGACGGAAGGCAAGTTCACCACCGAGCTGCCGGCCCAATGCGGCCCTTATAACGTCGCCGAATGGCTGCCCAAGCAGAAACTGGTGCTGGCCCGCAGCCCCGACTACCCCGGCACCAGCCCCGACTTCGACGAGTGCCACCTGGTCGTGATCGAGGAGACGAAGTCGGCCGAGCTCGCCTTCGAGGCGGGGGAGCTCGACATCACCGACCTCACGCCGGACACGCTCGCGCGCTATCGGGCGAACCCGCCGGCCAACACCAAGATCGTCGCCGCCGACGGGCCGAACTACACCTGGATGGGGATCAACACCCAGCATCCGAAGCTGGCCGACATTCGCGTGCGCCAGGCGATCCAGCGGGCGGTGGACGTCGATGCCATCCTGGCGGCGGCCTATGCCGGCGTGTCGCCCAGGTCGAACGGCATCGTGCCGCCGGGCGTGCTCGGCCACCGCACGAGCTCCAAGTACTCGTTCGACCCGGCTAAGGCCAAGGCGCTGCTGAAGGAGGCCGGCGTCGGCGAGCTCTCGCTCGAGCTCAAGACCCTGAATCAGCAGGACCGCATGTCGGCGGCCCAGATCATCCAGGCGAACCTGGCCGAGGTCGGGATCGGCGTCGAGCTGATCCCGGTCGAGTCCGGCGCCTTCTGGAACCTGGGCCAGGAATCGCAGGGCAAGGAGTGGCAGAACCTGCAGCTCTGGCTCATGCAATACGTGGGCTCGCCCGACCCGGCCGACCACATGCAATGGTTCGTGAAGAGCCAGGTCGGCGTGTGGAACTGGGAGCGCTGGTCCGATCCGGAGTTCGAGGACCTCTATGCCAAGGGCCTCGCCGAGGCCGACACCGCCAAGCGCGAGCAAATGTATCTGCGCATGCAGGAAATCATGGAGGACACCGGCGGCTATGTGTGGCTGACGCACGAGCCGCTGGCCTTCGCGCACCGCGACACGATCGTGCCCTTCATCGACCCCGCGGGCACGATCCTGGTTAGCCAGTTCAAGCTGGCATAGCGGGGGACGGCCGCTCGGCTCAAGGCTGAGCGGCCCTGGCGGCGTCGAGCGCCCGGCGCAGCGCCTGGGCGAAGGCGAGCCGCTCGGCGGCGCTAAGGCAGCCGCCGATGGCGAGTGTCCGCCCGTGCGAGCTCAAGACGAGATGCCCGTCCGGCTCGGCCACGGCGACCTTGAGCCAATAGGCCTGGAAGCTCCACGAGCGCATGCGCCCGCGGGCGTCGTGGCGCTCCACGGTGAGCCGGCTGAGCGTCAGCCGCACCCGCTCGAAGGCGCGGGCGCCGCGGTAGTTGAGCCGGAACAGGACATGGAACAGCAGCATCTCGGCGACGCCGAAGCCGGCGACCGGCCAGGCGCCGAGCAAGAGGAACGCCACCCCGCCGGCGAATCCCACCAGGCCCACCAGGCCCATCAGCGCCGCGAATCCGACCGGCCCAAGGCTGCGATGGGGGCACAAGACCGCGTCGAACAGCACCGGGTCAGCCTCGGCCGGCTCGTCTCCGTCGCTCGCCATGGCGGCGCCGACTATAGGAGAGCGCAGCACCCGGCGCCTACCACTCGACCTGGGGCGAAGGCTCGGTCTCGTTGACGTTCCAGGAAAACGTGGTGCGCGGGCGGCCACCATACTCGAACGGCCGCGGCCGAATCCAGCGATTCCGCTCGACCGCGCGCCATCTCCGGGTAAAATTGCGCGCCCATGAAAAGGCCCGACCCCGCCCGGTTCTTCGACCGGCTTGCCGCCGCCAACCCCGAGCCCAGGGGCGAGCTCGACTATGCCAGCCCCTACACCCTGCTGGTGGCCGTGGTGCTGTCGGCGCAGGCGACCGACACCAGCGTCAACAAGGCGACGCGCGAGCTGTTCAAGGTGGCCGACACGCCGAAGAGGATGCTGGCTCTAGGCCTGACGGGCTTGAAGCGGTACGTGCGCGCCATCGGGCTCTACAACACCAAGGCCAAGCATATCATCGGGCTGAGCGAGTTGCTGGAGCGCCGCCACCGGGGCCAGGTTCCCGCCGAGCGGGCCGCGCTCGAAGCCCTGCCGGGCGTCGGGCGCAAGTCGGCCAACGTCGTGCTCAACGTCGCATTCGGGGAACCCGCCATCGCGGTCGACACCCATATCTTCCGCTTGTGCAACCGCTCGGGTCTCGCCCCCGGCGCCACGCCGCGCGCGGTCGAGGCGAGGCTCGACAAGATCGTGCCCGCGCACCGCAAGCAGAACGCCCATCATTGGCTCATCCTGCACGGCCGTCACGTCTGCAAGGCGCTGAAGCCGGACTGCCCGGCCTGCGTCGTGCGCGATCTTTGCCTCTACAAGGCGAAGACGCCGGGATGAGGCGCGGGCCGGAGCGAAAGACGCAGACTCGACTATCGGCTTGCCAACTGTACGGCGGCGAGGCACGCCGGTGCCGGGGCCGCTTCGGCGTCGGGCGTGCGCGCTTCGATGTATCGCACCGTGGCGGAGCCGCCCGCCTCGTAAAGGAATACGTCGAAGACGCATCCACTCCCGCGATACTGCCAGACCTGCGCCGGCGCCTCGCGGCGCACGCGCGCGGGCGCGCCGAGCAGCCCATGCACGGCGCGGGCCTCGAGGCCGATGAGGAACGCGGGGTCGGCCGACTTCGGCGCGCCGTCCTCGGGCACGACGGCGCCCGGCGCCGACGGCTCCGGGGCGGGCGCCGCGAACATGCCGCACGCCGCAACCGCCGGTAGCGCCAGCGCAACGGCCAGGACGCGCGCCGACGCACGCATCCTTGAGAGCCTAGCTGCCGCTGCCGTTCGTGGTCAGGCTCAGCTCCGGAATGCCGCGCGCAAGCTCGAACCCCGGCTCGTCGCTCTGCCGCCCGGCGGGCGCGGCCTCGACCCCGGCATCGCCGCGCGGCAACAGTTCCAAGGTGCCGCAAACGATGCCGCCGCTTTCGACCTCGAGCTGGCCGTAACGGATGGTGCCCTCCACGCGCCCCGAGGACCTTATGAGCAGCCGGCGTTTCACCGTGATGTCGCCCTCGAAGCGGCCGCTGATGTCGGCCGTCTCGACCTCGGCCGAGCCCTTGTAAAGGCCGCAGCCCGCGATCTCGATGGAGCGGCTGTCGGTCAGCGTCGCCTCCACCCGGCCCTCGACCACCAATTTGTCACAGGTCCGGATTTCGCCGTTGAGCACGATTTCGCGCCCGACGATCAGTTTCTTGCCGTCGTTGTCATGCACGGACGCGGGCATGGGCATGGGCGGAATTGCGACCGGGCGTGCCTCCGGCCGCGATTCCGGCCTCGGCTCCGGCCTACGGATCAGCGGCGGCGGCAGGTCCGGCGAGCGCCGCGGCGCCTCCGCCGGCTGCCGGGTCACGGCAGCCAGGGTGTCGGGCCGCACGAACGGCTTGGCGAGCTGGACTTCGCTCGCCAAATCCCGGACCGGCTTCTCGGTCTTGGCTGGCTCGTGCGTCTCATTTTTCTTTCGAAACATGGCCTTCTCCTCTCCCCGCGGGCTCGATGCCGGTTGTCTCCCCGGCTTCCGGTCCGCCTTGACGGTTTCTTCGCCGGCCTTACGAACGCATGGCCGGTTGCCGCATGTTCTCGAACGGGTGGAGCATGAACGCCGTCGTCGTCACCGGGGCCGCCAAGTCGAGCGCGGGTGCCGTCAACGACAGCGCGACGACCGCCCGCGCAACAAAGACACGGCCCCGATACGGCCGCCGCGACGCTCGCGCCTGCCTCGTGTCCAGACGCCGCCGCACCACCAGTCCGTCGTATTTCTGCCCCGGAGGATAGCCATTCAGCGCCTGGAATACAAAGGGATTCACCAGCCGGACCGGAGGGGGAGCGCCAGGCAGATCGAGGGCGCCTCCCGTTTGTGCCGCCCGGGCGCTTCGCTATACTCCGGCGCGCATCGGGAGGACCCCCGGGAACATGGCGGAAAACTTCGACGTGGTCGGCATCGGCAACGCCATCGTCGACGTGCTGAGCCATGCCGATGACGGGTTCCTGGCGGCCCAGGGGCTGAACAAGGGCACCATGACGTTGATCGACCGGGCAGGCGCCGAGGCGCTCTATCGCGCCATGGGGCCGGCGATCGAAGCGTCCGGCGGCTCGGCCGCCAACACCATCGCCGGCGTCGCCTCGTTCGGCGGGCGCGCCGCCTTCGTCGGCAAGGTCGGCGACGACGAGTTCGGCCGGGTGTTCCGCCACGACATCGCCGCCGCCGGCGTCGCCTTCGCCACGCCGCCAGCCAAGGGCGGCCAACCGACCGCGCGCTGCCTGGTGCTGGTGACGCCGGATGCCCAGCGCACGATGCAGACCCATCTCGGCGCCTCGCAGGAGCTGGGGCCGGAGGACGTGGACGAGGGGCTGATCGCCGGCGCGGCGATCACCTATCTCGAAGGCTATCTGTGGGACCGGCCGCGCGCCAAGGAGGCGTTCCGCAAGGCCGCCGCGGCCGCTCACGCAGCCGGCCGCAAGGTGGCGCTCAGCCTGTCCGATCCCTTCTGCGTCGAGCGCCACCGCGACGAGTTCCGCGATCTTCTGGCGAACCACGTCGACATCCTGTTCGCCAACGAGGCGGAGGCCTGCGCGCTCTGGCGCGTGGCCGACTTCGACGGGGCGCTGCAGGCGACCCGCGCGCTCGGCAAGACGGCGGCGCTGACGCGCAGCGCCAAGGGATCGGTGGTCCTCGCCCGGGACGAGCTCCACGTCATCGACGCAGCTGCCGTGCCCCAGGTGGTCGATACCACGGGGGCGGGCGATCTCTATGCCGCGGGATTCCTCTACGGCCTGACCCACGATTACGGCCTGGCCGCGTGCGGGCGGCTCGCCGGCATCGCGGCCGGCGAGGTCATCGGCCAT
>CAYPKW010000018.1:23235-43789 GCA_964411425.1 uncultured Rhodospirillaceae bacterium
CCTGGCCGCGTGCGGGCGGCTCGCCGGCATCGCGGCCGGCGAGGTCATCGGCCATGTGGGCGCCCGCCCGCACACCCCCCTCGCGCTCCTGCTGCCGGACGAGGTCGCCTGAATGGAGCGCGCCACGGCGCCTCGCGGCGTGTGGCGGGATGCCACCGTCTATCTGGAGCCGCGGCTTATCGCGGTCTTGTTCATGGGCTTCTCCAGCGGCCTGCCGTTGGCGCTCACAGGGGCGACGCTGCAAGTGTGGATGGCGCGCGAGAATGTCGATCTCGCGACCATCGGCTTCTTCGTGCTGGTCGGCATCGCCTACACCCTGAAATTCGTCTGGGCGCCGATCATGGACCGGGTGACGCTGCCCGGGCCGCTCGGGCGACTGGGGCGCCGGCGCGGCTGGGCGATCCTGGCGCAGCTCGGCCTGATGGGCACCATCGTCCTGCTGGGCACGACCGACCCGGTGGCGGCGCCCGCGCTGACGGCGTTGTGCGCGGTGCTGGTCGCGTTCTGCTCGGCCAGCCAGGACGTGGTGATCGACGCCTACCGCATCGAGCTCCTGGACGAGGACCAGCAGGGCGCGGGCGCGGCGATGACGCAATACGGCTACCGCGTGGGCACGCTGGTCGCGGTCGCGGGCGCGCTGTTCCTGCACGGCGACGGCGAGCGCCTGTCGTGGCCGGCCGTCTATCTCGTGATGGCCGCCTTCGTTATGGTGGGCGTGGTCACCGTGCTGATGACCCGCGAGCCCGCGGCGCTCGCGCCCAGGCGCGAAGAAACGGCTAGGCCGGGCGCCCACCTCATGCGCACGGCGGTCGTATGCCTGTTGATCGCCGCGGCGGTCGTGGCCTTCGCCATCCTCAAGTTCGCGATCTTCGCCGGCGTCGAATTGCCGGCCTGGGGCAAATGGGTGCCCAACGTGCTCGCGACCGTGCTCGCCGCCGCCACGCCGATCGCCATCGTCGCGCTCTTGCCGCGCCCCCAGGCCGCCTCCGGCCTCGCCGCGGGCTACGCCGCGCTGCGCGGCTGGCTCGACGCCACCTTCATCGATCCCTTCAAGGACATCGCCCGGCGCGACCGCTGGCTGCTGATCCTGGTCTTCATCGTGCTCTTCAAGCTGGGCGACGCCACCGCCGGCGTCATCTCCAGTGCGTTCTACGTGACGATGGAGTTCAGCGACGACGAGATCGCGCCCGCCAGCAAGACCTTCGGCCTGATTGCGACGCTGGTGGGCGTCGGCCTCGGCGGGTTCCTGGTCGCGCGCGTCGGCCTGATGCGCGCCCTGCTGGTCGGCGGCGTCCTGCAGATGCTCTCGAACCTCATGTTCGCGGCGCAATCGCAGGTCGGCCACCACTTCGGCTTCCTCACGCTCACCGTGGCGGTCGAGAACCTGAGCGGGGGCATCGGATCGGCGGCCTTCGTCGCCTATCTGTCGCTGCTTTGCAGCGTGCGCTTCACCGGCACGCACTACGCGCTGTTCACATCGCTGGCCGCGATCGGCCGCACGGTCCTGTCCGCGCCCGGCGGTTGGATCGCCCGCGAGATCGGCTGGTTCGACTATTTCCTGGTGACGACGGCGGTGGCCCTGCCGGGGCTGGTGCTGCTGATCTGGATGATGCGCGTGCTGCCGCCGCCTTCGCCAAACCAGAGCGCGGGGACGACCTGAAGGCCCGGCGCGAGCGCATGGAGGTCTTCGAGGGCGACATCGCGACGCTCGCACTCGATGCCATCGTCAACGCCGCCAACGATCGGCTGGAGCCGGGAGGCGGCGTGTGCGGGGCTATCCACCGCGCCGCCGGGCCCGAGCTCGCGCTCGCCTGCCGGCGCTTCGGCGGCTGCCCCACGGGCGAGGCCCGGATCACGCCCGGGTTCAAGCTCAAGGCGAAACACGTGATCCACGCCGTGGGCCCGATCTGGCGCGGCGGTGGCGGACGCGAGGACGAGTTGCTGGCCGCCTGCTACCGCATGAGCCTCGAGCTCGCCCGCCGGCACCGGCTGCGCTCGATCGCAGTGCCGGCGATTTCCACCGGCGTCTACGGCTTCCCGTTGGAGCGGGCGACCGCCATCGCGGTGGATACCGTCGCCGATTTCCTTGCAGTCTCGGCGCTGCCCGGGCGACTGGTGTTCGCCTGCTTCGGCGCCGCGGCGGCCGAGGCCTATCGCCGGGCAATTGCGGCCATCGCTTGACGACGACCGGCAACGTGCTACGAATGTAGCGCGTTACATACTCGGAGCGTCCGATGCCGAAGACAGTTTCGCTTCGCGAGGCGAATCAGCGGTTCGCCAAGGTCATTCGCCAAGTTCAGGCGGGTCAGGAGTTCGTCATCACCCGCCGCGGCGAGCCGGTGGCAAAACTGTCACCTGTTTCGGCCAAGCGCGTGTTGACGCCCGAGCAGAAGGCCGCGTGGCGGCGCGCCCTTAGGACCATGAGGAAGGGCTGGCAGCTCGGCTACTGGAAAGTCTCGCGAGAATTGCTTCATGAGCGGTGAGCGGTTCTCCCTCGACTCGAACGTATTGGTCTATTCGGTAGATCGCGGGGGACATGCGAAGCAAGAGCGCGCGATCTTGATTCTCGATCGTGCAAAGGATCGAGACTGCGTGCTATCAGTTCAGTCTTTGGGCGAGTTTTACGTCGCCGTCACGCGCAAAGGCCTGGTGGCATCCGCTGCGGCGGCAAGCCTGGCCGGGAATTGGTTGACCGTGTTTCCGACTTGCGCGGCTACCGACAGCGCGCTGCGATCGGCTCTCGCGATGGCGGCTTCCGGCCGCTTGGCATTCTGGGACGCCATGCTGGTGTCGACGGCGCGCGAGGCCGGCTGCACCTTGCTTCTCAGCGAGGATATGCAGGACGGTATGAGCGTCGGCGGCATTACCGTGCGCAACCCTTTCGTGGGAGACGAACTCCCGGACGATTTGGCTAGGCTCCTGGGTGCCCGCTGACCCTCAGCCCGCGCGGTCGAGGGAATAGCCGGCCGAGCGCACGGTGCGGATGAGATCGGCCTCGTCGACGCCGTTGAGCGCCTTGCGCAGGCGCCGGACGTGCACGTCCACGGTGCGCGCCTCCACGTAGACCTCGCGGCCCCACACGCTGTCCAGCAGTTGCTCGCGGCTGAACACGCGGCCCTGATGCTGGAGCAGGTGGCGCAGCAGGCGGAACTCGGTCGGGCCTAGATGCACCTCGCGCCCGCGCCGGCGCACCCGATGCCGGGCGAGGTCGAGCGCGAGATCGTCGTAGGTGAGCGTCTCGCCGTCCTCCGCCGGCCGGGCACGGCGCAACAGCGCGCGCACGCGCGCCACCAGCTCGCTCGGGCTGAACGGCTTGGTCACGTAATCGTCGGCGCCGGCTTCGAGGCCGCGCAGCTTGTCGCCCTCCTCGCCGCGCGCGGTCAGCAGAATGACCGGCAGCGCCCGCGTCTCCGGCGCGCGGCGCAAGTGCCGGCACACCTCGATGCCCGACATGAGCGGCAGCATCCAGTCGAGCAGCACCAGGTCGGGGCGCTCTTCGCGCACCAGCAGCAGGGCCTCCTCGCCGTCCTTCGCCGCCGCCACCCGGAAGCCGGCGCGTTCCAGGTTGTAGGTCAAGAGCGTCACCAGCGCCGCCTCGTCCTCGACGACGAGAACGAGCGGCTTCATCGCGGCCCCTCGATCTTGTCGGCGGGCGGTGGCACCAGGGTGAAACTCGTCTTGTCGCCCTTGGGCCGCGCCTCGTCCATCGGGCGCCCGCGCACCAGGTAGTGCACCGTCTCGGCGATGTTGGTAGCGTGGTCGCCGATGCGCTCGATGTTCTTGGCGATGAACAGCAGGTGGGTGGCGGGGCCGATGTTGCGCGGGTCCTCCATCATGTAGGTGAGGAGCTCGCGGAACAGGCTGTTGTACATCTCGTCCACCTCCTCGTCGCGGCGCCAGGCGGCGATCGCCTTGTCGGCGTCCTCGGCCGCGTAGGCGTCGAGCGTGTCCTTGATGATCGCCTGCGCCAGCTTGCCCATGCGCGGAATCAGGTGCGCCGGGCGCACCGGCGGCGCCTGGGCGAGAGCGATGGCCCGCTTGGCCACGTTGGCGGCGTAGTCGCCGATGCGCTCGATGTCGCTCGAGATCTTGAGTGCCGCCACCGCGGCGCGCAGGTCCCGCGCCATCGGTTGGCGCAGCGCCAGCATGCGCACGGCGGCGTTGCTCACTTGGTGCTCGACCTCGTCGATGCGCGCGTCGGCGCCGACGACGCGCTGTGCGAGCTCGGCGTCGCGGCGCGTCAGCGCCTCGATCGCGGCCTGCAGTTGCGCCTCGGCAAGCCCGCCCATTTCCGCCACCATCCGGCGCAACTGGTTGAGATCGTCGTCGAACGACTTGACGATGTGGTCCGTCGGCTGATCGGTCATCCGAACCGTCCCGTGATGTAGCCCTGCGTGCGGCCGTCGCGCGGGCTGGTGAACAGCTGCTCGGTCGGGCCCTCTTCGATCAGTTGGCCCAGGTGGAAGAAGGCGGCATGCTGCGAGACGCGGGCCGCCTGCTGCATCGAATGGGTGACGATGACGATGGTGAACTTCAGGCGCAGCTCGTCGATCAGCTCCTCGATCCGGGCGGTGGCGATGGGGTCGAGCGACGAGCACGGCTCGTCCATCAGGATCGCCTCGGGGTTGACGGCGATGGCGCGCGCGATGCACAGGCGCTGCTGCTGGCCGCCCGACAGCCCGGTGCCCGGATCGCCGAGGCGGTCGGCGACTTCCCCCCACAGCGCCGCGCGCTCCAGGCTCGCGCGCACGATGCGGTCGAGCTCGGCGCGGCTCGACGCCAGCCCATGGATGCGCGGCCCGTAGGCGACGTTGTCGTAGATCGACTTCGGGAACGGGTTCGGCTTCTGGAACACCATGCCGATGCGCGCCCTGAGCAACACCGGGTCGAGCGCCTTGTCGTAGATGTCCTCGCCGTCCACCAGGATGGTGCCTTCGACGCGGCAGCCGTCGATCACGTCGTTCATGCGGTTGAGGCAGCGCAGGAAGGTGGTCTTGCCGCAGCCCGAGGGACCGATCAGCGCCGTCACCTCGAAGGCGCGGATCTCGAGGCTCACGTCGCGCAGCGCCTGCTTCTCGCCGTAGAACACGTTGACGCCCTGCGCCGCCACCTTGACCGGTCGTATCGGCTCCGCCGCCGTCGCCGGAAGTGCTGCCATTCCGCTACCAGCGCCGCTCGAAGCGCCGGCGCAGCATGATCGCAAGCCCGTTCATGGCGGCCAGAAAGACCAGCAGCACCAGGATGGCGGCGCTCGTCTTCTCGACGAAGCCGCGCTCGGGCGCGTCCGCCCACAGGAAGATCTGGACCGGCAACGCGGTCGCCGGGTCGGTCGGGCCCCGGGGCGCGTCGGCGATGAAGGCGACCATGCCGATCATCAACAGCGGCGCCGTTTCCCCGGCCGCGCGCGCCATGCCGATGATGGCCCCGGTCAGCACGCCGGGCATGGCCGCCGGCAGGACATGGTGCATGGCGACCTGCAGGGGCGAGGCGCCCATGGCGAGCGCGGCCTCGCGAATCGAAGGCGGCACCGCGTTGAGTGCTGCGCGCGCCGCGATGATGAAGGTCGGCAGCGTCAGCAGCGCCAGCACCATGCCGCCCACCAGCGAGGCCGAGCGCGGCAGCTCGAAGAATCCGAGGAAGATGGCGAGGCCCAGCAGCCCGAACACGATCGAAGGCACCGCCGCCAGGTTGTTGACGTTGACCTCGATCAAGTCGGTCCACCGGTTCCTGGGCGCGAACTCCTGCAGATATACCGCGCTCGCCACGCCCAGCGGAAACGAAAGCAGCAAGGCCACCGCAAGCGTGAGGAAGCTGCCGATCAAGGCGCTGGCGAGGCCCGCCTGCTCCGGTTCCCGGCTGTCGCCCTGGGTGAGGAACCCCCAGTTGACGGCGAGTGCGACGCGCCCTTCGGCGGCCAGCGCGTCGAACCAGGCGATCTGGTCGGCCGTGAGCCGGCCCGCCTGGCGCGGCAGCGCGCCCTTGTTCAGCATGTCGATGTCGCTGCCGGCGGCGAGCCGGATACGGACGGTCTCGCCGATCAACGCCGGTTGGGCCAGCGCCATTTGGCGCAGCTGGAAGGGCGCATCGGCGCTGAGGAGGGCGCCGAGTTGGCGCCGCTCTTGGCGCGAAGTCGCCTCCGGGAAGCGCGCCTCGAGCGCGCGCTTGACGAGCTGGGCGTAGTCGGCCTGGCCGATATCCTTCGGCGCCCTCGTGCCCGCGGGGTCGATGAGGCTCTCCTCGAAGTAGATGTCGAGCGCGATGCGGGTGGCGAGGAAGGCGCCGGAACCCTGCCAGGCGATGCTCGCCAGCAGCAGCGCGAGGATGCCGATCGCGGCCAAGATCGAGCCGAGGCCGTACAGCCTGAACCGGCGCTCCGCCCTGTGTCGGCGGCGGAGCCGCGCGCGGGCGGCCGAGGTGGCGCGATCAGACATATTTCTCCCGGTAGCGCCGCACCAGGGCGAGCGCCACGACGTTGAGCGCCAGGGTGGCGACGAACAGCGTCAGCCCGAGCGCGAACGCCGCCAGCGTCTTCGGGCTGTCGAACTCCTGGTCGCCGACCAGCAGGGTCACGATCTGCACGGTGACCGTGGTCACCGCTTGCAACGGATTGGCGGTCAGGTTGGCGGCCAGTCCCGCCGCCATGACCACGATCATGGTCTCGCCCACGGCGCGCGACACGGCCAAGAGGACGGCGCCGACGATGCCCGGCAAGGCCGCCGGGATCACCACCTTGCGGATGGTCTCCGACGGCGTGGCGCCGAGCGCGTAGGAGCCGTCGCGCAAGGACTGCGGCACCGCGTTCATCACGTCGTCGGACAGCGAGGAGACGAACGGAATGATCATGACGCCCATGACGAGGCCGGCGGCGAGCGCGCTTTCGGTGGCCACATCGAATCCTACCGCGGCGCCGAGGTCGCGCAACCCCGGCCCCACGGTCACGGCGGCGAAGAAGCCGTAGACCACGGTGGGAACGCCGGCCAGCATCTCGAGCGCTGGCTTCGCCGCGGCGCGCAAGCGCCGCCCCGCGTATTCGGACATGTAGACCGCCGCCAGCAGCCCGATCGGCACGGCCACCGCCATGGCGATCAGGGTCACCATGAGGGTGCCGGCGAACAGCGGCACCGCCCCGAAGGCGCCGGAGCTGCCCACTTGGTCGGCGCGGAGCGCGGTCTGCGGGCTCCAGTGCAGCCCGAACAGGAAGTCGCTCGGCGGCACGGCGGCGAAGAAGCGCGCCGCTTCGAACAGCAGCGAGAGCACGATGCCCACGGTGGCGAGGACGGCGAGCGTCGAGGCGCCGATCATGGCGCCGATTGCGGCTCGCTCCACCCGCTGGCGGGCCTTGAAGGCGGGCCCGATGCGCCGGCTCGCCCAGCCGAAGCCGGCCGCCGCGATCGAAAGGCCGAGGGCCGCCGTCGCGGCGAAACCGATCCAGCGCAGCGCTTCCATGCGATCGGCCGCCGCCGCCAGCGCCGGATCGACCGAATCGAAAGCGCCGCCGCCTTCGGCCAACCGCACGATCTTGCCGAGCAGTAGCTCGTGCTCGCCGGGCGACAATGCCTCGCTGCCGGCCGGCAGGCTCGGCCGCAACAGCAGCGATATGAGTTGCGGCTCCAACGTGAGCCACAGCAGCACCGCGGCGAGCGCCGGGACCCCGCACCACAGCGCGACATAGAGGCCGTGATAGCCGGGCAGCGACTGAAGGCGCCGGCGCTCTCTCCCCGCCGCCGCCAGCGCCCGGCGGCGGCCCATCCAATAGGCGGCAAGGCTCAGCAGCAGCAGCGTCGAGACGAGAACGAGATGTCGCATGGATGCACGCCCGCGAACCCTGTTCTAGTGGATCGTCACGAACAGATGAATTCCAAGCCAATTTCCATCGTCACCCCGGACGAGCGAAGCGAGATCCGGGGTCCATCTCGCCTGTGGCGCCATGGACCCCGGCTCGCGCGGCTGTGCCGCTTGGCCGGGGTGACAACCGATAAATGTCACACGGGGTATCATCTGTCACAGACGCATCACTAATCAGTCAGCGGCCGCAGCGCCAAGGTGTCGGCCGCGACCCGCGCGCGCTCCGCCTCGGGCAGCGGAATGAGCCCCTTGTCGGCCAGATAGCCTTCCTCGCCGGCGGCCCGGTCGCTCGTGTATTCGGCAAGGAACTCCCGCATGCCCGGCACGGCGCCCACATGCGCGTTCTTGACGTAGATGTAAAGCGAGCGCGACACCGGGTAGGAGCCGTCGGCGATGGCCTCGAAGGTCGGCGCGACGGCGTCGATGGTAGCACCGTGCAGCTTGTCGAGGTTCTGGTCGAGGAAGCTGTAGCCGAACACGCCGAAGGCATTCGGATTGGCCGCCAGTTTCTGGACGATCAGATTGTCGTTCTCGCCCGCCTCGATGAAGGCGCCGTCCTCGCGGACGGTCTGGCAGGCGGCCTTCCTGGCGTCGTCCGCCAGCGCCGCCACCTCCGGGAAGCCGGCGCAGCCCTTGTCCAACGCCAGCTCGACGAAGGCGTCGCGCGTACCCGACGTGGGCGGCGGGCCGAGCACCTCGATTTTCTGGTCCGGCAGCGCGGGGTCGATGTCGGACCACTTCTCATACGGATTGGCGACCAGTCCGCCTCCTGCCGGCACCTCCTTGGCCAGCGCCAGCCACAACTGCGCCAGGCTCAGCGCAACGGCCGGACGCTCCTTCGATGTCGCCAGCACGATGCCGTCGTACCCGATCTTCACTTCGGTGATGGCGTCGATGCCATGCTCGGCGCATTGCTTGATTTCGGACTCCTTGATCTTGCGCGAGGCGTTGGCGATGTCCGGGTGGCCTTCGCCCACGCCGGCGCAGAACAGCTTGATGCCGCCGCCGGTGCCGGTCGATTCCACCACCGGGGTCTTGAAGCCGCCCGTCTTGCCGAACTGCTCGGCGACGGCGCTGGTGAACGGATACACGGTACTCGACCCGACGATCCGGATCTGGTCGCGCGCTTCGGCCGGGGCGGCGTAGGCAAGGACCGCCAGCGCGGCGATGGCCAAGGTCTGTTTCATGGACGTCGTCTCCTTGTCGTTGCGATTGGTGACGGAGCCGATCCCTTCTAGTCGCCGCGCGATACTATAATATGACAATTGTATTACAGTTTAATGACAGACACTATCAAGAACTAAAACAAAAAGCTATTTATATCAATGTGTTACAAATCAACTACGGCGTCGGGCTGGCAGAGTCGACCGGCAGGATGACGGTAAAGGTGCTGCCCTTGCCCTCGATGCTGTCGATCTTGAGGGCGCCGCGGTGGCGCAGCAGGATGTGCTTGACGATGGCGAGGCCCAAGCCGGTGCCGCCGAGGTCGCGCGAGCGGGCGGTGTCGACGCGGTAGAACCGCTCGGTGAGGCGCGGCAGATGCAGGCGCCCGATGCCCTCGCCCTCGTCCATGACGGCGACGGCGACCCGGCCCGGTTCCGCCACCCAGCCGGCCACGCGAATCTTCGTGTCCTCGCGTCCGTACTTGATCGCGTTGTCGATCAGGTTCTGGAAGACTTGCGCGAGCTCGTCGGCATCGCCCACCGCGGGCGGCAGGGCCGCGAGCGGACCGGGCGCCTCGCTCGGTCCCGGCGGAGAAACGCCGAGCTCGATGCGCATCCCCTTCTGCTCTGCCTTGATCTGCAGCGTGTCCGCGACGCCCTGCAGGACCGCGGCGAGATTGACCCGCCCGGTGGGCGGCGTGTGCTCGTGCAGTTCGACGCGCGACAGCGACAACAGGTCGGCGACCAGCCGCGCCATCCGCCGGCCCTGATCGTGCATGATGGCAAGGAAGCGCTCGCGCGCCTCCGCGTCCTCGCGCGCCGGGCCGCGCAGGGTCTCGATGAAGCCGACCAGCGTCGCCAGCGGCGTGCGCAGCTCGTGGCTCACGTTGGCGATGAAGTCCATGCGCAGGCGTTGGGCCTGGGCGATCGCCGTCAGGTCGTGGAGCGCCACCAGCGCCGCGGGCCCTTCGGCCTGCCGCAGCGGCTCGACGCGGGCGCTCAGGTGGCGCTCCACCGGAACCGGAACAACGAACTCGACGGCCCGGCCGGGCCCGCCGGCCAGCGCCTCGTCCACCGCCTCCATGAGTCCCGGATCGCGCAGCACGGCGGTGAGATCGCGCCCCGCGATGCCTTGGCCGAGCAGCAGCTCGGCCGCCGGATTGACGCGCGCCAGCCGGCGCGAGGCATCCAGCAGCAGAAGCGGCATCGGCAGGCGGTCGAGGATCGCCAACCCGAGGTCCAGCGCCGCGTCGGTTTCGCGGCGCCGCCGGTCCAGCTCCCGGCCGGCGTGGAGTACGGCCGCCTCGAGGTCGCGGGTGAGGAATCCGGGATCGGCCGGCTCGGCGCTCGTCCCGGCCGCCAGCCCCTCGATGCGGGCGGCGAGGCGGCGCAGCCGACGCAAGGGCGGCCACGCGATGAAGGCGAGCAGTAGCGCGATGCCGGCGGCCGCGAGCGCGCCCGGCAACCAGTCGAGCCAGCCGCCGAGCGCGAGGACGAAGAGGGCCCCCAGGCTCGGCGCCGCCAGCAAGGCGATGATGATCGCGGCGGGCATCGTTCTATCGGCGCATCTACTTCGCAACCGATACCCGCCGTCAACCGCGCCGGTCGAGGCCGCATGACTCGAGCCGCGCGGCCGTGCTATAAGACTGGCTGGCGAAGGCTAATTTGACGGGGCGGAGACAACCATGACAACCGTGACGACGAAGTTTGCGCTGGCGGCGATGCTGCTGGGCGCGGCCGCGATCGCAGGATTGGCGACGGCGCCGGCAACCGGCCAGACCACGCGCTACGACACCTGGGAGGGAACGCAGGAATCCGGCGAGGTCGATGACCTGGTCGCCAATCTGCGCGCCCTCATCGAGGAGGCGGAGCAGGCTCGCGCCGCCGACCCCCTGTTCCTGGAGGATCTCAAGGACATTCTCGACGCTTACGAGAATCCGTGGAGCGCGCGCGTGCTGTTCGACGACTTCCGCGACGGCAACTTCACGGCCAACCCGACCTGGCAGGTGAGCGCCGGTCAGTTCAAGGTCGACCCGCGCGGGGCGAACTCGGGCCTCAAGAGCTCGATCGGCCAGCCGCTGGCGACCGGAACCCAAGGCCTCGGCGGCCTCATCGGCGCGCTCCTGCAGCCGCAAGGCCAGGCCACCTACGCCTCGATCTACACGGCGGTCGCGTTCTCCAATTCCTTCGCCGTGCGCTTCGAGTTGACCTCCCGCGACCGCTTCGGGCGGCTCGATTTCGGCCCCTACCTGGGCCCGTCCGGGGCGACCGCCTATCGCATCGCGTACCTGCCGGGGGCGGCGAACGGCCTGCTGCTGCAACGCATCACCCCGAAGGGAGCGACCGTCATCGGCCAGAGCAGCGGGCCGATCAATTTCGAGAACGGCAAGCCGCACGTCATCGACTGGACCCGGGACAAGGCCGGCAACATGGTGGTCAGCGTCGACGGACAGGACGCAATCGCGGTGCAGGACACCCAGATCCGCAAGCCCTTCGACGGTTTCCTCCTGGTCAACAGCGGCGGCAGCTACTGGGTGCGTTCCATCTCGATCGACGCGGCGAACTGAGCGCGGTTCAGCCCGGCCGGCGGCGTAGGTAAATGAACCAGTAGACGGCGCCCACCAAGGCGCCGCCGCCGATCACGTTGCCGATCGTCACTGGCACCAGGCCGAGGAGAAAGCGCGCCCAGGTGAGTCCGGCGTAGACGCCCGGTTCGGCGCCGATCGCGGCCCAGAACTCGGCCGGCGCCAGTGCCTTGATCAGCAGCCCCACCGGCAGCAGGTACATGTTGGCCACCGAGTGCTCGAACCCGGCGGCGACGAAGGCCGCGATCGGCAAGGCGATGGCGAGGATCTTGTCGGCGGTGCTCCGGGCGCCGAGCGCGAGCCAGACCGCGAGGCACACCAGGACGTTGCAGAGCACGCCCAGGAATAGCGCGTGCCAGAACGATTCCTCCGCCTTGGCCTTTGCGAGGTCCAGGGCCGCGATGCCGACGCTGCCCCCGCCGTGCTCGTACTGGCCGGCGAGTACGACCAAGAGAGCGGTGCCGAAGGCGCCCACGAAATTGCCCGCGAAGACGATGGCCCAAGCCCGCAGCATCTCCACCAGCGTGATCTTGCGGCCGGCCCACGCCATCACCATGAGCGCGTTGCCGGTGAACAGCTCGGCGCCGCCGACGATGACGAGGACGAGGCCGAGCGAGAACGCCACGCCGGCCGCGAAGCGGACCGCCCCGTAAGGCGCATCGTCCGCCCCGGCGAGCACGGTGGTGGAGAACATGGCGCCGAGCCCGATGAAGGCGCCGGCGAGCACGGCCAATGCGAACAGGCTCAGCGCGTCGAGCCGGGCCTTCGCCGCCCCCACCGCCTCGGCCTTGAGCGCGATCTCGTCGGGCAGCAGCGAATCGACGGACGGGTAGAGCCGCTCGGCCCCCGGCGGCGGCCCCGCGGCCGGCATCAGCGCACCGCGTCGAGCGCGGCCAGCGCCGCGGCGTTGACCAGGTCGTTCACCGTGGCGCCCGCGCGCACGATCTGGGCCGGCTTGGCGAAGCCGGTTAACATCGGCCCGATCACGGTGCCGCCGGCGAGGCGCTGCAGCAGCATGGCCGAGATGTTGGCGCTGTGCAGCGCCGGCATGACCAGCACGTTGGCGGCACCGGTGAGCCGGCAGAACGGATAGAGCGAGCGCATCAGCGCGAAGTCGAGCGCCACGTCGGCCTGCATCTCGCCGTCGTACTCGAAGTCCGCCTTGCGCCGGTCGAGGACGGCGACCGCCTCGCGCACGCGCTCCGCCTTCTCGCGCAGCGGGTTGCCGAAGTTGGAGAACGACAGGAAGGCGACGCGCGGTTCGTGGCCGAGCTGGCGCGCCTTGACGGCGCTCTGCACGGCGATGTCGGCGAGCTGCTCGGGGCTCGGCAGCTCGTGCACCGAGGTGTCGGCGAGGAACACGGTGTGGCCGCGCGCCAGAACGATGGACAGCCCGAACACCAGGTGACCCGGTTTCGCGTCGATGACGCGCGAGATCTCCTCGAAGCTGCTGTAGAAGCTGCGCGTCAGCCCGCTCACCATGGCGTCGGCGTCGCCTTGCGCCACCATGCAGGCCGCGAACACGTTGCGGTCCTGGTTCACCATGCGCTGGCAGTCGCGGTACATGGCGCCCTTGCGCTGCAAACGGCGGTAGAGGAAATCGGTGTAGGTCTTGTTGTGGCGGCTCAAACGCGCGTTGTGGACCTCGAGCGTCTCGGCTTCGGCGAGGCCAGCCGCGCGCGCCACTTCCGCCACGCGCTCCTCGCGCCCGACCAGGATGGGCGTGCCGTAGCCGGCGGCGCGGAAGGCGATGGCGGCGCGGATCGACTTCTCCTCCTCGCCCTCGGCGAACACGACGCGCTTCGGGTTGTTCTGCACCCGCTCGAAGATGAGGTGCAGGCTGGCCGAGACGGGATCGAGGCGCGCCGACAGCTCGGCCCGGTACTCGTCCATGTCGAGGATCGGCCGGCGAGCGACGCCGCTCTCCATCGCCGCCCGGGCGACCGCCGCCGGCACCGTCCTGATGAGCCGCGGGTCGAACGGCACCGGGATGATGTACTCGGGGCCGTAACGCAATCGCCGGCCGGCGTAGGCCGCGTCCACCTCGTCCGGCACGTCCTCGCGGGCCAGCGCCGCGATGGCGTGGGCCGCCGCGATCTTCATGGCGTCGTTGATGGTGGACGCGCGCACGTCGAGCGCGCCCCTAAAGATGTAGGGGAACCCCAGCACGTTGTTCACCTGGTTGGGGTAGTCCGAGCGCCCGGTGGCGATGATCGCGTCCTTGCGCGCGGCGCGCACCTCCTCGGGCATGATCTCGGGGTCAGGGTTCGCCATGGCGAAGACGATCGGCTTCGCCGCCATGCCCGCCACCATGGCCTGGGTGACCGCGCCCTTGACCGAGAGGCCGAAGAACACGTCGGCGCCCTTGAGCGCCTCGGCCAGCGTGCGCGCGCTCGTCTTGGCTGCGTGCGCCGACTTCCACTGGTTCATGCCCTTCAGGCGGCCCTGGTAGATGACGCCCTGCGTGTCGCACAGCACGGCATTTTCGGGCGGCAGCCCCATCGCCTTCACCAGCTCGATGCAGGCGATCGCCGCCGCGCCGGCGCCGTTGACGACGATGCGCGTGGTGGCGAGTTTCCGGCCGGTGAGGTCGAGGGCGTTCAACAGCCCGGCCGCGGCAATGATCGCGGTGCCGTGCTGGTCGTCGTGGAACACCGGGATGTCCATCGCCTCGCGCAACCGTTGCTCGATGATGAAGCATTCCGGCGCCTTGATGTCCTCGAGGTTGATGCCCCCGAAGGTTGGCCCCAGGTAGCGCACGCAGTTGACGAACTCGTCCACGTCGCGGGTGTCCACTTCGATATCGATGCCGTCGATGTCGGCGAAGCGCTTGAACAGCACCGCCTTGCCTTCCATCACCGGCTTCGAGGCAAGCGCGCCAAGGTCGCCCAGCCCCAGGACCGCGGTGCCGTTCGAGATCACCGCCACCAGGTTGCCCTTGGCGGTGTAGTCGTAGGCGAGACTCGGGTCCTTGTGGATCCTGAGGCAGGGGACCGCCACGCCGGGCGAATAGGCCAGCGACAGGTCGCGCTGGGTGGTGAGCGGCTTGGTGGCGCGGATCTCGATCTTGCCCGGCCGGCCGCCGGCGTGCAGTTGCAGCACGTCCTCCTCGGAGAAGGTGGGATGCTCTGGATTGGGCATGGGTCTCCCGCTGTCGCGGCCCTGGGCGCTCGGGCCAAGGTCGCATAATTCATCGGGCAAGGCAAAGGGACGGCCCGCGTCTTGGCCGCGGACGGCGATTATGATGGTGGATTGGCCGCGCGGGAGCGGATATAATCCGGCCGATTCGCGGCATTGTCCGGGGTTCGAGTTCGAGGGTCTGTGTTTGACTGCGGAACGACCGTCGCTCGCGCCGGAGAAGTGGCTTGCGAGCCCGCCCCGTTCATCGGTTCGCGGTCGCCAAACCGTCAGTCATGAATGTTTTGGGCCAAAGCTAAGGACGACTAGGGAATGATCGTAGCACTCTTACTGCTCTTGGTAGGCGCCGCCACTGTCGCATTTCACTTTTTGAGCCCGTGGTGGTGGACGCCCATTGCCTCGAATTGGGGTTACGTCGATGACACCATCCTCATCACGTTCTGGATCACCGGGGTTGTTTTCATCGGCATCATTTTTTTCATGGCCTATTGCGTGTTCCGCTACCGTCACCGGCCGGAAAGACGGGCGGAGTACGAGCCGGAGAACAAGAAGTTGGAGTGGTGGCTCACCGGATTGACCTCGGTGGGCGTCGCCGGCATGTTGACCCCCGGCTTGTTCGTGTGGGACCAGTTCATCACGGTCCCGAAGGACGCGGCGGAGTTCGAGGTCATGGCCCAGCAGTGGCAGTTCGGCTTCCGATTCCCTGGGGCGGACGGCGTGTTGGGTACCTCCGAATCCCGGAATATCAGTCCGGAAAACCCGTTTGGCCTGAATTTGGACGATGCCAGCGGGCAGGACGACGTCCTGGTCGAAGGCGACGATCTGCACCTGCCGCTCGACAAGCCGGTCAAGGTGTTGCTCCGCTCCATCGACGTCCTGCACGACTTTTACGTGCCCCAGTTCCGGGCCAAGATGGATATGGTGCCGGGCACGGTCACCTACTATTGGTTCACCCCCACCAGAACCGGGACATTCGACATACTCTGCTTTGAGTTATGCGGCGTCGGGCACTATGCTATGCGTAGCAAGGTCGTGGTGGAGGAGGAGAGCGCCTATCGGGCGTGGTTGGCGGAGCAGCCGACGTTCGCGCAGTCGTTGGCTCGATCCGGAACCGGCGCGGCGGAGGAATTGAATACGGCCTTGAGCGAGGGGGAGGCGGACGCGGCGGAATGAGGATTTGCACCGTGCGACTCGATCCGTTGGAGCCTCGGGCAAAGGAAGCGAAGAGGGTGTTCTGATGGCCTACTACCAGCCTACCGCGGCCGAACAAATCCCGCCTGCCGAAGTCGCGGAGGTGGAGCTTTACCATTCGAAAAGCTGGTGGACGACCTACGTCTTTTCCCAAGACGCCAAGGTCATCGCCATCCAGTACGCCCTCACGGCGATCTCGATAGGGCTGGTGGCTCTGGTGTTGTCGTGGATGATGCGCCTCCAGTTGGGCTTCCCGGACACGTTCTCCTTTATCGACGCGGAGGAATACTACCAGTTCATCACCATGCACGGGATGATCATGGTGATTTACCTGCTCACCGCGCTGTTCCTCGGCGGCTTCGGCAACTACCTCATCCCGCTCATGGTCGGCGCCCGCGACATGGTCTTCCCCTATGTGAACATGCTGAGCTACTGGGTCTATCTGCTCGCCGTGCTGGTGCTGGTGGCGAGCTTCTTCGTGCCGGGCGGGCCGACCGGCGCCGGCTGGACGCTCTACCCGCCCCAGGCCATCCTGTCCGGCACTCCGGGGTCGGATGGCGGCATCATCTTGATGCTCGTCTCGCTCGCTCTCTTCATCATCGGGTTCACCATGGGCGGGTTGAACTACGTGGTGACGGTCCTCCAGGCTCGCACGCGCGGCATGACGCTGATGCGCCTGCCGTTGTCGGTATGGGGCATCTTCATGGCCACCATCCTGGCGCTGCTCGCCTTCCCCGCCTTGTTCGTCGGCGCCGTGATGATGACGTTGGACCGGGTCCTGGGGACCAGCTTCTTCATGCCGGCCATCGTCGAGATGGGCCAACAGCTTAGCTACGAGGGCGGCAGCCCGATCTTGTTTCAACACCTGTTCTGGTTTTTCGGCCATCCCGAGGTCTACATCGTCGCCTTGCCGGCTTTCGGCATCGTCTCCGACCTCATCAGCGTCCACGCCCGGAGGAACATCTTCGGCTATCGGATGATGGTCTGGGCGATCGTGGCGATCGGCGCCCTCAGCTTCGTGGTGTGGGCGCACCACATGTACGTCAGCGGCATGAACCCGTATTTCGGATTCTTCTTCGCCACCACCACGCTCATCATCGCCGTGCCCACCGCCCTCAAGGTCTACAACTGGACGCTGACGCTGTGGCGCGGCAACATCCACCTTACGGTCCCGATGCTGTTCGCCATCGCGTTCATCATCACGTTCGTGAACGGCGGCATCACGGGATTGTTCCTCGGCAATGCGGTCGTGGATATTCCGCTTTCCGACACCATGTTCGTGGTCGCGCACTTCCATATGGTGATGGGCGTGGCGCCGATCCTCGTCATCTTCGGGGCGATATACCACTGGTACCCCTTGATCACCGGGCGAATGCTGAACGAAGCCTTGGGCAAGATTCACTTCTGGGTCACCTTCCTCGGCGCCTACGCGATCTTTTTGCCCCTCCACTACCTGGGCTTCCTAGGCGTGCCGCGCCGCTATTTCGAAATGGGGGAGACCGGCTTCATCCCGCCGTCGGCCCACACGCTGAATGAATTCGTCACCGTAACGGCGTTGCTCGTGGGCGCGACGCAGGTGCTGTTCTTGTTCAACTTGGTGTGGAGTCTGTTCAAGGGAAAACTCGCCGGCCGCAACCCGTGGCGGGCCACCACGCTGGAGTGGCAGACGCACGATTCCCCGCCGGGGCATGGCAACTTCGGCCCGACGCTGCCGGTGGTCTATCGCTGGGCCTACGCCTACAGCGTGCCGGGCGCCAAGGAGGACTTCATACCGCAGAACGTTCCGCCGGATCGGCCGGCCGCCGATAAGGGCCGTGAGGGCGGTTCGGGTTTAGCGGTCCAGCCGGCGGAATAGGGGCGCTCGGATGGCCCCTGCGGTGGTAGTCATGGCTTCGAGCCGGGCCGGAGTGGCGTCGTGCGCCCGGGTGGCCTGAACGTGAACCTGTTCCATCAGTTGACGGAAAAACCCTGGGCGCCGATGAAAGGCGCCGTCGCGGACGCGCGCGATGGGGGCGCATTTTCTCTGCCCACGGCGGCGCTCGGCCTCAGGGTGTTTCTTGCCGTGGCCACGGTCCTGTTCTCGCTCTCGGTCGTCGCTTACCACGACCGGATGGCGGCCGCGGACTGGCGCCCCCTGCCCGAGCCGGCGCTGTTGTGGTTGAACACGGCGCTGCTGGTCCTGAGCAGCGCCGCGCTGCAATGGGCGTGCATCGGCGCGCGCCGGGGCCGGATGGACGGCGTGAAATTCGGGCTGCTTCTAGGGGGCGTTTTCGCGTTTGCCTTCCTGGCCGGGCAATTGCTGGCGTGGCGGCAGCTCGTCGACTTGGGTTATTTCGCCGCCGCCAACCCGTCCGTCGCCTTCTTCTACCTGCTTACCGGACTGCACGCGGCTCACCTGTTGGGCGGCCTGGTGGCCTGGGGTAGAACCATCGACAAGGTGTGGCGCGGGGTCGAGGCGGCCCGATTTCGCTTGAGCGTCGAGCTGTGCGCGCTGTACTGGCACTTCCTGCTGCTGGTGTGGTTGGTCTTGTTCGCCCTTCTGTTGTTCACGTGAGCCGAGGATCGAGAGCACATGGCTGAAGTCGCGGTGACCGATAAGTCTGACCCACTCGCCCGGCCGGGCGGCTGGCAAGGCATCTCTGCCGACTGGTCGTCGGACCAGCGGGCGTTCAAGAACGTCCCCTGGGGCAAGGCGATGATGTGGATCTTCCTCCTCAGCGATACGTTCATCTTCAGCTGTTTTCTGCTCTCGTACATGACGGTGCGGATGTCCACGCCGGTGCCGTGGCCCGACCCCAGCGAGATCTTCGCCTTGACGATCGGGGGCCATAAGATTTCCCTCATCCTGATCGCCATCATGACCTTCATCTTGATCAGCAGCAGCGGCACGATGGCCATGGCCGTCAACTTCGGTTATCGGCGCGATCGCGTCAAATCCGCCGTCTTGATGCTGGTGACGGCAGCCTTCGGCGCCACGTTCGTCGGCATGCAGGCCTTCGAGTGGACCAAGCTGATCGTGGATGAAGGGGTTCGCCCCTGGGGCAACCCGTTCGGCGCGGCCCAGTTCGGCTCCACCTTTTTCATGATCACGGGTTTCCATGGCACTCACGTGTCGATCGGCGTGATTTTTCTGATCATCATCGCGCGCAAGGTTTGGCGCGGAGACTTCGACCGCAGTCGGCGCGGCTTCTTCACCAGCCGGAAGGGGAACTACGAGGCCGTCGAGATCATGGGTCTCTATTGGCACTTCGTCGACCTGGTGTGGGTGTTCATCTTCGCGGTCTTCTATCTCTGGTAAGAGGGAAACATGGCGCACGCAGAGGGCCAACAACATCCGATTGGCGTTTATCTCAAGATCTGGGGCTTGCTGTTCGTTCTCAGCACCGCTTCCTACCTCGTCGACTACTTCGACGCCGAGGGCTACCTCAGGTGGTCCCTCATCCTCCTGTTCATGGTGTTGAAGGCGGGCCTGATCGTCGCCATCTTCATGCACATGGCCTGGGAGCGGCTCGCCCTGTTGTACGCCATCTTGGTCCCGCCGCTGCTGGTGTTGGTGTTCGTGTTCCTGATGACGTTCGAAGCGGACTACACCTTCTTTACGCGGCACCTGTTCTTCGGAGCGGGATCTTAGAGCCTGTTTTGGAACTGGAGAAATCGACATGCATTCGAGAACGGCATTATCGAAGCCTTGGCTCGTTGCCATCTTCGCCGCGGCGGCCGTCGGGTTCGGCGGCGCGGCATCGGCCGAGGGCGATGCGGCGGCCGGCGAAAAGGTGTTCAAGAAATGCGCGGTCTGCCATTCCGTGGAGCCCGGCAAGAACAAGGTCGGGCCGTCGCTGGCGGGGATCGTGGGCCGGCCGGCGGCATCGATCGAGGGGTTCAAGTATTCCGACGCCATGAAGGCTTCCGGCATCGTCTGGACCGAGGACAAGCTCGATCCCTACCTCGCCAGTCCCAAGAAGGTCGTGCCCGGCGGCAAGATGGCGTTCCCCGGCCTCAAGGAAGAGGACGATCGTAAGAACGTCATCGAGTACCTGAAGCAGCAGCCGGCGCCCTAGACGAAGCTCAATTGGCCTCTGTTGTCGTCCCGAGCCGCAGTCCCGAGTGCAGCGAGGGAGAGCCGAGGGACCTAGACTCGATCGGCGGGTTGGATGTCATGCCGAGCGCGAGCGAGGCATCTCGACTCGCTCGGCGGGGGATCCTTCGCTACCCCTTCGCTACGCGCAGGGCATGGCTCGGGACGACGATGCAGGGAGCCGAACGCGGCGGCGCTGCGGCGACGAGCCATTTCCGGTCAACCTGATTCCCCTCTAGCGCCTGTTCGAAAACGGATACGCGCGGGGCCGCCGCCGTGTCGGCGCCGTCCGTCCTTCCGCCTCGGGAAGGCAAAGGATTGCAAGCGCTGCGGGTCGAGTAGCCGGGACACCCGGCTGAAGGTGTCGTGGCTCGGGATGCCGTGTTCAGGCGGATTGCCAGAGAACCTGGGCAAACACCGTCCTGCGCCGCGACCGAGATTGCCAGGAGCGACAAGACGGCATACACTATGCTAGACACTTGGGTTCATCTGGCGAATGATTGAGTCTCGATTGACTTTAGTCCATAGGCGGCGCGGCATCGCTCAAAAATGAATCG
>CAYPKW010000019.1:0-40922 GCA_964411425.1 uncultured Rhodospirillaceae bacterium
AACCCGGCCCTCGACCCCATCGGCAAGATCCCGGAATTCAAGTTCTGCGCCGCCAGGGTGGAGAAAGTGGAGCAGGCCGCGGCGGCGGAATAGACCGATAAGCCCCGGCAAAGTATGAGCCGATCAGGACCGTCTCCACCGGAAAGGTTCAGGGTGCTCTATCAGGCGCTCTTCGGCACTGGCGACCCTACGAAAACGCTTGCGACAATTTCAGCCGGCATCCATCGGATTGTCGAAAACGCCGAGATGCTCCTGGATGATGCAGTCGCGCTTGCCGATGCGCGTCGCTTCGAGAGCGCGGACTTCATGGTCGCAACCGCACGCGAGGAGATGGCGAAAATTTACATTCTGGTTGATATGTGTAGGCTCGATTTTGCCAAACACGAAGGTGAACTTCAGCGGTTGTGCCGAGCATTCTATAATCACGTCGTCAAGCATGCTTACTACGAGCTGAACGCAAAATCGTGGCCAGGTATCCAAGAGGCCGCTGAGTTCAAGAGTGCCTTTGAGCACGAGACGCAGAAATGGTTTCCGGGTGCTCCGTACGATGAGCCGGATATGCCGCCCGTGACCTATTTCTCGCGGGAATCGAATCTCTACGTGGACTGGGATGACAATGCCAGCGAGTGGTCAAACCCGAGGTCACCGGCTAAGGGATATTTCTTCGGGTGCAACTGGCTATCGCCGCTCTCAGACGCCAGGAAGGCACTCGACAAGCTCAAGGGCAGTCGCGATTGCCGGCTCTTTGAGGCGGATCGACTGTGCGTTCTCCACTCGCATTTCTCGGCCGAGTTTTTCGACGACAAGGCCACGACGGACAGGCTTCTCAAGCTATATCAGTCGGTTGGAGCCGAAATCGAGCGTAGATGGGGTCTGCCGTTAGCCGAGTTCGTGCGTTCCGAGGTCCATAACTGGCCGCTATATGCCTTCGTTGCATAGGAAACCGCCTCTTGGTGGACTCTTGAAGTGGCACACGACTGGAGTTGACGCGCGGATGGTTGACTGTTGAATGCGGCGAGGCAGATATACCAAGCGGAATTTCGTTTCGAAAATTCGCAAGGATCTGCGTGCGAAATTCTTGGCCCTGACACCTACCGAGGTCGACGAAAAACTGGCCGACTTACTGAGGCGCCACAAAGAGCTGGGTGCGAATGCCGTTGAGTTCGCGAGGGCCCACGAGCGAACGACGGCCGCACATTTGGCTGTGCACGACGCACAGCGGAGAGTCGCTGCCGCAAGCGCCAAGCGCCCGAGGAGACTATTCGGGCTGCGAGTGTCCCACCAAAGAACTGCCGAGGAAGTGGCAGCTGAGCGCGAGATGGCAGCCGCCGAACAAGCATACGAGAGGGCATTCGAAAAGGAGCGCGAAGACTCCCACCAATTAGAACGCGTACGCGAGGTGAGGAAGCGTATTTGGCACGAGATCGAGGTCCTCAGGCAAATTAGAGCGCAGCACAAAAGGCGTGTTACAGCCGCGAAAGTGGCCGCGTTTCACGACAACCTCCGCGGAACGGCACCCACTGTCCGTCGCGCGCTCTCTGCGGAGCGTGACCGCATGAACTCGTGCCCGTATTGTGGCAGGACTCCCGAACCGACAGAGTCTGTCGCGGACCACATCTACCCCGTTAGCTTGGGTGGACTATCCACGGTCGACAACATGGTTTGGGTATGCGCTTCGTGCAATAAAGCGAAAGGCAAACTCACGTTGCGACGGTTCTGCGTCAAGATGGGTTTCGACCATGACGAAGTGTGCGCCACTCTCGAAGGCCTCGGCAAAAACATCTGATGGGAACGTTGGTTCAGACTCGGTCGGTGAAGAATCGATTGATCGGTCAATGCGGTCTCGAACGAAGCTCCGATGCAAGGCTCGAATGCCAGATTGGCAGAGGTACGGCCGCGCCTCGCCGATCGCCGCGACGCGTCCGCGCCTGGCCGCGCGGCTTCGCCCTGACGACGATCTCCCCGTCGTGCGCAATCGGATTCTCGAATTTGGACTCTGACCCCGATTTCTCGATGGTGCTCTCGACCGGGCGGTTGCTCGAACACTGGCACACCGGGGCCATGAGCCGGCGCTCCGCCTATCTCGACGACATCGAGCCCGAGGCGATCGCCCACATGGCGCCGCGGGACTTGGCGCGCCATGGGTTCGAGCCGGGCCAGACGATCCGCGTCTCGACCCGGCGCGGCGCCCTCGACATCAAGGTGCGGAGCGACCGCGACGTTCCCGCCGGCATGGTGTTCATCCCGTTCTGCTTCGCGGAGGCGGCGGCGAACCTCTTGACCAACCCGGCCCTCGACCCCATCGGCAAGATCCCGGAATTCAAGTTCTGCGCCGCGAGAGTAGAGACGAGGCCGCTGGCAGCTGAGGCCGAATAGAGCTTTTGTGCCAGGGCAATCGCATTTGACTGCGATCGGCTTTCCTCCTCTTTCGAGACGCGCCCTCTCGGGCGCTCCTCAAGATGAGGAAAGCCAACAACGAGCCTCATGGTGAGGAGGCCGCGACAGCGGCCGTCTCGAACCATGAGGCCGCAATCCGCCAATACGATTGCCCTGACTTTGGAGCCCTTTCGCCTTGAAGCCGCCGGCGCTTTGGAAATAGGCTTCGCGCCATGGGCGAGCCGCTGGTTACCCGTTCGGCCGAGGTCATGGGGGGAACCCCCGTCTTCGCCGGCACGCGCGTGCTCGTGCAGACGCTGATCGACTACCTCGAGGCGGGCGAGACGATCGATGATTTCCTTGATGGTTTCCCTACCGTTGCCCGCGCGCAGGTCATCGCGTTTCTCAAGGAGGCGAAGCAGCGAGTGGTGGCCGCGGCCTCGTGAGGATACTCCTCGACGAATGCGCCGCCAAGGTTGAGGCAAGCGTGGGGCGGGAGGCGGCGGAGTAAGGCGTGCCTATCGGGCCATTGACCGCCCCATCGCCCTCGTCCACCCTTGGCGCCATGGCCCTCCCCCGCCGCCCCCTGAGCGACGAGGAACGCCTCGACTGGCTGTGCCTCACGCGCAGCGAGAACGTCGGGCCGATCATCTTCCGCCAGCTCATCGACCGGTTCGGCAGCGCCGGCGCCGCGCTCGACGCCCTGCCCGACCTCGCGCGGCGCGGCGGGCGGGGGCGCCCCATCGAGCTGTTCCCGCGCGCCGCGGCCGAGCGCGAGCTCGAAACGCTGGCCGAGTTGGGCGCCCGCCTCGTTGCTGCGATGGAACCCGACTATCCGGCGCCGCTCGCCGCCATCGAGGACGCGCCGCCGGTCATCTCGGTGCGGGGCGAGGTGGGTCTGCTGTCTCGCCCCACCGTCGCCATCGTCGGCACCCGAAACGCCTCGGCCAACGGGCGGCGGCTCGCCCAGGACATCGCGCGGGACTTGGGCGCGGCCGGCTTCGTCGTCGCCTCCGGCTTCGCCCGCGGCATCGACGCCGCCGCGCACCGGGGCAGCCTCGCCACCGGCACCGTCGCCGTGCTGGCCGGCGGCATCGAAGTGGTCTATCCGCCGGAGCACCGCGACCTCTACGCCGAGATCGTCGCCAAGGGCGCGCTCGTGGCCGAGATGCCGCCGGGCACGCAGCCGCAGGCCCGCCACTTCCCGCGCCGCAACCGGCTGATCTCGGGCCTGGCGCAGGGCGTCCTGGTGGTCGAGGCGGCGCGCCGTTCCGGATCGCTCATCACCGCGCGCTGCGCCCTCGACCAGGGCCGCGAGGTGATGGCGGTGCCGGGCTCGCCGCTCGACCCGCGCTGCCAGGGGACGAACCACCTGATCCGCCAGGGCGCCGCGCTGATCGAGACCGCCGCCGACGTGCTGGCCGCCTTGGAAGGTACGGCGCCGCGCCTAGCCGCGCCCGAGGCCGTCTTCGAGGGCCCGGAAGCGGCCGCCGGCGCCCCGGACGTGACGCCCGAGGCCCGCGTCCGGGTCGAGCTTCTGCTCGGCCCCTCGCCGGTCGCGGTTGACGAACTGCTGCGCCAGTGTCAATTATCCGCCCCCGTTGTCCGGACCGTGCTCCTGGAGCTGGAACTGGCCGGCCGCCTGGAACGCCAGCCAGGCAACCGGGTCTCTCTGCTGATGCCTACGGCATGAACCGCAAACGTTGGAATCTGCAGTAGCCGGATGAACGTCGTCGTCGTCGAATCGCCGGCCAAGGCGAAGACCATCAACCGGTACCTCGGGCCCGGCTACCTGGTGCTCGCCAGCTTCGGCCATGTGCGCGACCTGCCGGCCAAGGACGGCTCGGTCAAGCCGGACGAGGACTTCGCCATGAGCTGGCAGGTCGAAGGCAAGGCCGAGGCGCGGCTCAAGGAGATCGCCAAAGCCGTCAAGGGGGCCCGCCAACTCATCCTCGCCACCGACCCCGACCGCGAGGGCGAGGCCATTTCCTGGCACATCGTCGAGGAGCTCAAGCGGCGCAAGGTGCTCGACAGCGTCGAGGTCAAGCGCGTGGTGTTCCACGAGATCACCAAGTCGGCGGTCGAGGACGCCATGCGCCATCCGCGCGCCGTCAACGGCGAGCTGGTCGAGGCCTATCTGGCGCGCCGCGCGCTCGACTACCTGGTCGGCTTCACGCTGTCGCCCGTGTTGTGGCGCAAGCTGCCCGGCGCGCGCTCGGCGGGCCGCGTGCAGTCGGTGGCCTTGCGCCTGGTGTGCGAGCGCGAGGCCGAGATCGAGGCTTTCCTCGCGCGCGAATACTGGACCGTCGAGGCGGCGTTCGAGGCCGCGGGCGGGGCCTTCGAGGCGCGGCTCACCCATGTCGCCGGCGGCAAGCTCGAAAAGTTCGACCTGGCGAACGAGGCGGCCGCCAAGGCGGCGGTGGAGCGCGTGCTCGAAGGCGCGCCGTATCGAATCGGCGCCGTCGAGCGCAAGACGACGCGGCGCAATCCATATGCCCCCTTCACCACCTCGACGCTGCAGCAGGAGGCCTCGCGCAAGCTGGGATTGGGCGCCACCGCCACCATGCGCATCGCGCAGCGGCTGTACGAGGGGGCGGACGTCGAAGGGGAAACCGTCGGGCTCATCACCTACATGCGCACCGACGCGGTGACGCTGTCCAACGAGGCGATCGCCGCCTGCCGCAGGCTGATCGCGGCCGAGTTCGGCGATCGGTACCTGCCCCAGGCCCCGCGCCTTTACAAGACCGCGGCCAAGAACGCGCAAGAGGCGCACGAGGCGATCCGGCCAACCGACATGGCGCGGCGCCCGGCCGACGTCGCCCGGACGCTGGATCGCGACCAGGGTCGCCTGTACGAGCTCATTTGGAAGCGCACGGCGGCAAGCCAAATGGAAAGCGCCGTCATCGACCAAGTCGGGGCGGACGTCGAAACGGCGAACGGCGGCGCGCGCCTCAGGGCGACGGGTTCCTCGGTCCGTTTCGACGGCTTTCTCAGGCTCTACCGCGAGGACCGTGACGAGCCCGCCGAGGACGACGACGAGCGGCGCCTGCCGGCCTTGCGCGAGGGCGAGGCGGTGACAGGCGGGGCGGTAACGCCGAGCCAGCACTTCACCGAGCCGCCGCCGCGCTACACGGAAGCGAGCCTGGTGAAGCGCCTCGAGGAGCTCGGCATCGGCCGGCCGTCCACCTACGCCTCGATCATGCAAGTGCTGCAGGACCGCGATTACGTGCGCCTGGAAAAGAAGCGGTTCGTGCCCGAGGATCGCGGGCGCGTGGTGACCGCGTTCCTCGCCAACTTCTTCGAACGCTACGTGCAGTACAACTTCACCGCCGATCTGGAGAATCGGCTCGACGACATTTCCGGCGGGCGCATCGACTGGAAGACCGTGCTGCGCGACTTCTGGAGCGCCTTCAGCCGCTCGGTCGAGGACACGCGCGACCTGTCGATCACCGAGGTCGTGGCGGCCTTGGACCGCGCGCTCGGCCCGCACTTCTTCCCCGAGGGCAAGGACGGCGACGCGCGCCTCTGCCCCACCTGCCGCGGCGGCCGCCTCAGCTTGAAGCTCGGCAAGTTCGGCGCCTTCATCGGTTGCGCCAACTACCCGGAGTGCCGTTACACGCGAAGGCTCGCCGTCGCCGGGGGCGACGGCGCGGCGGAGCAGGAGCGCCAAGCGCCCCGGCTGCTCGGCGCCGACCCCGCGAGCGGGCTTCCCGTCAGCCTGCGCCACGGTCCCTACGGCCACTACGTGCAATTGGGCGACGCCGGCAAGGACAAGAAGACCAAACCCAAGCGCGTCGCGCTGCCCAAGAATGCGGCGCCGGCCGAGTTGGACTTGCCTCGGGCGTTGGCGCTGCTCGCCCTGCCGCGGGAAGTGGGCGCCCATCCCGACGACAGCAGACCGATTCTCGCCGGCATCGGGCGCTTCGGCCCCTATCTGAAGCACGACCGGAAGTTCAAGTCGCTGGCGCCGGAGGAGGATATCCTGTCGATCGGCCTCAATCGCGCGGTGGCGCTCTTGGCCGAGGCGCCGGCGCGCGGCCGACAAGCCGGCAAGCCGATCGGCGACCATCCCAAGGACGGCGGGCAAATCGCGCTCTACAGCGGCCGGTACGGACCCTATGTGCGGCACGGGCCGACCATCGCCTCGCTGCCGAAATCGATGGACCCGGCGGCGCTGACGATTGAGGCGGCGGTGGCGCTGCTCGATGCGCGCGCGGCCAAGGGGAGGAAGAAGCCGCCTCAGAGGACGGCGCCCCGGCACGGCGGCCAGCGTCGCAAGACCGGGAAAACCAAACCTTCTTGAGGAGCGGACGATGGCAGTAGAGACCCAGAAGCAAGCGCAAGCGACCGTCCAGGTGGACAACGATCGCGTCAAGGTCACGGAGTGGCGCTTCGCGCCCGGCGCGGCCACGGGCTGGCATCGCCACGCTTACGATTACGTCGTTGTGCCGCTCGTCACGGGCAGGCTGCGCCTCGACGAGGGCAAGCAAACGCGCGAGGCGGCGCTCGTCGCCGGCCAGTCGTATTACCGCCCGGCGGGCGTCGAGCACGACGTGATCAACGCCAACGACCACGAATTCGCCTTCGTCGAAATCGAGTTCAAGACGCTGGCCCGATGAGCCGCGGCCGCAAGCCGAAAGCGCCGCTGCCAAGCAAGGAACAGTCGGGCGAGATCGAGAAACGCCGCCCGCGCCAACGGCGGGCGAAGCGCCTGCCCGACATGGCGGTGCTCGAAGTCTCGTCGATCGATCCCGACGGCGAGCTCCTGGCCCGGCCGGTCGTGTGGACCGAGCGCGGCCCGCCGCCGCCGATTTTCCTCGCCCCCGATCGCGCCGGCACGCCGGCGCTGGGCGTGGGCGATCGCGTGCTGGCCCGCCTCGCCCGCGCGGAAGGCGGCTATACCGCCTACCCGGTGCGTCGCGTCGCCGGCGAGCCCAAGCGGCTGGTGGGCGTGTTGGAGCCAGGGGGAAGGCTGCGGCCGACCGATCGGCGGGTGAAGACCGACTACGCGCTGATCGGCGCCGAGGCGGCGGGGGCGCGGCCTGGCGATCTGGTGCTGGCCGAAGTGCTCCATCCCCACCGCCTCGGCCTGCCGCGGGCGCGCGTCGTCGAGCGCATCGGCGGCCTGGCGGAACCGCGCGCGTTCAGCCTGATCTCGCTCTATGAGCACGACATCCCGGTCGAGTTCCCGGCCGAGGTCGCGCGGCTGGCCGCGGGCGCGGGGCCCGTGCCGCTGGGCCAACGCGCCGATCTGCGCTCGCTCCCGCTCGTCACGATCGACGGCGCCGACGCCCGCGACTTCGACGACGCGGTCTCGGCCGCCGCCGACGACGACACGCGAAACCAGGGCGGCTGGCGCGTCACGGTCGCCATCGCCGACGTGGCGCATTACGTGCGGCCCGACGACGCGCTCGACCGCGAGGCACGCCGTCGCGGCAATTCGGTCTATTTCCCGGACCGCGCGGTGCCGATGCTGCCAGAAGCGCTGTCGAGCGGCTGGTGCTCGCTCAGGCCGAACGAGGATCGGGCCTGCCTCGTCGTCGAGATGTCGATCGACCGGGAGGGGCGCAAGCTGCGGCACCGATTCCGGCGCGCCCTCATGCGCTCGGCGGCGCGGCTCACCTACGAGCAGGTGCAGCAGGCGCGCGACGGCCGGCCCGATACGGCGACCCGGCCGCTGATGGATCGGACCGTGGCGCCGCTGTACGGCGCCTTCGAGGCGTTGCTGACGGCACGGCGCAGGCGCGGCACGCTCGATCTCGACGTGCCGGAGCGCCACGTGATACTAGACGAGAACGGCAAGGTGGCCGCCATTCGGCCGCGGCCGCGCCTGGACAGCCACAGATTGATCGAGGAATTCATGATCGCCGCTAACGTCGCGGCCGCGGAGACGCTCGAGGAGCGCCGCCAGCCTTGTCTCTACCGCGTGCATGACGCCCCCGATCCGGTCAAGATCGAGGCGCTCGGCGAGTTCCTCGATTCGCTCGGCCTTCGATTGGCGCGCGGCCAAGTGATGCGCCCGGCCGTGTTCGCCCACCTGCTGGCCCAGGCCGCGCTCACGCCGCACGGCGCCATGGTGCACGAGCTCGTCCTCCGAAGCCAGGCGCAGGCGGTGTACGCGCCCGCGAACATCGGTCATTTCGGGCTGGCGCTCGGCCGCTACTGCCACTTCACCTCGCCGATTCGCCGCTACGCCGACCTCTTGATCCATCGCGCGCTCATCGCCGGTCTCGGCCTCGGCGAGGGCGGGCTCAAGGCCGGCGAAGGCGAGAGCCTCGCCGAGATCGGCGAGCACGTTTCGACCACCGAGCGGCGCGCCGCGGCGGCCGAGCGCGACGCCATCGATCGTTTCACCGCGGCATACCTCGCCCAGCGCATCGGCGCCGTGTTTCGCGGGCGCATCGCCGGCGTGACGCGCTTCGGCTTGTTCGTCAAGCTGGACGACAGCGGCGCCGACGGGCTGGTCCCCATCGGCACGCTGCCGAGCGATTACTACGATCACGAGGTGAGACGCCATGCCCTCATCGGTCGCCGCTGGGGCCGGCGTTACACCCTGGGCGAGCCGGTCTGGGTCCGCCTGGTGGAGGCGGAGCCCGTCACGGGCGGCCTGTTGCTGCGTCTTGTCGAGGACGACGAGGAGCGCGGCCCGGCATTGAGCCGGGCCGGGCGCGACCGCAAGCCGCCCCCCGCGCGGCATCGGCGCCCCCGCAAGGGCGCCTCGCGCCCGTTACCCTAATACCAGTTCGCTTTGTCGCTGACTCACCCCCACCCGGCGCCCCCATCCTGAGGCAGTCGAAGGACGCGCCGACCTCCCCCGTCGAGGGGGAGGTGCGGTCCGGTGCCGTGTCACCACTTACCTCCCCCCTTGCGGGGGAGGTCGCGAGGCTGAGCGGGGCCGAAGCCGAGCGGGTGGGGGTGGGTCATCGTCAATGAGAGTTGGTATAAGTTCATCCTTGCCATCTTATGATCGGCGCCCCGGCCATTTGCCGGAACGAGGATTTCTGCTACGTTGCCGGCGCTTCGTCGCCGGGCGGGCGCCCTACGCCATGACCGTGGAACCGCGAGAACGACTCCAAATGACTTGGAAGCGCCTCACTCTTGTCCTCGCCGTGGCGGCGATGGTGTCGAGTTGCGGCGGCGCCGCGATTCGCTCCTTCGGCGGCGACGACGACGCCGACATGTTCGTCGCCGGCCTCGAGCATATCGAAGCGGTTTACATCGACCCCGTCGATCTCGGCGACGTGACGATGGGCGGGCTCGCGGGCCTGCTCAAGATCGACCCGCGGCTTGCGGTCGACGAGCGCCCCGGACATCGGGCGTTGCTGCTTGACGGCAGGATCGTCAAGGAGCTACCGGAGCCCAGGCTGCGCGACGCCGATTCATGGGGCGTGTTGACAGCGGACGCGGTGGTGGCGGCGCGCACGGTCTCGCCGGCGGTGCGCGACACCTCGACCGAAGCCATCTACGAGGCGGTGTTCGACGGCATGATGGAGCGCCTCGACGGCTACTCGCGGTACGCCAGCGCGGCCGACGCCGCCGAGAACCGGGCCAGTCGAGAGGGCTTCGGCGGCATCGGGGTGCGCATCTCGGTCGAGGAGGGCGTGGTGCGCGTCGTCTCCGTGATGCACTACACGCCGGCCGAGCGTGGCGGCCTGAAGGAAGGCGATATCATCGCCGAGGTCGACGGCCGACCGATCGGCGGGCTCGACCAGGAGCAGGTGATCGATCTGCTGCGCGGGCCGGTCGACAGCAAGGTGGTCCTCACCATCCTGCGCGACGAGGTGCCCCGCCCCATCGAACTGGTGCGCGCCCACGTGGTGCCCGAGACGGTGGCCTACCGGCGCGAGGGCGACGTGGGTTACTTGCGGGTCTACAGCTTCAACCTTGAGACCGCCGAAAGCCTGCGCAAGGAAATGTCCAACGCCGAGCGCGAGATCGGCGCCGGCCTCAAGGGCTACGTCCTCGACCTGCGGGGCAATCCGGGCGGCCTGCTCGACCAGGCGGTCGCCGTGGCCGACCTGTTCCTCGAAGAGGGCGGCATCGTGTCGACCCGCGGCCGCCACCCGGACAGCCACCAGCGCTTCGAAGCGACCAGCGGCGACTTCAGCAGCGGCCGGCCGGTCGTGGCGCTCATCAACGGCAACTCCGCCTCGGCGTCGGAGATCGTCGCCGCCGCCCTGCAGGACGACGAGCGCGCCGTGGTGATCGGCAGCAACTCGTTCGGCAAGGGCACCGTGCAGAACGTCATCCGCATGCCCAACGACGGCGAGCTGACGTTGACCTGGGCGCGCTTCCACGCGCCGTCGGGCTATACGCTGAACCATCTGGGCGTGCTGCCGACCGTTTGCACGGGGCGCGCCAGGGACGACGCCGCGGTCAACGCCCTTGTCGATGCCTTGCGTCGCGGCCGCATCGAGCCGATCCCGACCGGCGCCCGCAACGCGACCGACCCGAACGATACCGCGGCCCTCGACCGCCTGCGCGCGTCCTGCCCGGGGCGCGAGGACGAAGACGGCGCCGACCTCAACTTTGCGCTGCGACTGTTGGGCGAGCCGAGCCTCTATTCGCGGGCGCTTGCGCTGGCCGACAACCCGGACCTCGCCAGCGCCGCGCCGTAACGTGGCCGGGCGCGTCCGCCCCGTCGATGCCGCCGGCATGGTGCTGATCCGGCAGCGGCTGGGCGGCCCCCGAGTGCTGCTGGGCCGGCGCCACCGCCGGCACGCCTTCCTCCCCCACATCTACGTGTTTCCCGGCGGGCGCGTGGACGCGGCCGATTCCCGTCCCAGCGGTTTTGCCGAGACGTTATCGCCGGGCATGGCCCGCCAACCGGACGGCAGGCGCCCGGCGGCCGCCTACTTGCGGGCGGCGATCCGCGAGACTTACGAGGAGACCGGGGTCTTGCTGGGCCGCGCGGCCGGGACGGAACGGCCCGCGGCCGCGCCGGGATCGGCCGAGGTCTGGCAGGCCTTCCGGCGGCGTAGCATCGAACCGGCGTTCGATCGAATGAGGTTCGTGTGCCGGGCCATCACGCCGACTTCCTCGCCTCGCCGCTACGATACCTGTTTCTTCCTCGCCGACGCGACGGACATGGCGGGCGACATCGCCGGCAATGGCGAGCTCGAGCATTTGGCGTGGTGGCGCCTCGACGAGGTCCCGCGACTGGGCCTCGTCGACGTCACCCAGTTCGTGCTGGGCGAGGCGCTGCGACTATGGCGCGCGGGCCCAGGCGCCCGAACGCCGCCGGTGCTCTATTGCTACCGCGGCAACGTGGCCCGGGTGCTGCGGAGGCACTCGGCTTGACAGCCGGCGCGATCCTTGTATTTTGCCGCCTTCCCGGCGCCCCGGAGACAGGCAGAATTATGGCCAAGTCCAACGTCGTGCTCATCAAGTTGGTCAGCACCGCCGACACCGGCTACTACTACGTGACCAGGAAGAATCCGCGCACCTCGACGGAGAAGCTCGAGTTCAAGAAGTACGACCCGGTCGCGCGCAAGCACGTCGTCTTCAAGGAAGGGAAGATCAAGTAGCCGCCATGTTTCGTCGTCCCGGCGCAAGCCGGGACCCATGCATCCGCCGGCGCGGGCTTCCGGCATGGATGCCGGCTTTCGCCGGTATGACGAAAGATGGAATCGACCATGCGAGCGACCCGGTCACCTTGACCGCGCCCTAGCCGGTCCGTGCCATGGCCGTCGCCGGGGCGCCGCCCGCCACCCTGTTGCGACCCGAGTTCTTGGCGCGGTAGAGCGCCGCGTCGGCGCGCTTCAGCAGCGCGTTGCCGTCGTCGTCGGTTTGAGCCAAGGCGGCGACGCCGATGCTCACCGTCGCGTCGAGCCGGCCCGGCGCCTCGGCGATGGCGATCGGTTCGCGGGCGACACGCTCGCGCAGGCGTTCGGCCACCATCAGCGCGTCCGCTTCCAGGGTGTCCGGCATCAGGACGCAGAACTCCTCGCCCCCGTAGCGCGCCACCGTATCGAAGTTGCGCAGGTTGGACACCGCGCGCTGGGCGATGGTCTTGATCACCTCGTCGCCCGCGGCGTGGCCGTGCGCGTCGTTGACCTGCTTGAAATGGTCGATGTCGAGCATGGCGACCGACAGCGGCTTGCCCAGCTCCTTGGCCCGCGCCACCAACATGTCGAGATGGCGCGTCAAATAGCGCCGGTTGTAGAGGCCGGTTAGACCGTCCGTCAGCGCCTGCGACAGGCTGTTGGCGTAGCTCTCGCGCAGCAGCTGGTGGTAGCGCCAGCGCCGAATCTGCGTGCGCGTGCGGGCGATGAGCTCGTTGCGATCGACCGGCTTGATCAGGTAATCGTTGGCGCCGATGTCGAGCGCCTTGACGAGGCGGGGCGTATCGCTTTCCTCGATCACCAGGATGATGGGCACGTGGCGCGTGTGCTCCTGCGAGCGGAAGTGGGCGCACAGCCTGAGCCCGTCGTCGCTCGCCGTCGACAAGCCGATGAGGATGACTTCGCTGCCGGCTTCCTCGGCGCGCAGCATGGCCTCGGCGCCGCCGTCGGCCGACACGACGGCATGGCCCTCGCCCTCCAGAATGGTCCGGATCTTGTCGGCGGCGGTCGAATTCGGCAGCACCGACAGGATGCGGGCCTTGGCGCGCTCGCCGCCGTCGCCCTCGGCGGCGGCCAGCGGCGGGCCCAGCTCTTCGGCGGTGCCCACGCGCAAGCGCCACTCGTCCATCATGGTCTTGAGGCGTACCAGCGATCGGACGCGGGCGAACAGCGCCAAGTCGTTGACCGGCTTGGTCAGGAAGTCGTCCGCCCCGGCCTCGAGCCCTTGGACCCGGCTGGCGGTGTCGTAGAGCGCCGTTACCATGACGACGGGGATGTGCGCGATCCGCGGATCGGCCTTGATGCGCCGGCACGTCTCGAAGCCGTCCAGCCCCGGCATCATCACGTCGAGCAGCACGATGTCCGGCACCTGCGACTGCATCAGCGCCAGCGCGTCGGCGCCGCTGTTCGCGGTCAGGACTTCGAAGTACTCGGCCGAGAGCCTGGCATCCAAAAGCCTTACATTGGCCGGGATGTCATCGACCACGAGGACGCGCGCGGACATCGGGGGGCCCGTCTCAGGCGCGGGCGGTGAGGAACGATTCCACCGTCTTGAGGAAATGGGTCACCGAGATGGGTTTGGCGATATACGCCTCGCAACCGCCCTCCCGGATCTTCTCCTCGTCTCCCTTCATGGCGAAGGCCGTGACGGCGACCACGGGGATCGACTTCAGACGATCGTCCTCCTTGATCCACTTGGTCACCTCGAGGCCGGAGACCTCCGGGAGCTGAATGTCCATGAGGATGAGGTCGGGCTTGTGCTGGCGCGCGAGTCGCAGCGCGTCCATGCCCTCCCGGCTCTGCAGCACTTTGTAGCCCTGCGCTTCCAGCAGGTCGTGAAACAGCTTCAAGTTGAGCTCGTTGTCCTCGACCACGAGAACGACCTTGCGCTCGCGGCGCGGGAAATTGGCGATGTTCGTGACGTTCTCGGCCGTGCTGCCAGTCATTCCGCCCTCACGGTGCCGCTCCCCCGACCCTCCCTCCCCGCCCTTGGCCCGGCCGGGAGACGATCTCGCATTTCCGATCAGGGACAAACCAATAGGACGATACTATTAATGAATCGTTAGCGACAGGTCGTTGGCGGATGGTTGCCGGGGAGGCAGGTATGGCGGACACCCTTGTTCCGGCGCGCGTCGGCATCGACCTCGGCGGCAGCAAGGTGGAGGCGATCGCGCTCGACCCGGCCGGCCTTGAGATGCTCCGCCGGCGCACGCCGACGCCGGGCGACTACGGCGCAACGGTCCGGGCGGTGGCGCAATTGGTCGAGACCGTGGCGGGCGAGCTGGCGGCACGGGGGGCCGTCGTCGCCAGCGTGGGCGTCGGCATTCCCGGCGCCATCTCGCCGGCCACCGGCCTCGTCAAGAATGCCAACTCGACGGCCCTCATCGGCCACCCGCTCGACCGCGACCTGGCCGATGCCCTGGGACGGCCAGTGCGCATCGCCAACGACGCCAACTGCTTCGCCGCTTCCGAGGCGCGCGACGGCGCGGGCGCCGGGGCATCCGTGGTCTTCGGCGTCATCCTCGGAACCGGCGTCGGCGGCGGAATCGCGGTCGACGGCCGGGTGCTTACGGGCGTCAACGCCATCGCCGGCGAATGGGGGCACAACCCGCTGCCTTGGCCGGACGATGCGGAGCGGCCGGGTCCGCTGTGCTATTGCGGGCGGCGCGGCTGCGTCGAGGCCTTCCTGTCGGGGCCCGGGCTCGCCAGGGACTACGGCGCCGTCGCCGGGAAGAGCGCCGCGCCGGCCGAGATCGCGGCCGCGGCCGAGCGCGGCGAGGATGCCGCCGAGGCGGCGCTCGCCCGCTACGAGCAGCGCCTGGCGCGGGCGCTGGCCACGGTGATCAACCTCCTCGACCCCGACGTGATCGTGCTGGGCGGCGGGGTCTCGAACCTTGCCCGGCTCTATCAGAACGTGCCGCGGCTGTGGGGCCGCTATGTGTTCTCCGACCGGGTCGATACCCGGCTGGTAGCGCCCGTGCACGGCGATTCGAGCGGCGTGCGCGGCGCCGCCTGGCTGTGGCCGGTCGCATGACGCGGCTGTGCCGCGACTGCGCGCGATGCGTGGACGAGCGCCCGGCCGGCCGGCGCTGCGTCTGCGGCTCGCCGCGCGTCCTCGACCATGCCGAACTCGGCCTCCTGGCGCTCGCCCATATCGACTGCGACGCCTTCTATGCCAGCGTCGAGAAGCGCGACGATCCGTCGCTGCGGGACCGGCCGGTGATCGTCGGCGGCGGCCGGCGCGGCGTGGTGGCGGCAGCCTGCTACGTCGCCCGCATCTACGGCGTGCGCTCGGCGATGCCGATGTTCAAGGCGCTCGCGCTATGCCCCGAGGCGACCGTGATTCACCCCGACATGTCGAAATACGCCCGCGCCGGGCGGCAGGTCCGCGCCCTGATGCTGGAAACGACGCCCCTGGTCGAGCCGTTGTCGATCGACGAGGCGTTCCTCGACCTGTCCGGAACCGAGCGCCTGCACCATGGGCCGCCGGCGCGTACGCTGGCCAGGCTGGCGCTGCGCATCGAGCGCGAGGTCGCCATCACCGTTTCGATCGGGCTCAGCTACAACAAGTTCCTTGCCAAGGTCGCCTCGGACCTGGACAAGCCGCGCGGCTTCGCGGTGATCGGCCGCGCCGAGGCGTTGGACTTCCTCGGCCCCCGGCCGGTCGGGCTGATCTATGGCGTGGGCAAGGCGCTGCAGCGCCGCCTCGCCCAAGACGGAATCACCGCCATCGCGCAACTGCGCCTACGGCCGGAGAGCGAGCTGGTCGCCCGCTACGGCGCGATCGGCCGGCGGCTTCACCGGTTCGCGCTGGGCGAGGACGACCGGCCGGTGGACCCCGACGCGCCGACCAAGAGCATCTCGGCGGAAACGACGTTCGACGAGAACCTTGCGGCCGTCGACGCGCTCGCCGGCGAGCTGTGGCCGCTGTGCGAAAGCGTTGCCGCGCGGCTGAAGCGCGCCGGGCTGGCCGGCCGTCTCGTCACGCTCAAGTTGAAGACGGCCGATTTCGCCCTCCGCACCCGCAGCAGCCGCCTGGCGCGCAGGACCCAGTCGGCGGAGGCGCTCTACCGCGCCCTGCGCCCGCTGCTCGACGGCGAGGCGGACGGGCGGCGCTTTCGCCTGATCGGGGTCGGGTCCGGCGACCTCGGGCCGCCGGACGAGGCCGAGAACGACTTGTTCGATGTCGAGGCACGCCGCCTCGCCAAGGTCGAGCGGGCGATCGACGCGGTGAGGGCGCGGCTCGGGCCCGACGCTATCGGCAAGGGGCGCGGGCTCGCGAAGCCGCCGGCGCGCCGGTAGTTAGCAACCGGGGGGCGTCAGCCGCTCGATCTCGCTCAGCTTGGCGATCACTTCGAAGTCGCCATAGTCGAGCACGAGGTACTCGACGACGCCGTTGTCATGCATGTCGAGATTCTGCTCGTGTTCCGGTTCCGCCGCCTGGCCGGTCGCGGCGAAGAACGCCAGATCGACGTGGCGGACTGGGCCGGCGGTCAGCGGCGACATCGGCGCCGCCGCGCCCTGCGGCTTTGCCCTCGGCGGGCCGATCACCGCGTTGACCCCGAACAGTCCGCTCTCGTCGGAGCCGTCGAACACCTTGGCCCAGACCAGCAGCTCGCCGGCCGCCGCCCGCTCCAGCAGCATCACCGTGTGGGCGGTGGGAAAGAGCGTGCCGGCCGGCAGTGCCACCGTGTTCGCCTTGGGGAGCGAATAGCGGGCCGTGCCGGCCGCGCCTACGCCGTCGAGGCGCGCCTCGCCGCGCAACTCCTCCTTGACCTCGCCATCCTGCAGTTGGCGCACGAAGAAGCGGTAGCGCAGCCCGTCCTTGGCCTCCCACGATACCAGGCTCCAGCCGAGCTTCACCTGCTCGCCGGTGTTGTAGACGAAGGTCATCGCCGAGCGCTGGTTCACCGTCCAGCCGTCGCACGAATCGGCCCATTCGAAGGTCATGACGCCGGCCACGTCGACAATGGCGCTGCCGGTGCCCGTGCGGGCCAGCGACATCTCGTAAACCGCCCGGTGCGGCATGATTTCGACAGCCAGCGCCGGGCTTGCCCACAAAAGTCCAAGCAGCAGGACAAACCCTTGCCGCGCCACGATCGCCATCGCTGTCACCGCAAGTCGAAAGGAAAACCGGCCGAACGGTCATCACATGGATAGGTGAAGAAATTATGTCATGCTTCGCGGTCCGGCGATAGTATCTCGCCGTCGCGTGTCCGGATTGGAGTCACAAGACCATGCCCGGAAAACCCGTCGTCTTGGCCACTCGGCGACTGCCCCGGGCGGTCGAGGCGCGCCTCGAGAGCAGTTACCAGGCGCGCCTAAATCCGGACGATCGCCTATACGGCGGCGCCGAGGTCGTGGCCAAGTCGGCCGGGGCCGACGCCCTCATCCCCTGCCCCACCGACAAGCTCGCCGGCGAGGTAATCGACCGGCTGCCGCCCTCGGTGCGCGTCATTGCGACGTTCTCGGTGGGATACGACCATATCGACCTCGCGGCCGCCAAGCGGCGCGCCATCGTCGTCACCAACACGCCGGACGTGCTGACGGATGCCACGGCCGACATCGCCATGCTGTTGCTGCTGGGCGCGGCTCGGCGCGCGCACGAGGGCGAGCGGATGGTCCGCGAGCGGACGTGGACCTCCTGGGCGCCCACCGGCATGCTCGGGACCCACTTCACCGGCAAGCGGCTCGGCATCTTCGGCATGGGACGCATCGGCCAGGCGGTAGCCAGGCGCGCCCGCGGTTTTTCGATGGCCATCCACTACACCGACATCCGCCGCTTGGCCCCGGAGCTCGAAGACGGCGCCATCTATCACGCCTACGCCGAAGACATGCTGCCGCACTGTGACTTCTTGACCGTCCACTGCCCGGCGACGCCGGAGACCCACCGATTCCTCAACGCCGCGCGCATCGCCCGGCTGCCGGACGGCGCCATCGTGGTCAACACGGCGCGCGGCACCGTCGTCGACGACGAGGCGCTGATCGCCGCCCTGAAGTCGGGCAAGCTGGCGGCCGCCGGCTTGGACGTGTACGACGGCGAGCCCAACATCAACCCCGGCTACCGGGCGCTCGCCAACACGTTCCTGCTGCCGCACCTGGGCAGCGCCACGCGCGAGACGCGCGACGCGATGGGCTTCACCTGCCTCGACAACCTCGACGCCTTCTTCGCCGGGCGCGAGCCGCCGAACCGGGTCGTGTGACTCTTTATTCCGGGGGCGCCGGGCTGCCGGCCGGTTGCTGCTGCGTGATGCAGTGGATGCCGCCGCCGCCGCACAGGATGTCGAGCGCCGGCACCTGCACCACCTCGCGGTCGGGATAGAGGCGCGCCACGGTTTCGCGCGCGCGCGCGTCCTGCGGGTCCTCGAAGGCCGGCATGACGATGGCGCCGTTGGCGATGTAGAAATTTATGTAGGAGAGCGCCATGCGCCGGCCGTCCGCCAGGCTGCGCGCGCGCGGCTGCTCGACCGGCACCACCTCGATGGTACGGCCCTTGGCGTCGGTCGCGCCCGCCAGCCGCTTCAGGTTGTCGGCCAGCGGCTTGTGGTTGGCATCCGCCGGATCGTTCGCCACCAGCGCCAACACCACGCCGGGCCGGGCGAAGCAGGCGAGATTGTCGATGTGGCCGTCGGTGTCGTCGTCCTGCAGGCCCTCGCCCAGCCAGACCACCTTCTGGGCGCCGACGAAGGCGCGCAGCAGCTCCTCCATCTCGGCGCGCCCGAGCCCGGCGTTGCGGTTGGCGTTGAGCAGCACGCTCTCGGTCGTGAGCAGCGTTCCCTCGCCGTCGCTGTGGATGGCGCCGCCCTCGACCACGATGGGGGCGCCATAGCGGCGCATGTCGAGATGCTTCAGCACGACCTCCGCGATCTCCGCGTCGCGCTCGTGGTCGGCGTACTTGCCGCCCCAGGCGTTCCACAGCCAGTCGACGCCGGCCACGTTGCCGCGGCCGTCGACGACGAAGGTGGGGCCGTTGTCGCGCATCCAGGAATCGTCGTGCGGCGCGGAGAAGGTGCTGACCCCGGCGCCGCAATGCAGCGACACCTCGGCCACGTTCTTCGGCTTGGTGATCATGGTCACCGGCTCGAAGCGCGCGATGGCGTCGGCGACCTCGGCGTAGGCCGCGCGCGCCGCGTCCAGCCGGTCGCCCCACAGCTCGGCGCGGCACGGCCACTCCATCCAGCAGCGCGCGTGCGGCGCCCACTCGCCGGGCATGTAGAAACCGTCGTCGGCCGGGTGCGGCAAGGGGATCGCTCCATCCGTCCTCGTGTAACCGGACGAATCCTAGAGTCGGCTTCGCCGTTTGGCAATGCGGATGGCGCGACGCCCGACTGGGCCGTGGCAATTCTCGGGCGCCGCCGTTCCATGGGCGCCCGCCGCCGCTCGGACGATCGTCCTAAGGCGTATCGCCCGAAGCCACGTTGGGGCGGCCGATCCGGCCTTCCAGATCCTCGACGGCCGCCTGGTAACGCCGCTGCGCCTCGGCGCAGCGTTCCACGGAGCCGACCAGGACGATCAGCACCGCGAGCAGGGCGAGATCGGAGAGGAACTGCTCGCCGAAGGTGGCACTCGGGCCCTCGAAACGCCGCATCACCGCGGGATCGATGTCGGCGCAGGCCGCAAGGCGCGCCGCTTCCGCGTCGTAGACCGCCGCCGCCCGCTCGCCGTCGGCCGCGGCAACGAGCCAGTCCCCCTGGCGCGTGAGATCGCCGCTCCGCTCGATGAGCCACGGCACATTGGTGCCGCAGCCGGCGAGCAGTCCGATCAGTGCCAGGAGGATGATACGCGGCGCCATGGCCGCCAGGTTATCGGCTCTCGCCCAACGAAAGCTGAGCAATTATCCCTAACGTTCGGGTAATCGTTCCGCCACGACTACCGGCCCGGATTATTGATAACCATCGGCCTGGGGACTACCGACGGGGCCGGAAGGCGCCCATTGGCCGATGGCGAGGCGTTTGCTTGCTCCGGCAGGCCGTCAGGGGTCCCGACCCACCGAAGGCGGGCCCTTTACGCCCTTCACAGCGTGTCGGAAAAAGCATTTTCGCAACCATCGGCAAATGGGCGCTTGTCAAATGCCGGCAGGCACGTGAATCGGGCAGGCTAGGCGAGGTCAGTTTTCGAGTCGTCGGTAGTAGTCATGTGGGCCGACATGGACGGCAATGTAGTAGGGGCCCCGTTCGTCCATGGCCCGGCGCAAGAAAACGCGGTCCCGACGGTTCACCCGAAACGTCCAAACGTCGGCATATCCCTTCAACTTCTCGAAATGAAGCGATGGGTGCCGCTCATCTGTCAGCAGGATCTCGATAGCCTTGCGGACCTGCGCCTGCCGCCCCGGAGCGAGTTTCCGAAACCCTCGCTCGAAGCCAGACGAAAACGCAATCCTCATCCGCGCTGTAGTCGGTCCAGATGCGCGAGCGCCTCATCAGCGGTCTCGAAAATCGCTCGCCGTTTCGAGGTACGCTTTTCCGACGCCAGGAGTCGCAATCGCAGTGCCATGTCGCGGTCCAACTCGAGCAATTCGACCAGCTCCTTCCGCAACCGACGGATTCCCGTGCGGACCGCGCCGAGGCCGCGCTGCCCCTTGAATTCGTGCAACATCTCGTCGACATCAGTCAGATTTTGCGCTGCCGACTCGGCCATCCCGTCGAACCTGTCCGCCCAATCGTAAAGCCGCTTGGCCGGCACAACTTCGGTTATGGCGAGTATGTGCGCCCTGACCTCGCGCGTTTTCCGTGCGGCACGTTCCACCTTTGAGCGGAGGCGGTCCAGCCGGCCCGGCAATCGAAAAGCCGATTCGGCGATGCCGATCACGGCCGCCAAGTCATCTGTTGGCGATCGAGACGCCACAAGCGCCGAAATTCGCGAGGTACCGATGAACGTTGCCATGACGCGAGACTACGCGCCGGTTTCGGGAATCGCAATCGCGGTCTACTTCTTGACCGCCGGCAGGTCGAGGCGGATCGACAGCTCCTTGAGCCGCGCCGGCGCCACCTCGGCCGGTGCCTGCATCATCAGGTCCTCGGCCCGCTGGTTCATCGGGAAGGCGATGATCTCGCGGATGTTGCGCTCGTCGGCCAGCAGCATGACGATGCGGTCGATGCCGGGCGCCGAGCCGCCGTGCGGCGGCGCGCCGTATTTGAGCGCGTTCAGCATGCCGCCGAATCGCCCCTCCACTTCCTCGGGGCCGTAGCCCGCGATCGCGAACGCCTTGTACATGATCTCCGGGCGGTGGTTGCGGATGGCGCCGCTCGACAGCTCGACGCCGTTGCACACGATGTCGTACTGGTAGGCCTTGACGGCGAGCGGGTCGGTCCCTTCCAGCGCCGCGAGCCCGCCCTGCGGCATCGAGAACGGGTTGTGGCTGAACTCGATCCGGCCGGTCTCGGAATCGCGCTGGTACATCGGGAAGTCGACGATCCAGCAAAATCGAAACGCGTCGCGCTCGACCAGGCCCAATTCCTCGCCCAGACGCTGGCGCACGGCGCCGGCGAACTTGGCCGCCGCCTCGGGCGCGTCGCAGACGAAGAATACCACGTCGCCGCCGCCAACGCCCGCCGACTGCCGCAAGGCGGCGAGACGATCGGCATCGAGGTTCTTGGCGATCGGGCCCTTCGGCTCGTCGGCATAGATCACGTAGCCGAGGCCGCCGGCGCCCTCACCGCGGGCCCAGTCGTTGAGCTTGTCGTAGAAGCTGCGCGGGCGCGCCGCCGCCCCCGGCGCCGGGATCGCCCGCACCGCCTGCCCCGCCGCCACCTTGCGGGCGAAGAGCGCGAAGCCCGAATCCTTGAAGATCGCGCTGGCGTCGGCAATCGCGATCGGATTGCGCAGGTCGGGTTTGTCGGTGCCGTACCGCAGCATCGCGTCGGCGTAGGCGATGCGCGGGAATGGCGCGGGGCTAACCCTGCGGCCGGCCGCGAACTCCTGGAACAGGCCGTGCAGCACCGGCTCGATGGCCGCGAACACGTCCTCCTGCGTCACGAACGACATCTCGAAGTCGAGTTGGTAGAACTCGCCGGGCGAGCGGTCGGCGCGGCTGTCCTCGTCGCGAAAACACGGCGCGATCTGGAAATAGCGGTCGAAGCCCGCGATCATCAGCAGCTGCTTGAACTGCTGCGGCGCCTGCGGCAGGGCGTAGAACTTGCCCGGGTGGAGCCGGCTCGGCACCAGGAAGTCGCGGGCACCTTCGGGCGAGCTCGAAGTCAGGATCGGGGTCTGGAACTCGGCGAACCCCGCCGCCGTCATGCGCCGGCGGATGCTGGCGATCACGGCCGAGCGCAGCATGATGCCGCGGTGCACCTTGTCGCGGCGCAGATCGAGGAACCGGTACCGCAGCCGGATTTCCTCGCCGGCGTCCTCCTCGCTGTTGACCTGGAGCGGCAAGGGCTCGGCCGGCCCCTCTACCGCGAAGGCGGCGATCTGCACTTCGATCTCGCCCGTCGGCAGCCGCGGGTTCAGGGTGCCCGCCGGCCGCGGCACCGCCTTGCCGGTGACGGTAACGACGCTTTCGAGTGGCGCCTTCTCGACCTCGGCCAACAGCGGGCTCGACACGTCGATGACGCATTGCGTCAGCCCGTAGTGGTCGCGCAGGTCCAGGAACAACAGGTTGCCGTGGTCGCGCCGGCGATGGATCCAGCCCGACAGCCGCACCTCCTTGCCGGCGTCGGCGAGGCGCAGCGCGCCGCAGTCATGGGTCCTGTAGGGATGCATCGAGGGCTCCGGGCCGCGACGGACCGGCGGCAAGAGGCACCGAAGAAGCGGGCGTGTCAAGGCGACCGCCGCGCTTCGAGCGGTGGCTCGCCGCCTTGCCTAGTGTCCCGTCCCCGAAATTCCTTGCTTGAATTTCGGGGTGAACGGGCCACTAAGTAATTGAATCTAGTGGCCTGCTTATCCCAGAAATTCGCAAGGGAATTTCTGGGGCAGGACACTAGGCATTTACGCTAAAGGAGTCGCGCCCATTGACGGTACGGTCGGACAGTCATTAAACTAGTTGCGAACTAGTCGAAAGTGTTCGCCATGGATTCCGTTGGCGCCTTCGAGGCCAAGACCCATTTCGCCAACCTGCTCGCGCGGGTCGGGCGTGGGGAAAGCATCACCATCACCCGGCACGGCCGGCCCGTGGCCCGGCTGGTGCCGGTGGAGGCCGCCCCCGACCGCCGCCGCCGGGCCGAGGCTGTCGCACGGCTCAAGGAGTTCTCCAAGCGTCATACGCTGGGCGGTCTCGACTGGAAGGCGCTGCGCGACCAGGGCCGCAAGTGAGCGTCGTGATCGACGCCTCGGTCGCGCTCGCCTGGTGCTTCCGGGACGAGGCAACGCCGAGGAGCTTCGCCATGCTCGACCGGGTGAGTCGGGAATCTGCGGTCGTTCCAGGACACTGGGCGCTCGAGCTCGCCAACATCCTCGCCAACGCCGAGCGAAAACGGCGGATCATCGCCGCCGACATCGCCGAATTCGTCGCCCTAGTGAACCGGCTCGACATCCGCGTCGATGGCGCAACGGCCGAGCGGGGCCTGAAGGAAATCCTGACGTTGGCGCGGGGCGAATCGCTGACCAGCTACGACGCGGCCTACCTCGACCTCGCCATGCGCGAGGGTCTGCCGCTCGCTACCCGCGACCGCGCTCTGGCCCGCGTCGCCCGAGGCGTCGGTGTCGCGGTGATCCGCTCGTAGCGGGAGCGTGCCCGCGACCCGCATGCACCTGCCCCTTGCCGACCGTCTGGAAGTGCCGAGATCCAAGATCGTCGACTATATGCTGTCGCCGACGCACCCGCAGGGACGGCACAAGGCGGCGTTCTTCCGCGCGTTCGGTTTTGCGCCGGCGGCGTGGGAGAAGCTGGCATCGGCGTTGCGCCGGCATGCCGGGGAAAACGACGTAGCGGCGGAGGAAGACACCCCATTCGGCCGGCGCTATAGTGTCGATGGCGAACTGGCGGGCCTCGACGGTCGTCGTCCACGGCTGCGCACGGTTTGGTTCGTCGAAAATGGCGACGTCGTCCCGCGTTTCGTGACGGCTTACCCCCTTGGAAGGATAGCGCCATGATTCACGAACTCGACACGGTCGTTCTGACAACCGACCTGCCCGCCCACGGGCTGGCACGGGGCGATGTCGGAACCGTTGTGCTGGTCCATCCCGCCGGCGGTTACGAGGTCGAATTTATCACTCTGGACGGCGAGACCGTGGCGGTGGTCTCGCTGGCGGCCGACCGGGTGCGGCCCATCGGCCGGCGCGAGATCGCCCACGCCCGCGCGCTGCCGGCCACGGCGGTCTGAGGCGATACTATTCAGCAGTAACGCTGGAGGCGCACGATGGACTGGCAGGAACGTATTGCTCTCGACCCGGCCATGCTGGCGGGAAAGCCGGTCGTCCGTGGCACGCGCCTGTCGGTGGAGTTCGTCGTCGGCCTGCTCGCCGAGGGCTGGACCGAGGCCGACATCCTCCGCAACTATCCCGGCCTGGTGCGCGAGGATATCGTCGCCTGCTTGCGATACGCCAGCGAGGTGCTTCAGGCGGAGCGGGTCTATCCGCTGCCGCCGGCCCGAACCGCGTGAGACATGCGGCCATAGCGGAGGTCCTGACGAGCCGCGACGACTGGGCGGGGCATTTCTCGGTCGTGGAGCCCGGTCGCATCCGCATGCGTCGGTTGACGACATAGGAACGAACGCCTACAATGGCCTCGGCGAACGTGTCGCCCGCTGTTTGACATTGTGAACCGTTGATCGAACGCCCTGCGGCGCCGGCCCGCTTGGCGAATTCTGTCCTATTTGCGACATCGGCCATGTCGCTCGCCCGCTGCGCATGGGGTAGATTGCGCATTTTTCCACCTGCCCCACCTGCCCCGCTGGAGAACGCCCAGCGGGAAATTGCCGCCGTTCCCCGCCGCCGCGATTCCGTGTATAGAGCCGGGCCATGCCGATCGCCACCAACGCCGAGCTCAGCGCCTTCTGCGCGCGACAGAAAGGCGCCGGGTTCATCGCCGTCGATACCGAGTTCATGCGCGAGCGCACCTACTGGCCGGTGCTTTGCCTGGTGCAGGTGGCCGGCCCCGACGAGGCCGCGGCGATCGACGCGCTGGCGCCGGGTATCGACCTCGGGCCCGCGCTCAACCTGCTCTACGATCCGGGCATCCTAAAGGTGTTCCACGCCGCCAGGCAGGACGTCGAGATCTTCTTCCACCTCGCCGGCCGCGTGCCGGCGCCGCTGTTCGACACCCAGGTCGCCGCCATGGTGTGCGGCTTCGGCGACTCGGTCAGTTACGAGGCGCTGGCCGCCAAGCTGGCCGGGGCGCGCATCGACAAGCTGTCGCGCTTTACCGACTGGTCGCATCGCCCGCTCAGCGAGCGGCAATTGCACTATGCCCTCTCCGACGTGACCCACTTGCGCCTCGCCTACGAGAAGCTCCAGCGCCGGCTCGCCACGACCGGGCGGGCCGACTGGGTCAAGGAGGAGATGGCCGTGCTCGCCGACCCGGCCACCTATCGCCTGGAGCCGCGCGAGGCCTGGCGGCGCTTCAAGCCGCGCAGCGACGACCGGCGCTTCCTCGCCGCGCTGCGCGAGGTGGCGGCCTGGCGCGAGCGCGAGGCGCAGACCCGCGACCTGCCGCGCGGCCGCGTATTGCGCGACGAGGCGGCGATCGAGATCGCCGGGCACGCGCCGCGCACGTCGGCGGACCTGGCGCGCACCCGCGGCCTCGCCCGCGGCATCGCCGAGGGCGCCCAGGGCGGCGCCATCCTCGAGGCGGTGCGCCGCGGCCTCGAGCTGCCGGAGGACCAATGCCCCGAGCCGCTCGGCCGCCCGGAACTGCCGCCGGGCAAGGGGCCCCTCGTCGAGCTGCTGCGCGTGCTCCTGAAGGCGAAGTGCGAGGCGGCCGGCGTGGCGCAGAAGCTGGTGGCCAACGCCGACGACCTGCTGTCGATCGCGGCCGACGACGGGGCGCCGGTCGCGGCGCTCTCCGGCTGGCGCTACGGCGTGTTCGGCGCCGACGCGATCGGGCTCAAGCATGGACGGCTCGCGCTCACGGCCGGCGACGAAGAGGTGAAGGTCGTGACGCTGGCCGGCGGGCCTGAGCGATCCGCACCCGGGGGAGAATGAACCGATGCCTCGCGGACATGCTCTCGCTCGGGCCGCGGCGCTGGCCGGCCTCTGGGCGCTGGCCGCCGGTGCCTTCGCCGGCGAGCCGCCGCGCTTCGAGGTGCCGGCGGACTGCGCGATGGGCAGCCAATGCATGGTGCAGAACTACGTCGACCAGGACCCGGGACCGGGGGCCGAGGACTTCACCTGCGGGCTGCTCACCTACGACGGCCACAAGGGCGTCGACATCCGGTTGCCGAACACCGCCGCCATGGAGCGCGGCGTGGCGGTGCTGGCCGCCGCTCCCGGCGTCGTGCTGCGTTTGCGCGACGGCATGCGCGACGTGAGCGTGCGCGAGATCGGCAAGGCCGCCGTCGCCAACCGCGAGGCCGGCAACTCGGTCATCATCGACCACGGCGGCGGCTGGCACTCGCAGTACGCGCACCTGCGCATGGGTAGCGTCGCGGTCAAAGAGGGCGACAGCGTGACGGCCGGCCAGAAGATCGGGTTGATAGGGCTGTCGGGCGAGACCGAGTTTCCGCACGTGCATTTCGAGGTGCGTTTCGAGGAGAGGACGGTGGACCCCTATACGGGCCCGTTGCCGGAGGCGCGCTGCGGCGTCGTCGGGACGCCGCTGTGGAGCGCCGGCGCGGCGGCGGCCATGACCTATCGCCCGAGCGGGCTCCTCGACGCCGGCTTCGCCCCCGCCAGTCCGACGATGGAAGCGATCGACCGCGGCGACTACGCGGGCGCGACGCTCTCCGCCGACAGCCCGGCGCTCGCCTTCTGGGTCAACGTCATGGGCGTGCAGAAGGGCGACCAGCACCGCCTGCGGCTGCTCGCCCCCGATGGCACGGCGGTGGCGGAGACCGCGGGCGCATCTGAGAAGCCGCGGGCGCGGGAGTTCCGCTTCGTCGGCCGCAAACGCCGCGGCGACGGCTGGGCGCCGGGCATCTATGCCGGCCAATACCGCCTGATCCGCGACGTCGACGGCGAACCCACCGTCGTCATCGAGGCGACGCGCGAGGTGGAGTTGCGCTGAGTCTCAACGCCCGGCAGCCGGCGCAGGCTGGGCGGACGGAGTCTCCTTGGCGACGCGCCCCGCCGCATCGGCCGAGAACTCGGGCTTGAGCCGGTTGACGAAATACATGTTCATCCGGCCCTTGTTCTTGGCCTCGACCGCCCCGCGGGCCTCGGTCTCGAACCGCTCCTTCACTCGGTGATAGGTGTTCTCCGAGACGTTGATCCGCCCTGGGACGCCGGCCGCCTCCATGCGCTGGGCGACGTTCACCGCGTCGCCCCACACGTCGTAGGTGAACTTGCGCTTGCCGACGACGCCGGCCACCACGGGCCCGCTGTTGATGCCGATGCGCAACTCCCAGCTTGCCAGGCGCATCTTTTCGCGCTGCCGATTGCTCCGGGCCACGAAATCGAGCATCTCGAAGCCCGCCAGGCAGGCATCCGCCGGGTTGGTGCGGTTGGGCTCCGGCAGGCCGCCCACGCACATGTACGAATCGCCGATCGTCTTCAGCTTTTCAATGCCGTGCCGCTCGGCGATCTCGTCGAACTTCGAGAAGAACTGGTCGAGTTGCTGCACCAGCGCCGCCGGCTCGAGGCCCTCGGCGTGTCCGGTGAAGCCGGCGAAATCGGCGAACAGGATGGTGACGGAATCGTAGTACTTCGGCTGCACGCGCGCCGTGCGTTTCAGCTCGTCGGCGATCGAAGCCGGCAGGATGTCGAGCAAGAGGCGGTCCGACTTGGCCTTCTCCGTCTCGATGGCGGCGCGCGCCTCGCCAAGCTCGCGCAGGGTCTCCTCCTGCTCGATCAGCTTGCGGCGCAGTTCGAGCTGCGCCACCGCCTGGCGCGCCAGGCGGCGCATCGCCTCCTGCTGCTCGAAGCCGATCTCGCGGGGCTGGAAATCGATGACGCACAGCGTGCCCAAGGCGTACCCTTCCGGAGTGATCAGCGGCATCCCGCAATAGAAGCGGCAATGCGGCGGCCCGGTGACCACGGCCACATCCTTGAAGCGGGGGTCCTTGGTGAGGTCGGGGACGCATATGAGATCGCTGCCGCAAATGGCGGTCGCGCAGACGACCGCATTGCGCGGCGCTTCCGTGAAGTCCTGCGGCAGGCCGTACTTCGACTTCAGCCAATCGCGCTTTTCGTCGATGATGCCGATGACCGCCACCGGACACTGGCAGATTTGCGCGGCGAGTTCGGTGATCTCGTCGTACGGCAGCTCGGGCGCCGTATCGAGGATGCGGTAGCGCTCCAGGGCCAAAAGCCGTTCGGCCTCGTTCGCGGGAACGGATATCGGCACGCCACGATTCTCCCCTGCCGGCGTCATGACGTGGGCCCGTACGCCGCGCCCGACCATAACAGATGTCGCCGCGTCCGTCACCGACCAGCGGGGCGGCGTGCTCAGCCCTCCTCGACGGCGACCGGGCAGCGCAGCGCGCGGCCGAGCGCCTCGAGGCGGCGTTCGACCGCCTCGCCGAACATGCGCGCCTCGCCCCGGGCGAGGCGAAGCCGCACCCCGCTTTTGTCGTGGACGAGGGCACTCTTCGCCAGCAGCGCCGGCGTCGCTCCGGACAGCGAATAGGCGAGCCGCAACGCCAGGCCCAGCACCACCGCCCGCAACTGGCGCGCCTCGTCCAGCATGCCGCGCACGGCCTCGATCTCCGCGTCGTCGCGCGAGCCGCCGTAGCGCACCGCCACCGCGATGGCGGCGAACACCCGCTCCGGATGGTCGATGCCGGAGACCGGCAGGTGAAGGATGCGGGAGAAGGCGTGCTTGGCGCGGTAGTCGGGATGGTCGCGCCAGGCGATGTCGCTCAGGCGGCAGATGGCGAGCCGCAGCCGGCGCTGGGCGGCGTCCTCGCCGGCGAACAGCGGTTCGATCCAGGCGTCGAGAGCGTCGCCCAGCTCTCCGAATCGATCCTCCGTCCAGTCGGCGCAGGCCGCCAGCAGCGGGTCAGTCTTGCGTTCCCTGGGGCCGAGCCGGCTGAACACCAAGCCCTCGCGCAAGCCATAGGCCGAGAATTCGATGCGCTCCGGCTTAGCGAGGCGCAGGACCCGCTCCATCAAGAGCGCGGCGAAGGGCAGCGCGCCCAGGCGCCGGCGCGACACGCCCGGGATCGCGGCGAACGAAGGCTTGCTGAGCCGGCCGACGACCTGCAGGAAGTCCGCCGCGCGGCGCCGCTCGATGCGGTAGCGATGGATGACGTGCAGCCGGTAGCCGACATGCTCCATGTGGACGCGCGCCAGCGTCCGCCATGCGCCGCCGACCGGATAGAACGCCGCTCCCTTGGCCTCGGCGAGCCACATCACCCGAGCGAGCTCGCGGTCGATCGCCTGGCGGGCGGCGGCGCGATCGGCAAGCAGTGCCTCGGGCTGGCGCAAGGGGCCGAGCGGCAGGGTCGCGTGCGCGCCGAGCCGGCCCTTGACGAGGCGCACCAGCTCCAGGCTGCCGCCGCCCAAATCGCCCATCAGCCCGTCGGCCTCGGGCGTGCCGCAGACGACGCCCAAGGCCGACAGCCGTGCCTCGTCCGCCCCCGACAGCACGCGGACCGGCACGCCGCAGCGCCGCTCGGCCGCGGCCGCGAAATCCGCGCCGTTCCGTGCCTCGCGCACCGCCGCGGTCGCCACGATGTCGATGCGCCTGGCCTGCATCGCGCTCGCCAGACGGGCAAACCGCGCCAGATTGTCGAGCGCGGGCTCGACGGCGCTCTCGTTGAGCAGGCCGCTGTCGCCTAGGCCGCGGCCGAGGCCGCACATGACCTTCTCGTTGAATACGGGCACCGGCGAGCGCGAGGCGCGGTCGAAGACGACGAGACGGATCGAGTTGGAGCCGATGTCGACCACCGCCACCCGACCGCGCGCAGCGGACTTGCGGGAGGCTGCGGCCGGCAAGACTACGCCTTCTTCAACACCAAGCGCGGCGCCTTCCTGCTCTTGCGCAAGCCACTGCCCCGCCCGGACAGGCTCGGATTGGTCATGAAATAGGTGTGCGCGCTGAACGGCTCGCCGTCGGGCTCGACGCGCCGGTAGCGGCCATCGGGCTCGAGCGCCCAACTCTGCAGATTGTCCTTCAAGTTGACGGTCATGATCTGGTCCAGCACCTGCTGGTGCACGGTGGGGTTCTCGATCGCCACCAAGGCCTCGACCCGGTTGTCGAAGTTGCGCGGCATCCAGTCGGCCGAGGAGATGAACACCTTGGCTTCGCGCGACGGCAGATCGCGGCCGGCGCCAAAGCAAAGTATGCGGGAGTGCTCGAGGAAACGTCCGATGATGCTCTTGACCCGGATGTTGTCGGACAGCCCCGGCACGCCCGGCCGCAAGCAGCACACGCCGCGCACGACGAGCTCGACGAGGACGCCCTGCTGCGAGGCGCGATAGAGCGCCTCGATCAACTCGGCGTCGACCAGCGCGTTGAGCTTGGCCCAGATACGGCCCGGCCGGCCGGCGGCGAGGTGCTGGATTTCGTCGTCGATCAACCGCAGCACCGTGCGGCGCAGGTCGAGCGGGGCGATCGCGACCTTCTCCAGCCGTTCGGGTTTCGCGTAACCCGTCATGTAGTTGAACAGCCGCGCCGCGTCGCGGCACAGCGCCGCATCGCAGGTGAAGAACGACAGGTCGGTGTACACCTTGGCGGTGACCGGGTGATAGTTGCCGGTGCCGTAATGCACGTAGCTGCGCAAGCTCCCCCCTTCGCGCCGCACCACGAGCGAGACCTTGGCGTGGGTCTTCAACTCCAGGAACCCGTAAATGATATGGGCTCCGGCGCGCTCCAGGTCGCGCGCCCAGCGGATGTTGGCCGCCTCGTCGAAGCGGGCCTTCAACTCGACCAGCGCGGTCACCGACTTGCCCGCCTCGGCCGCCTCGATCAGCGCCTTGACGATCGGGGAATCGTCGCTGGTGCGATAGAGCGTCTGCTTGATCGCCACCACGGAGGGATCGCGCGCCGCCTGGCGCACGAACTGCACCACGGCGTCGAAGCTCTCGTAGGGGTGGTGCACCACGATGTCCTTCTGGCGAATGGCCGCGAAGCAGTCGCCACCCATGTCGCGGATGCGTTCTGGAAACCGCGCGTTGTAGGGCGGGAACGCCAAATCGGGGCGCTCGTCCACGATGAGCTTGTCGGTGCCGGCAAGGCCGAGCAGGCCATCCAGCACGAACACGTCGCTGGGCGACACGTCGAGCTGGTCGATGACGAAGTTGAGCAGCTCCTCCGGCATCGCCGCGTTCACCTTGAGGCGGATCACGTTGCCGCGCCGCCGGCGCTTCAACGCCGTCTCGAACAGGCGCACCAGGTCCTCCGCCTCCTCCTCGATCTCCATCTCGCTGTCGCGGATCAACCGGAAGAAACCGGTGGCGACCACCTCGAAGCCCGGGAACAGGCGACCGAGGTAGAGGCCGACCAGGTCCTCGAGCGGCAGGAAGCGGATGGCGGAGCCGGGCAAGCGGACGAAGCGCTGCAGCTGGTGCGGCAGGGGCAACAGCGCGCGCTGGCGGCGGCCTTCCTCGCGGCTCGCCAATTCCAGCACCATCGAGAATCCGAGGTTCGGCAGGAAGGGGAACGGATGCGCCGGGTCGATCGCCATCGGCGTCAGCACCGGGAAAATCTGGTCGATGAAGAAGCCGTCGAGCCAACGGCGCTCCTCGCCGGTCAACTCGGCCGCGTCGATGACGGCGATGCCGGCGGCGCGCATCCCCTCGCGCAGCGAGCGCCAACAAACCTGCTGGCTCCGCATCAGCTCGCCGGTCTGGTGGATGACGGCGGCGAGCTGCTGCGCCGGGCTCAACCCGTCGATGCTGGGGGTCGTGACGCCCGCCGCCACCTGGCCCTTGAGGCCGGCGACGCGCACCATGTAGAACTCGTCCAGGTTATTGGCCGAGATCGACAGGAATCGCAGGCGCTCCAACAGCGGGTGGCGCGGGTTGTAAGCCTCCTCCAGCACTCGCTGGTTGAACGCGAGCCAGGACAGCTCGCGGTTGATGTAGCGCTCGCCGGGGCCGAGGTCGGGCGCACGCAATGCCGTCGCCAGGCGATCCGGTTGGGTTTCGTTCACGGTGCCGTTCTCCCGCCCCACGGTTCCGTCCAGCATACTACAATCCGGCTATGAAGAAACCATGGCGGCGGAGTGTCGGCGGGCGAGTCGAAAGGCACGGGCAAGGTCGCAATGAAACTTCTCTATCTCATGCGCCATGCGAAATCGAGCCGGGGGGAGGGCGCCGACTTCGAGCGGCCGCTGGCGCCGCGGGGCAGGCGGGCGGCGGCGCGCATGGGCGAGTACATGCTGGAATGCGGCCTCGTTCCCGACTTCATTCTGTGCTCGGCCGCCCGGCGCGCCCGCGAGACTCTGGAACTCGCCGCCCGGCGGCTGGGCCGGGACGTTCCGACGCACTATACGAAGAGCCTTTATCTCGCCGAGCCGGCGAGGATCCTCAAGGAATTGCGGCGTCTGCCGGATGCCGCCGACGCGGTCCTGGCGATCGGGCACAACCCGGGCCTGCAAGAGCTCGCCGTTGAGCTCGCGGGCGAAGGCGCCGCCGCCGATCTCGCCCGTCTCGCCGCCAAATTCCCGACCGGCGCCTTTGCCGTGTTGCGTTTCGCCGCCAGCACATGGCGCGACATCGGCCGCGGCGGCGGCCGGCTCGAGCTGTTCGTCGGCCCGAGAGAGCTGGTGTGACCGCTCACCAGAACGGCTCCGCTTCGAGAAAGCGCCGCCACGTCTTCTCGAAACCCTGCCGGTCGCGCTCGATTCGCGCCGCCTCCCAGTCGCCCACGATCTCGGCGGCCCGGCGGGCCAGAGCCGGCGATGTCGTGGCCAGCCGCTTCTCCAGCGCGTCCAAAAGGTGGCGGTTGACGGCGGCATCGTTGATCGAGCCCAATCTGGTCTGGATGTCGATCAACGCCCTCCGATAGCGGCGCGCCGCCTGGCGCGGAAAGAGGTCGCGGAAGAACTCCACGGCGTAGCGCGATTTCTTGCCGAGCAGGCGCAGGCGGTGCAGCCGGGCGACGCCGAGCCGCCCGCGCTTGCCGCCGAACCTGCCGAGGCGCTTGTGGCGCCGCTTGAGGATGGCGGCCGCGAAGGCCCGGGCCGGCTCGGCCATTGCCGCGCCGGCAGCCCAGTCACCACCGTCGAGCCAAAGCTCGAGGCGAAGCACCAGCTCGGTGAAGCGTGGCGCGCGGCGCACCTCCTCGGCGCGCCGATAGGCGGTCTTGCGCAGCGCTGCAGCCGCCGCGCCCATCGCCGCGACGGCGGCATCCTCGGGATGCTTCTTCGCGAGCGGCGCGAGCGTGTCGCCGATGAACACATCCCACTCGCGCGCCGGGCCCAGTCGCCGCTGCAACCAGCGCAGCTCGCTCGACAAGTAGCGATGCACTTCGGCGTCGATGAAATCGCGATAGCAGCCGACCAGAGCGCGCAGCCGGCGCACCGCCACGCGCATCTGATGCGCCCCTTCCGGATCGCCGTCGAGACGCACGCACGCCGCGTTGGCCCGCAGCTGGTCGAGGCAATCGCGCGCATTCTCGACGAAGGCCCGTTTGGCATCGGCGTCGGGCGCGAGGCGGACCGGGAGCGCGCGCCGCGGCGCCGCATCCTTGCCGAGCGCCAGCGCATAGCCGCGCTCGGCCTTGGTGCGGGCTTCGAGCGCGACCGGCTCGCTTCGGTGCAGCTCCAGCGCCAGCTCATAGAGCCGGCGGCGCGGGCCCGCCTTGAGCTCGAGCTCGGCCTCGCACACCCGCCGCCGCCTGCGCCGGCTCGCGATGACGCCGGTGTCGAGCGCCAACTCGATGTCGCTGCCGCGGAAGCCGAGCCGAAGCGTCTGTCGCTCCACGTCGGTCTTGAACACGGGCGCCAGCCTGTCCGCGATGCCGCCGCGAGCGAAGAACCTTCGCGCCTCGCCGTCGGCGATGCGCGTCGGGTCCGGCCGCCGGCCCTCGACCGCGCACTCGATCTCGCGATGCGTGTGCAGGCTGCCGCCGCCGGCGATCGGAATCTTCAGGGTTTGCACATGCCGCCCCGCGATGTCGCGCACGCGCAGCGCCCAGCCCTGCTTCGCCAAGTCCAGCTCCGGGGTGTCGAAGTAGGTGCTGTGGAGGCGTCGGCGTGTCGCCCGGCCGACCGCGAGCGAGCGGATCATCGGGTGGTCGCGCAGGCGGTCGACTTGGTCGGCCCGCAGCGCAAGCTTCAACTCGATTTCGTCCGCCATGCGACCGGCGCGCAAATTAGCCGAAGCAACGAGCGCGCGAGCATGAAGTTTTCGTGACAACCGCGACCAGGATCAAATGCTGAGCCGCTTGAAGACGCGCTCCGGGATCGCCTTGATGATCGCCATGATCGCCCACCAGAAGCGCGGGAAATAGGCCACCTCGCTGCCCTTGGCCGCGTGCTCGAGACAGGCGCGCGCGCAGGCCTCGGGCGAGGCGACCAGGAACAGTCCGGGCTTGCCGTAGGTCATGGCGGTGTCGAGGAATCCCGCCTTGATCGTGGTCACCCTGACGCCGGCGCGAAAGAGGCGCGCGCGCAGCCCCTGCAGATAGGCGTTCAATCCGGCCTTGGCCGAGCCATAGACGTAGTTCTTCAGCCGGCCGCGGTCGCCGGCGACCGAGCTCAGCGCGACCACTCGGCCGCGACCCTGGGCCGCGAGGATCGGCGCCAGTTGCTGCAGGATCGACACCGCCCCGGTGTAGTTGGCGAGGATCGCCTGCTGGCCGTAGGCGAAGTCGCGGTCGATGTCCTCTTGCGCCGGCATGGCGCCGAACGCGAGCAACACGTTGAGGGTGCCGTCCTCGCCCAGCTTGGCGCGGCACATGCCGGCGAAGGCGTCGTGGTCGGTGTAGGGGTCGGCGTCGAAGTAGAGGGCTTCGGCGCGCCGTCCGGTGCGCACGCGGATATCGGCGGCGGTGCGCTCCAGATCGGCGCGGTCGCGGCCCGCCAGCAACAGGTCGGCGCCGCCCTCCGCCGCCAGCCGCGCGAAGGCGCGCGCCACGGCCGACGAGCCGCCGAGGACGAGCCAGGTTTGCCCCGCCCAGCCGCTGAGCCCGGGCGCGGTCATTGCACGCCGCCCCTGACGTTGAGCCGGCGAGCGAGGTCGGAATTGAGCCGCGCCTCAGGGTCGACCTCGGCCAGCACGGCGCGAAAGCGGTCGAGTTTGGGGTACATGGCGGCGAAGCCGTGGCGCGACAGCCGCGCGTCCTTGGCGAGATAGACCCGGCCGCCGTGGTCCAGCGTCACGCGCTCCAGCATGGCGAGCAGAACATCGGTGCCGGAGCGGCGCGGAAAATCGAGGGCCAGCGTGTAGCCGCGCTGGGCGAACGACAGGTGGCCGCGCCCCTCCTTGCCGAGCGTCTTCAGCACCGAGAGGAAGGACGCGGCGCGCGCCTTCGCCGCGGTCTCCAGCAGCGCCTTCAGGCCCGCCGCCCCGTCGGCCTCGGGCAACACGCATTGGAACTGGTAGAAGCCGCGCCGGCCGTAGATGCGGTTCCATGACTGCAGCGTGTCGAGGGGATAGAGAAACCGCTCGAAGGTGAGCGCCCGTGTCCGTCCGGCCGCGGGCACGCGGCGGTAGTACCAGCGGTTGAACAGCCACACGCTTGCCGGATTGAGGACGAAACCGGGCATAAGTTTCGGAACCGCGCGCCGGCGCGGCGGCCGGTCGCGCGGGACGGCGTCCGGCGCCGGGTCGGCGATCTCGACGATGCCGCGGCCGAGTGCCGCGCCCCGGGCCAGCGCGTCGAGCCAGGCGACGGAGAAGGTAGCGGTGGCCCGGTGCCGCTCGATGAGCGCCAGCATCTCGTCGAGGTCCTTGGCCCGCTCCTCGCGCACCGTCACGGCGCGCGCCGGCGTCTGCATGAGGCGGACCGAGAGCGCGATGATGACGCCGGTGAGCCCGAGGCCGCCGATGGTGGCGGCGAACAGCTCCGCGTGCTCGTCGGGCGACGCGCGCACCACCTCGCCCGAGGGCAGCAGCAGGTCGAGCCACAGCACATGGTCGCCGAAGCTGCCCGCCCAATCGTGGTTCTTGCCGTGAACATCGGTGGCGACCGCGCCGCCCAAGGTGGCGAACCCCGTGCCGGGGGTCACGGGAACGATGTAGCCGCGCGGCAGGAACAGGCTCATGACGTCGTTGAAGGTGACGCCCGGCTCGACCGCCAGCTCGCCGCTCGCCGGATCGAAGCCGAGGAACCGGTTGAGCCGTTCGGTGAGCAGCGCCTTGCCGCCGGTATTGAGCGCTAGGTCACCGTAGCTGCGCCCGCCGCCATGCACCACTAGGCCTTCCTTGCCGACCTCGGCCAGCGCGCGCTGCACGTCGGCGACCCGCTCGGGGCGCGCGGCCATGACCTCGGCCATCGACGATCGGCCCCAGCCGGTGAGCGTCATGCGCTTCCAGGTCACGGCGACACCGCGACGGCGCCATTGCGCCCCCGGCGCGCCAGTCGCAGCGCGAACGGCATGGCGGCGAAGCCGAGCGCCACTCCGAACCACAGCGTCGTCACCCGGATCACCGCCGTCGCCACCAGCGCAGTGCCGAACTCGACTCCCAGCAGGACGAGCAGTCCCATCATGGTGGCCTCGGCGCTGCCCAGTCCGCCCGGCAGCATGGACAGCGCGCCGATCACGATGGCGAAGGTGAACACGAACACCGACTGCGGCAACGACACGGCCTGACCCAGGTCAAGGAGCAGCCAGTGGAAGGCGAAGCTCTCCGCGAACCAGCCCGCCGCCGAGAGCAGCAGCGTGGCGAGATAGAGCCGCGGCTCGAACAGCCGCTGGGTGTGCCTGAGCGCCGTGCGCGCCTTGGCGAACAGCCGCCGGCCATGCGGCCTCAAGGCACCGTAGCCGAGGTTCACCGCGCCCCGCAGCACCCGCGGCCGGACGAAGGCGAGTGTCACCAGCCCCACCGCCAGCGCCACCGCCGCGGCCGGCCAGAAATGTCCCGGGAACCCCAGCGCGCCCACGAGGCAGAGCGCCAGCACGCCGTTCATGTCGCTGAGCCGATCGGCGATGAACAGCGGCGTCACGCGTTCGTAGCGATAGCCGTGGCAGCGCTCGATCAACCATACTCGAAACGCCTCGCCGATCTTGCCCGGCGTGGTGCCGAGCGCGAACCCGGCGACGAAGTAAAGTGCATTGCGCCCGAGCGGCACGTCGACGCCCAGCCGACGCGAATAGATGAGCCAGCGCCAGGCGCGCAGGACGTAGTTGACGAGCGACAGCCCCAGCATGCCCAGCACGACCTCGCCCGACAGGCGGTCGAGATCGCGCCACAGTTCGCCGCCGCCCAGGCCCGCCGACAGCGCCGCCAGGCCGGCGACGAACAGCACCGCCGTCAACACGACGATGAATTCGAGACGGTGCAGCCGGCCTGAGGCGAACGGCTTCATGCGGCCTCAGCCATAGATCAGCACGCCGAACGCCGCCACCCAGCCGAGCACGCTCGCCAGCAGAAACCGGTCCCTCAGCACCACCCGGGTCGGCGAGCCGGAGCGTTCCTCGACCAGCGTGATCTGCAGGTAGCGCAGGATGCCGGCGACGACGAAAGGCGCCGTCGCGTAGAGCTTGTCGCTGCCCAGGTTCGCCATGTTCTGCGGATCGGTGGTGTAGAGCAGATAGGAGACCAGGAGCGCGCCCAGGACGATGGCGAGCGCGGTATCGAGAAAGCGAAGGCTATATCCCTTGAGGCTGGCGCGGTGCTCGTCGCCGAGACCCTTGACGACGTCGTCGCGCCGCTTGGCGAGCGCGATGAAGAGGGCCAGCAGCATGGTGCAGGCGATGATCCACACGGTGGGCTCGATGTCGATCAGCGCGGCCCCGGCATAGACGCGCAGCACGAAACCGAGCGCCACCGCCATCACGTCGATGATCGACAGCCGCTTGAGATACAGCGAGTAGGCGGTGTTGAGCGCGAAATAGGCGGCCAGGATGAGGGCGAACCCCGGCGCCAGGTACAAGGCGCCGGCGAAGCCGCCGGCCACCAGACCCGCCATCATGCCGAGCGCGGCCTCGGGTTTGATGGTGCCGGCGGCAAGCGGGCGCTTGCGCTTGGCGGGATGCTGGCGGTCGGCCTCGCGGTCGAGATAATCGTTGAGAATATAGACCCCGCTCGACACCGCGCAGAAACTCACGACGCCCGCCAGCACCACCAGCACGGCGCCCGGCGACAGCCGGTCGGGCGTGAAGAACAGCGGCGCCGCGACGAAGGCGTTCTTCACCCACTGGTGCGGGCGCAGGAGCTTCAGGCTCGGCGACATGGCTTCTCCCCCAGCGGCCGCCGATCATAGCACATGGCGACGGCTCCCTCAGTCCTAGTGGATCGAGTCCGGCACTCGCTACCCATCATTGTCATGCCCGCGCTTGACGCGGGCATCCATCGTGCCGTTGCACCATGGATCGCCGGGTCACGCCCGGCGATGACACTTCTATTGGGTGGGGACTCATCTGTCGGATCGGATCCACTAGTCGCCGGAATCCCGGCCCAGCACCTCGCGCGCCAGCGGCACCGTCACTCGATGCCGGCGCGCCAGCGCGGCGCGGTCGAGCGCCTCCACGAGCGCCCGGGCGGCGGCGAAGGAGCGCTCCATGCGAGCGACCAGATATTCCACCACCTCGACGCCGACCCTCAACTGGCGGTCGGCGAACAGCTTCACCAGCACGGCGGCCAGCAGTTCGTCATCGGGCGCCGCCACCGCCACGGCGGGCGCCGCCGCCAGGCGCGACCTGAGGTCGGCAAGGCCGATCGGCCACTCTGCTGGCGGGGTGCGCGCGAGGAGCAGCAGGTGACCGCCGGCCTCTGCCAGCAGATTGTAGACATGCAGCAGGGGCAGCACCGCTTCCTCCGCCAGATCGGCGGCGCCGAGATCCAGCACGGCGGCCCTGGCGTGCCCCAGCAGGCGGGGCGGCTCGGCGGCAAGCGCGGGATCGAGGACCGCGGCGCCGGCGCGCCCGCCCCACACATGGGCCAGATGCGTCTTGCCGCAGCCGGCCGGGCCGAAGATCGCCAGCGCCGGCGAAGGCCAGTCGGGCCAGCGGTCGATCCACGCGACTGCGGCGCGGTTCGGCGCCGCGACCAGGAAATCCTCGCGCCCGAAGGCGGGCCGATGGGGCAACTCCAGGGGAAGCTGGATCGAGCCGCGCGAGCCGGGCGTGCTCAAGGCGCGCTCCCGGCCGGCGGCAACTCGTCCGTCGCCTGGTAATAGCGGCTGGCGAGATAGCGCGCGAGGGCGAAGCGCGCCAGCACGCCGACCGCGGCGGCGGCGGGCAGACCCAACAGCACGCCGACGAACCCGAACAGCGCGCCGCCGGCAAGCAGCGCGAAGATGACCCATACCGGGTGCAGGCCGACCCGGTCGCCGATCAGCTTCGGGGTAAGCACGTAGCCTTCCAGGATCTGGCCGGCGACGAACAGCGCGCCCACCAGCAGGATGGGCGTCCATAGGGCGAACTGGGCGAAGGCCAGCGCCAGCCCGACGCCGAAACCCAGCAGCGCGCCCACGAAAGGCACGAAGGACAGCACGCCTACGGCGACGCCGACCACCAGGCCGGCATCGAGCCCGATCAGGCTGAGGCCCAACCCGTAGAACAGGCCGAGGACGAGGCACACCGTCGCCTGGCCGCGGGCGTAGCCGGCCAGCGTACGATCGATGAGCCGCAACTGCTCGCGGATGACCGGCGCCTGGCGGCGCGGCAGCCAGTGGTCGATGCGGGCGACGAGTCGATCCCAGTCGCGCAGCAAATAGAACGCCACGACCGGCGTGATCAGCAGCAGCGACAGCAGGTTCAAGACGACGAGCCCGCCGCTCAGCAGGCTTCCCAGCGCCCCGCCCAGCCAGCGCAACAGCTCGCCCGCCTGGCCGCCCATCGCGGTGCGCACCTGCGTCAGGCCGTCGGCCGCGAACTGCTGCTGCAATCCGCCGAGCAGCGGCTCCAGGCGCCGCTGCAGGCTGTCGAGATAGCCGGGCAGCCGTTCGGCGAGGTCCACGATCTGCCCGTGCACGAGCGGCACGACAAGGACGACCGCCGCCGCCGCCGCCAGCACGAAGCACGCGGTCACCGCGACTGTGGCTGCCACGCGCGAACAGCCCCAACGCTGCAACCGGTCGCACAATGGATCGAGCAGATAGGCGAGCGCCATGCCGGCCACGAACGGCAACAAGATGCCGCGCAACAGATAGACGGCGATCAGCAGCAAACCGAGGCCGACCAGCCAGAACCGGGCCTGGCGCGCCGCGGTCACTTGAAGGCTCCCAGGCGCAGGATGCGCCAGCCCCAGATGGCAAGATAGGCGCCGCCGGACGCGAGCGTGGTCGCCGCCACGACATAGACGAGCGCGGCGCCGACGCCGGCGTCGTCGAAGCCGAGACCCAGTCTCGCCAGCACCACCGTCGGCAGCAGGAGCTGCGCCATGGTGTTGAGCTTGCTGATCAGGAGCGGCTGCATTTGCAGGCTCTGTCCCAGGACGAGATAGAGCAGCGCCCCGCCGAGGATCAGCAGGTCGCGGAACACCACCATGATCACCAGCCAGATCGCCACGTGGCCGAGCTGGCCGAGCGTCAAGTAGACGCTCACCAGCAAGACCTTGTCGGCGAGCGGGTCGAGGTAGCTGCCCAAGAGCGAGCGGACCTGGAAGCGGCGGGCGAAGAAGCCGTCGAGCGCGTCGGAGACGGCGGCGGCCACGAACAGCCAGAAGGCGGCCGTCATGCGCCCGCTCAGGATGAGCCAGACGGCCACGGGCACCGCCAGCAGGCGTCCCATGGTGATGAGGGTGGGCAGCGCGGCGCGTAGGACGGGCGGCAGCACGCTCAAGGCGTCGCTGCGCCGGCCGCGGGCCGTCGGCCGGCGAGGCCAAGCATCCACACCCCGCCGCCCTCGACCAGCTCGAGGTCGCGCTCGGCCAACGCGCGAGCCAATTGCG
>CAYPKW010000019.1:41022-42893 GCA_964411425.1 uncultured Rhodospirillaceae bacterium
CCGCCGCCCTCGACCAGCTCGAGGTCGCGCTCGGCCAACGCGCGAGCCAATTGCGCCTCGTCGCCGACGTAGACGAGGTTCACCAGCGCCTCGCGGCGCGACAGGGCCAACAGCTCGCTCCGATGCAGGCTCGCCATGCCCGTCAGTCGGCGGCGCAGCTCGATCCACTCGGCGTGCCCGCCGATCGGCACCAGCACGACGAGCGCGCGCTGCGGGCCGGCGACCACCAGGTTCTGCCGCTTCCATGCCTCCTGCACGCCCGCCGCCACTTGTTCCGCCGCGCGCGCGTAGAGCGCGTCGAGCGTCTCGTCGCCGAGTGCCAAGCGGTCGCGCGCGGTGTCCTTGAGGCCCTCGAGACCGTAACGGTGCGTCGTCACGGTAAGGACGGTCTCGCCGCTGCCCGCCTCGGCGCCGACCTCGGCCACCGTCACCAGCGCGTCGCCGGCGCCGTACCGCGCCGCCAGCGATTGCAGGCGCGCCGCGTCGCCGGCCAGCGCCTGTTGGGCGTCCACAGCGCCGATGTCGTCGAGATCGCCGAGCGGCACGACGAGCGGCACCAGCTCGCTGCCCGGCCTGCGGGCCACCCAGGCCGCACGCCAGGCGTTGGCCTCGTCCCACAGCAGGCTGCTGCTGCCCACCGCCAGCACCGGCAGCACCAAGACCGGCTTGGCGCTGGCGGCGAAGCGCATGCCGGCGCCCTCGAGGAGCGCGCGCACCGGTGCGGCGCGGAAGCGGAACGACAGCATGCCGGCGTAGCGCACTGCCGACGCCTTCTCGGATTCGACCGAGAAGTCCTGCACCATGTCGCCGATTTCCGCGTCGGCGAGCGGGGGCAAACGCGCCACGTCCTCCGGCGGCGCCAGGCGGCGGAGCAGCATGTCGAGCGCGCGGCGCTGGCCTTCGAGCAACGCGCGCTCCTGCGCCAGCGCGGCGTTCTCGGCGGTCACGTCCACCGCCACGCCGCTAACTTCCAGCATTTCCTCCTGCGCCGAGGCGGCGGGCGCCGCCACCAGCAACAGGACGCCGAGCGCCCTGCCGATGCTCGCGCAACTCGGTTGGGCCATTCTCAAACCGTCCTGGGTGAAGTATGTTGCCGCGCGGTCCCTGCCGCGGCGAGCCTTATACTCCATCCTCCCGGAGGACGCCATAAACACCGCCAGGCGCCGCACCTCGGCCCGGCTGAAGATCGCGGTCCTCATCTCCGGGCGCGGCAGCAACCTGCGGGCGCTGATCGATGCCTGCGGGCCGGAGTTTCCGGCCGAGATCGTGCTCGTCCTCTCCGATGTCGCGGGCGCCCCGGGCTTGCGGCGCGCCGAGGCGGCGGGCGTGGCCGTGGGTGTCCTCGAACGCCGCCTCTACCCGAGCCGCGCCGCCTTCGAGGCGGCACTCGACGCGGCATGCCGCGCCGCCAACGCGGAGCTGGTCTGCCTCGCCGGCTTCATGCGTGTCTTGGGCGCGGGCTTCGTCCGGCGCTGGCGCGACCGCATGATCAACATCCACCCGTCGCTGTTGCCGGCGTTTCCGGGCCTCGACACCCATGCGCGCGCGCTCGCCGCCGGTGTGCGATTCTCCGGCTGCACGGTGCACTTCGTGCGCGCGGCAGTGGACGACGGCCCGATCGTAGTGCAGGCGGCGGTGCCGGTGCTGCCGGGCGACACGCCCGAGACGTTGGCGGCGCGCGTGCTCGAAGCCGAACACCGGATCTATCCACTGGCGGTGCGCTGGATCGCCGAGGGGCGCGTCACGGTCGAGGACGAGCGGGTCGCCATCCGGGGCGCCACGGCGCCGGAGGGCGCGCTCTTCAACCCCGCAACTTATACCAAGGGCCGATGACGGCGACCTCTTGCCTCGTGCTTCGAGACGCCGGCTTC
>CAYPKW010000020.1:0-38648 GCA_964411425.1 uncultured Rhodospirillaceae bacterium
GACGACGAGGCCGCCCGCGCCGGCCTCGAAGCGGCCCGCCTCGCCGGCGCCGCCGCGCGCCTCATGGAGCGGTTCCGCTTGGGCCTGCTGGCGCTCGCCAAGCTGCGCGCGGCCGGCGAGGGCGGCGCCAAGAAACAGGTGGTCGTGCTGCGCTGGGGCAACGAGCCGGAAGGCGGTGCCGCGCCGGCCACTGCCGCCGCCCCCGTCTCCGCCGCCACCGCCGCCGCCCCCGCCGCCGCCAATCGCGGCCGGCTCCGGAACGGCAACCCCTCGGGCGACTACACGAATGCCCCGCGCTGCGGCGCCCGCGCGCGCCACGGCACGGCCTGCCGCCAGCCCGCCATGCGGAACGGCCGCTGCCGGATGCATGGCGGCCTGAGCACCGGGGCGAGGACGCCCGAAGGCAAGGCCCGCGCGGCCTCGGCATCCCTGGTGCACGGGTTCCGCTCGGCCGAATCCCTCGCCCTCGACCGCGAGGCCGCCCGCACCGCCCGCCGCTTGGCGGCGCTCATCGCCGCCGCTCCCCGCTTGGCATGGGGTGCCTCGCGGAATTTCGCAACCACTCGCTGGAACCTCGCCGGACTTGGCCCGGAGGAAACCACGGCCCTCTTTTCGCCACCGATGTTGCACCGGCGGCGGAGTACCGGGTGAGAGCGGAATTACCGCGCCGCTTCGAGCGGCCGCACCCGCGCGTCCACCCTCGCCCCAGCCTCGCGCTTGGCGCGCCTCAGGTCATAGTCCATCTGCAGCCCCAGCCAAAGCTCCGGCGAGGTGCCGAAATACTTGGCGAGCCGCAGCGCCGTGTCGGCGGTGATGGCGCGCCGCCCGTGGACGATATCGTTGATGCGGGCGACCGGAACATCGAGATCCCGCGCCAGCCGGTTCTGGCTGACGCCGAGGGGTCGCATGAACTCCTCGCACAGGATCTCGCCCGGCGGGATCGGCGCGAGCCGCGCCGCCGCGGCGTTTCTCGTCCGCCTCTCCGGTTCCGGCCTAATGGTAGTCGACGATCTCGACATCGTAGGCGTCTCCCTCAAACCATCGGAAGCAAATTCGCCATTGCTCATTGATCCGGATGCTGTGTTGCCCCACCCGGTCGCCGCGCAACGCTTCCAACCTGTTGCCCGGCGGCGCCCGGAGGTCGAAGAGCGTCCGGGCACGGTGCAACAACAGCAGCTTTCGTCGAGCGACGCGTTCGATTTGACTGAAACGCGGTACCGGCAGGTCGAGGAACAATCGTTCCGCGTCCCTCGATCGAAAGCCCCGGATCATGCCGGAGGACTATACCGTATCCCGGAATAGCGCGGTAAGAATGAACTGCATCGCCTCGCCCAACTTGGCGCAAGCGGAATCGCCGCCCTGGCACTAGCGGCGGGCGCGCCCTTACACTAAACCCGCCATCCGCCCCCTGAACCGAGGTTTCCCCATGACCCGCATGACGCCCTCCGAAGCCTTCGTCGAGACCCTCGCCGCGCACGGCGTCAGCCACGTGTTCGGCATCGTCGGCTCGGCCTACATGGACGCCCTCGACCTGTTCCCCGCCGCCGGCATCCGGTTCGTCTCGGTGGCGCACGAGCAGGGCGCCGGCCACATGGCCGACGGCTACAGCCGCGCCGGCAACCGGCCGGGCGTGTGCATCGCCCAGAACGGCCCCGGGGTCACGAACTTCGTCACCGCGGTCGCGGCCGCCTACTGGGCGCATTCGCCGGTCCTCGTCGTGACGCCGGAGACCGGCACCGGAACCATGGGGATGGGCGGCTTCCAGGAAACCGAACAGCTTCCCATCTTCTCCAAGATCACCAAATTCCAGGCCCACGTCGCGCGGCCCGACCGGCTGGCCGAGCTGACCGGGCGCTGCCTCGACCTGGCGCTCCTCGAACGCGGGCCGACGCAGCTCAACATCCCGCGCGACCTCTTCTATGGCGACATCGACGTGACCATACCGCGGCCCAACCGCATCGAGTGTTCGGGCGGCGGGGCGAAGAGCCTCGACGAGGCCGCCCGCGTCCTCGCCGGCGCTAGGTTCCCCGTGATCCTCGCCGGCGGCGGCATCGTCATGGCCAACGGTCAGAACGAGGCGCAGGCGCTGGCGGAATATCTCTCGGCGCCCGTCGCAGCCAGCTATCTGCACAACGACGCGTTCCCGGCGAGCCATCCCCTGATGTGCGGGCCGCTCGGCTACCAGGGCTCCAAGGCGGCGATGAAGATCATCGCCCAGGCCGACGTGGTGCTGGCGCTGGGCAGCCGGCTGGGGCCGTTCGGCACGCTCCCCCAACACGGCCTCGACTACTGGCCCAAGGGCGCCAAGATCGTCCAGGTGGACTCCGACCACCGCGTCCTCGGCCTCGTGAAACCGATCTCGGTCGGCGTGCTGGGCGACGCCAAGGCGGCCGCGGTCGAAATCCTCAACCGCCTGCAAACCGGCAACGTGAAGGTCGAGGCGCTCGCCAACCGCGACTCCCGCCTCGCCGAGGTGCAGAAGCAGAAGCAGGCCTGGGAAAAGGAACTCGACGCCTGGGGCCAGGACGGCGGCTCGCCGGTGGCGCCGCGCCGCGCCTTGCGCGAACTCGAGAAGGCGATGCCGAGGAACGCCATGGTGACGACCGACATCGGCAACATCTGCTCGGTGGCGAACTCGTACCTGCGCTTCGAGCGGCCGCGCAGCTTCTTCGCCGCCATGAGTTTCGGCAACTGCGGCTACGCCTTCCCGACCGCGATCGGCGCCAAGGTGGCGGCGCCCGACCGCCCGGCCGTGGCCTACGTCGGCGACGGCGCCTGGGGCATGAGGTTGCAGGAGACGCTGACTTGCGTGCGGGAGGAGATTCCGGTCGTCGCCGTGGTGTTCAACAACGGCCAGTGGGGCGCCGAGAAGAAGAACCAGATCGACTTCTACGCCGACCGCTACGTCGGCACCAATCTCGCCAACCCCAGCTTCGCCGCCGTCGCCAAGGCGATGGGCGCCGAGGGCATCAGGGTCGAGCATCCGGACCAGGTGGGCGACGCGCTCAAAGCAGCGACATCCTCCGGCAAACCGACGGTGCTTGAGATCATGGTGACGCAGGAGCTCGGCGACCCGTTCCGCCGCGACGCCTTGAAGAAACCCGTACGCCTGCTCGACAAATACAAGGCGTACACCGTCGCGTGACCGGCCAGATCCTGGTCCTCAACGCCGGCTCGTCGAGCCTCAAGTTCGGGGTTTACGAGGCGGGCGCGGAACCGGCGCCGCTCTTGCGCGGCCAGGTCGCCGGCATCGCGCGCGAGGCGAGGTTCAGCGCCATCGATGCGCGCGGCGGAACCGAGACCGACGCCGCCGCGCCCACCGTGCGCGACCACGCCGGCGCGCTCCGGGCGATCCTCGACTGGCTGGGGCCGCGCCCGTTCGTCGCGGCCGGCCATCGCGTGGTGCACGGCGGCACGGAGTTCGTGCGCCCGACGCCGCTCACCCACGCCGTCGCCGGGCGGCTCGCGGCGCTCATTTCGCTCGCCCCGCACCACCAGCCGCACAACCTCGCCGCCATCGAGGCGCTATTCGAGCGCCTGCCCGATCTGCCGCAGGTCGCCTGCTTCGACACCGCGTTCCACGCCGACCAGCCGCCGGTGGCGAGCCGCCTCGGCCTGCCGCTGGAGCTGGAGAAAGAGGGACTGCGCCGGTACGGGTTCCACGGTCTCTCCTACGAGTCCGTGGTGTCCCGCCTCGCAGCGGACCGCCTGCCGCGCCGGCTCGTCGTCGCCCATCTCGGCAACGGCGCCTCCATGTGCGCCATCCTCGACGGGCGCTCCATCGCCACCACCATGGGGTTCTCGACCCTCGACGGCCTCGCCATGGCGACGCGCTCGGGCAGCGTCGATCCGGGCGCCCTCCTCCATCTCCTGCGCCGGGGCATGTCTGCGTCCGAGCTCGAGCGCCTACTCTACGACCGCTCGGGCCTCCTGGGCCTCTCCGGCATCAGCGCCGACATGCGGGTGCTGCTCGCCAGCGACGATCCGCGCGCGGCCGCCGCGGTCGAGTACTTCTGCTACCGCGTGGTGCGCGAGACCGGCTCGCTCGCCGCGGCGCTGGGCGGCCTCGACGCCCTTGCGTTCACGGGCGGGATAGGAGAGAATTCTGCCGAGGTGCGGGCCCGGGTGTGCCGCGGCCTCGCCTGGCTCGGCGTCGAGCTCGACGAAGCCCGGAACGCCGCGCACGGGCCTCGCATCGGCGCCGTCGGCTCGCGCGTCGCCCTCTGGGTGATCCCCTCCGACGAGGAGTTGGCCATCGCCCGCCATGCCGCGGCACTGGTCGGCCGCGGGTGAGTGCGTTAAACGATCGCCCGGCCGACGGCGAGCAGGCCTACCGCCAGCAGGACGTAGAGCGCCACACGCCGGTAATGCGCGGCGCCGGCGAGGTCGAAGGCGCGGTCGCCCAACAGGTTCCCCACGGTCATGGGCAGGAACATGACGGCGCCGAAGACGAGGCTAGGCAGCGAGAACAACCCGGCCGCGGCGGCGAACGCGATGCTGACGAGCGAGCCGAAGAAGAAGAACGCGATGAGCGAGGCGCGCCCGATGGCGACGCCGCCGGGCGACGCAAGATAGAGCGCGATCACCGGCGGCCCGCCCATGGCCGTAGCACCATTGAGTAGGCCGGACAGCCAGCCGACGGCGAGCGTGGCACCCGGCGGCGGCATGGCCTTGAGGCCGGGAGCGCGCCACAACGCCAGGACCGCGAGCAGGACCACGACGCCGATCGCGGCGCGCATCGGGTCGGCCGGCAGCGCCGACAACAGGAAGACTCCGAAGGGAGAACCCGCCGCCGCGCCCAGCAGCAGCGGCCGCAGCGAGGCCCAGTCCACCTTGCGCCACAGCTTCGGCAGAAGCTGCGCGCCGGCGACGGTCTGCAACAGGAGCGCGCACGGCACCGCCGCCGCCGGCGCCATGACGAGCGCCAGCGCCGGCACGGCCATGAGCGCGAACCCGAACCCGGTGAAGCCGCGCAAGGCGCCCGCCGCGAACGCCACGGCCACGGCGAACCCGAACTCGGGCAGCGTGAGATCGAGCGCCGCGCCCGCGTCCTCGATCAGCCCGCCCATGAGACTCCCTTGCGGCGGCGATGTCTGCTAGGTTCGATGTCGGCTCGCAAACCTAGAGCAAGATCGGATCGGATTGAATCAATCTGATCCGTGAATCTTGTTCTAATTCAACAGCTGGAGCATGATCTTTTCGGAAAAGTGATGGCCACTTTTCCGGATCATGCTCTAGGGGAGGGTAGCCATGGCCGTCGCACGCGTCACCAAGATCACCGCCTCTTCGCCGAGGGGCTTCGACGCGGCGGTGAACGAGGGCCTGAAACGCGCCGCCAAGACCGTGCGCGGCATCACCGGCCTCGAGGTGGTGTCGCAGAAGGCCAAGGTCGAGCGCGGCAAGATCACCGAATACCGGGTCACGATGGAGATCACGTTCATCCTCGAATAGAGGGCGCCCTTGGCCGCGCCGATCACGATCATCGTCGGCGCCGGGGGCCGCCCTACGGCATGGCCGGCGGGGCGCTGGTGGAGGGAACTCGTGTACGAGTAGCGGCGCCATACCCCCCGCCGCCCGGCGTCTCGATGACGAAGACATCGCCGGGCTGCACTTCGATACTGGCGGTGCCGGCGAGTTCCACCACGCTGCCGTCGGCGCGCTCGACGTAGTTGCGCCCTACTTTGCCCGGCTCGCCGCCGGCCATGCCGTAGGGCGGCACCAGGCGCCGCCCGGACAGGATCGAGGCGGTCATGGCGGCGCGGAAGCGGATGCGGCGCACCGCCCCGTCCCCGCCGCGGTGCAGCCCCCGCCCGCCGGAGCCGCGCCGGATGGCGAAGCGCTCGACCAGCACCGGAAAGCGCCACTCCAACACCTCCGGGTCGGTGAGCCGCGAGTTGGTCATGTGGGTGTGGACGGCGTCGGCGCCGTCGAAGTCGGGGCCGGCGCCGGCGCCACCGCACACGGTCTCGTAGTACTGGTAGCGGTCGTCGCCGAAGGTGAAGTTGTTCATCGTGCCCTGCGCTGCGCCCATCAGGCCGAGCGCGCCATAGAGCGCATCGGTGACGACCTGCGAGGTCTCCACGTTGCCGGCCACCACCGCCGCCGGGTAGCGCGGGCTCAGCATGGAGCCTTCGGGGATGACGATGCGGATGGGCCTGAGGCAGCCGGCGTTCATCGGGATGTCGTCGTCCACGAGCGTGCGGAAGACGTAGAGCACGGCGGCCCGGCACACGGCGGCGGGCGCGTTGAAGTTGTTGGGGCGCTGGGCGCTGGTGCCGGCGAAGTCGACGACCGCGCCGCGTTGGGCGCGGTCGATCGAGATGGCCACCGAGACCACGGCGCCGTCGTCCATCTCGTAGGCGAAGCGGCCGCCGCCGAGGGCTACGATGGCGCGGCGGACCTGCTCCTCGGCGTTGTCTTGCACGTGGCCCATGTAGGCCCACACCGCCTCTAGGCCGAAGTGCTCCACCATCTTGCGCAGCTCCTGCGCGCCCTTCTCGTTGGCCGCGATCTGGGCCCTCAAGTCGGCCACGTTCTGGTCGGGATTGCGCGCCGGATAGGGGCCGGAGGCCAAGAGCGCCCGCAGCTCCGCCTCGCGGAATCGGCCGCGCTCGACCAGCAGGAAATCGTCGATCAGCACGCCCTCCTCTTCTACCCGCCGGCTCGCCGGCGGCATCGACCCTGGGGTAATGCCGCCGATATCGGCGTGGTGGCCGCGGCTCGCCACCCAGAACAGGATGCGCGATCCAGCGGTGTCGAACACCGGCGTGATCGCCGTGACGTCCGGCAGGTGCGTGCCGCCGTTGTAGGGCGCGTTCAGCACGAACACGTCGCCGGCGGCGATGGCGGCGGCGCGGGAGCGGATCACCGTCTCCACGCTTTCGCCCATGGAGCCGAGATGCACCGGCATGTGCGGCGCGTTGGCGATGAGCGAGCCTGCGCGGTCGAACACGGCGCAAGAGAAGTCGAGCCGCTCCTTGATGTTGACCGAATAGCTGGTGTTCTCGAGGGTCGATCCCATCTGCTCGGCGATCGACATGAACAGGTTGCTGAAGATCTCCAGCAGCACCGGGTCGACCGCCGTGCCCATCGCGGGACGGCGGCGGGCCGGGCCTGCGCGGGTCAGCACGAGGTGGCCGCGCGCGGTCAACTCGGCGCGCCAGCCGGGCTCGATGATGTTGGTCCCGGTCGGCTCGACCACGATCGCGGGACCGTCGATGCGCTGGCCGGGGGCGAGCGCGCCGCGCTCGTAGAGCGGCGTCTCGACCGCCCCGGCGGCCGAGATCATGCGCACCGACGCCGGCGGCTGGCCCGCCGGGTGCCGCGCCAGCAGCGGGTCGGCGACGCGCTCGGTGCGCCCGACCGCCTCGACCGAGACCGCTTCGACGACGTGGCTCTTGCCCTCGACGATGAAGCCGTAGCGCCGACGATGGGCCGCCTCGAAGCCCGCGACCAGACCCGGCAGGTCGGCGAGCGGCACGACGAGCGCGGCGTCGGTGCCCTCGTAACGCAAGTGGACGCGCTCGATGGTCGCTATCGCCTCGTCCCGCACGCCCTGGCGGCCGAGCTCGGCGCGGGCGTCGCGGCCGAGCGCGTCGAGATCGCGCCGCAGCCGGTCCACCAGCGCCGCCGTCAACCGCGCCTCGACGGCGCGCTCGCGCATCACCCGCATGTCGGCCAGCCCCATGCCGTAGGCCGACAGCACGCCCGCGAGGGGATGCAGGAACACCCGCGTCATGCCGAGCGCGTCGGCCACCCGGCAGGCGTGCTGGCCGCCAGCGCCACCGAAGCAGACCAGCGTGTATTCGCTCACGTCGTAGCCGCGCTGGGTCGAAATCTCCTTGATCGCGTTCGCCATGTTGGCCACCGCGATTTCCAGGAAACCCTCGGCCGCCTCCTCGGGCGTGCGCGGCTCGCCGGTCGCGGCCGCGATCTCCTGCGCCAGCGCCTCGAACCCGCCGAGCGTGGCCTCGCGGTCGAGCGGTTCGTCGCCGCCCGGCCCGAACACGCGCGGGAAGAAAGCCGGCTGGATGCGGCCCAGCATGACGTTGCAGTCGGTGACCGTGAGCGGGCCGCCGCGCCGATAGCAGGCGGGGCCGGGATTGGCACCGGCCGACTGGGGCCCTACTCGGAATCGCTGGCCGTCGAACGCCAGGATCGAGCCGCCGCCCGCCGCCACGGTGTGAATCTGCATCATCGGCGCCCGAATGCGCACGCCGGCGACCAGCGTTTCGAAGGCGCGCTCGTACTCGCCGTCGTAATGCGAAACGTCGGTCGAGGTGCCGCCCATGTCGAAGCCGATGACCTTGTGGAACCCGGCGGCAAGCGCGGTTTCCACCGCGCCGACGACGCCGCCCGCCGGCCCTGACAGGATGGCGTCCTTGCCCTGGAAGCGGCGGGCGTCGGCGAGCCCGCCGTTCGACTGCATGAACATGAGGCGGGTCGGCCCCAGTTCGCCCGCCACCCGGTCCACGTAGCGGCGCAGCAGCGGCGACAGGTACGCGTCCACCACCGTGGTGTCGCCCCGCCCGACGAGCTTCATGAGCGGGCTCACCCGGTGGCTCACGGACACCTGGGTGAAGCCCAGCTCGCGGGCAAGCTCGCCCAGCGCCTGCTCGTGCGCGGTATGCCGGTAGCCGTGCAGCAGGACGATGGCGACCGAGCGGATGCCGCAGGCCAACGCCGACAGCAGCGCCGCCCTCGCGCCCGCGAGGTCGAGCGGCCGCAGCACCTCACCCTCGGCCGTTACCCGCTCGTCCACCTCGACGACGCGCTCGTACAGAAGCTCCGGCAGCACGATGCGGCGAGCGAAGATCTTGGGCCGGTTCTGGTAGCCGATGCGCAAGGCGTCGCCGAATCCCTTGGTGATGACCAGAGCCGTGCGCTCGCCGGCGCGCTCGAGCAGCGCGTTGGTGGCGACCGTGGTGCCCATCTTGACCGCGGCGATCTCCGCCGCCGGTATGGGCGCGTCCCCGGCAAGGCCGAGCAGGTCCCGGATGCCCTGCAGCGCGGCGTCGCTGTAGCGCTCCGGGTTGTCCGACAACAGCTTGTGGGTGCGCAGCGAACCGTCCGGCGCCTTCGCGACCAGGTCGGTGAAGGTGCCGCCGCGGTCGATCCAGAACTGCCAGCGGCCAACGCCGAGCGGGGCCGGCGTCACTACCGCTGTTCGCCGTGGCGCCGGCGCGCCTTCGCCTGCATGCGCTCGAGCATGGCGGCCACCGCGTCCTCGCCGAGCATGGCGGCGCGGAACATGTCCTCGGAGGACGGCGCATCGTCGGCCGCGGGCGGCGGCGCGTCGTCGGGTGCTACGAACGGCTCCGGCCGCGAGGGGGCGGCGGCGATGGCGTTGACCCTGGCCTCGAGCTCGCGCACGGTGGCGCCGAGACGATCCGGGCCCGCGCCCATCCCCAACAGCAACGCGTCGTACAGCATCGAGCGCAGCTCGCGGTTCTCGCGGTCGAGCCGATCCACGTCTTCCTGCTTGCGGCCGAGCGCCGTTTCGAGCGCGCCGATGGAACCCATGAGCCGGTCGCCGAAGCTGCGCCGCGCCTCTTCCTCTCGCGCCTGGCGCTGCTGCGCCGCCGCGAGCCGCCGACGGAATTCCTCGATCTCGTTCATGCCCGCCACGCGCTCCCTGTCTCTTCGCCAACATAGCACGGACGAAGGCGATATTGCAGTCCCGCTTGGCGTCGTTCCCTGCAGCGTAATAAGGTGCCGCCCCGAATGAGCATCTGGGGCAAGATTCTGGGCGGCACGGCGGGCTTCGCGCTGGGCGGGCCGATCGGCGCGCTGATCGGCGCCGCGGCGGGGCACGCGGTCGACCGCATGGCCGGCGCCGCCAGCGCAACGCCCGAGCCGGACGCGGCCGATCGGCAAGCGACCAAGCGGATCGCGTTCACCATCGCGGTCATCGCGTTGGGCGCCAAGATGGCGAAGGCCGACGGCAGTGTGAGCCGATCGGAGGTGAGCGCCTTCAAGCAGGCGTTCCGCGTGCCGGCCGACGAGCTCGGCAACGTGGGGCGCGTGTTCGACCAGGCGCGCCGAGACTCGCGCGGCTTCGAGCCCTATGCCCGCCAGATCGCCGGCATGTTCCACCGCCGCTCCAAGGTGCTGGAGGAACTGATCGACGGCCTGTTCCACATCGCCAAGGCGGACGGGACGGTAGCGGGCGCGGAACTCGACTATCTGCGGCGGGTGGCGGAAATATTCGGCTTCGCCGAACCCGACTTCGAACGCATCCGCGCCGCCCATCTCGGGCCCGACGAGGGCGATCCCTACCGCATCCTCGGCGTCGCCCGCGACACGGACGACGCCGCCGTCAAGGCGGCGTACCGTAAGCTCATCCGCGAAACCCACCCGGATCGCCTCATGGCGAAGGGCCTGCCGCAGGAGTTCGTCGACATCGCCAACGAGAAGATGGCAACCATCAACGCCGCCTATGACCGCATCGCCAAGGAGCGGGGGATTCGCTAGTAATGCATCTTCGCCCATCGCCCAATTTCGACGAGCGGCCCGCCGGGCGAGCGATCGACATGCTGGTGCTGCATTACACCGGGATGCCGGACGCCCAGGCGGCGCTCGACCGCCTCACCGATCCGGCGACCAAGGTGAGCACGCATTACTTGATCGAGGACGGCGGTCGCGTCTGGCGCCTGGTGCCCGAAGAGAAGCGTGCCTGGCACGCGGGCACCTCGTACTGGGCGGGCGAGCGCGACATCAACGCCGTCTCCATCGGCGTTGAATTGCACAACCCGGGCCACGAGTTCGGCTACCGGCCGTTCCCCGAGGCGCAGATGCGGGCGCTGGAAGAGATCGCGCGCGACATCCTTTCGCGTCACCCGATCCCGCGCCATCGCGTCCTCGGCCATTCCGACGTGGCGCCGGCGCGCAAGCAGGATCCGGGCGAACTGTTCGACTGGGAACGGCTGGCGCGAGTCGGCATCGGATGCTGGCCGCCGCAGCCGGCGCCGGCGGTCGAGCCCGATGCCGTCGGCGCGACGCTCGCGCGCATCGGCTACGACGTGGGCGACCAACGCTTGGCGCTGGCGGCCTTCCAGCGCCACTTCCGGCCCCTTCGCATCGACGGCATTCCCGACGACGAGACGCGCTCGAGGCTCGCCGGCCTCGTCCTGATGCGCGAGGAAAACTGACGGCGCCAATCAGCGCCGCCGGGCGCTCGGTCGTCCCGATTTCGCCGCCGGCGCGGCCGTCTTGCCGACGTAGGTCACGAAATCCCCGTGCTTCACGTAGGCCTCGTGGTAGCGCATCAGCTTCGCCTCGTCGATTTCGACGCCGAGGCCGGGCTTGTCGATGCGGCCCCAGCGCGGCCCGTCGGATATCGGGATGCGCTCCGTGAGGATGTCGTCCGCCATGAACTGCGCCGTCTGCTGGTGGCCGAGCGAGGCATTGGGCGCGGCCAGCATCATGTGCTGGCCGGCCGCGGCGGCGAGACCCAATTCGCCGTGGCTGTGCTTGCACACCAGCCAGCCTTCGAGATGGGCGGCGTGAACGAGCGTGTGAAAGCGAATGAGCGAACCCACCCAATACTGGCTGAAGCACAGATAGTGCCCGGCGCGGCTCTTGATGAGCCGCCAGGCGTCGGCCTCGCGCCACAGCCCCTCGTTGACGCAGATCGGCACGTCGACCCGGCGCATGAGATCGAGATGATTCTCGATCGGATCGACGCGGACCGGCGCCTCGACGAAATCGAGCTCGAATTTCCGGTGCCAGCGCCGCAGCAACCGCACCGCCTCGGGCATGGTCCAGGCCTGGTTCACGTCGATGCGTATCTTGCCTTGCGGCCCGATGCCGTCGCGCAAGGCTTCCAGCATCGCCTCCTCTTTCGCCTCGTCGACGCCGGCCTTCATGTAGTAGACGCGGTAGCCGCGCTTGCGGCCGTCCTTCCCTTGGCGGTTGACCTCCTGCGGCGTGCCCCACTCCGTGTAATAGAAATAGTCCACCTCTTCCCGGAGCGCGCCGCCGAACAGCCGATAGAGCGGCTGCCCACAGGCCTTGCCGCACAGATCCCATAGCGCCATGTCGATGCCGGCGTAGGCGAAGTTGCCGGTCATCGGCTGGAATGCCCAGAGCGCCGGGATCGCGAGGTCGCGGTGGATCGCCTCCTTGTCCCAGGGATCGCGCCCGACGACCAGCGGCGCCATCGCCTTGACGGCGCTTTCGATGCCGGCGGCGTCGGCGGCGCGGGTGCATTCGCCCCAGCCGACGAGGCCGTTGTCGGCCGTCAACTTCACGATCACTTCAGAGATGCCGCCGCGCGCGATTAGCGAGCTTGCCTCGACGCGGGCGTAGGGCACGCGAACGGGAATGGCTTCGAGTTTCACGATTTTCATATGACCGACCTTGCCTCTCGGGTGGAGCCGGGGTCGAGGGCACCTCACGCCGATCCTCATCGGCCATGCAACCATTCCTTCAATCGATCCGACGGCACAAGGCGGATCAGGGAGCCTGTATCGGAGCTCCTCATGTGCCGCGCTGCCGGTCGAAAATCGCCGGCCGCGGCGGCCGAGCGTCAACCGATGGCCTCGCTGGGCGATGCGTCCCGCGAGAGGGATAGAAAAATGCACGATGAACCCCATGCGCAGCGGGAAACGCCGCTGGGCGCGCCGGGATCGTCCGGCGGGCGACGGCGGCGATGAGCCTGTCGAGGCGGCGCAAACGGAGCCTCGCCTCGGCGCGGAGCGCGGTGGTCTCGGCCGAGCGGGCCCCGTGCCGCCAGCGGGCGCGCCGGCTGCGGGCAAGGCCCCCGGCGGTGCGCGGGCCGGTGCTCGTGCCGCCGTGCATGCGGCAGCGGCCGTTCGCCATGGCGGGCCCACGGCAGGCGCCGCCGTGCCTCGCCTTGGCGCCGCAGCGTGGGGCGGCGAGGAAATCGCCCGGCCGGTTATCGTTGTTGAGCCGGCCGCGGCGGTGGGGCGGAAGCGAGGGCGCGGGGTGGGGAGACGCAAGGCAGGCGGGCCGAGTCGCATGGGCGAGGGCCGTCATGGCTGGCTCCATTCCTACGGACGATCGTGTTCCTGGATTGTTCTAATAGGAATTACGGCCGTCGTCAAGGCAGATAGTGCCGCGGCCGCGGTGCCCCCGACGGAAATCGGCGATGTCGGGGACACCATGCAATTTCCTGCCGGTGTCGACCGAGAGGCGTCCGCGCCATGATAATCTTCCTACGGTATCCCGTCCCCACTCTCCACCAAGAATTCCCGAGATATGTGCACTGTCAGCGTAATCGTCACCGTAATCTCGCGTGCGGTTGGAGAGAAACGACGGGAAAGGTGCGCCTTGATGACGGAAAACAGAGCCACCAGCGGCCTGGGAAGGCCATGCCCGAGGGTCATGGCAGCGAGCAGCGACCCTCACCGCGGTCCTGATTGCTTCAGGGAGCCCAGATGGCTACTCTGACGCTCGGAACCGAGGTTCATTTGGGGAATGTCGACTAGATTCACTTCGTCCGATCGCAACAAGAGCAAGGGTGATGCCGACCGAACGCCGACTAGCTGCCATCATGGTGGCGGATGTTGCCGGTTACTCGGCTCTGATGGAGCGGGCTGAGGAGGCCACGGCGGGACGTCTCACCGAGTGCCATGCCTTGATTGCGGGCGAGGTGGGAAAGCTCGGCGGGCGGGTATTCAACCGGGCGGGCGATGCCGCTCTCGCCGAGTTTCCCAGTCCGGTCAACGCTGTCGTCTGCGCGGTTGAAATCCAGAAAGGCGCCGATCTGGCCGACGGTCGATCCGCCGATGAAGAGCGGCTCCGGCTGCGCATCGGCCTCCATCTCGACGATGTCATCGTATCCGACCAAGACCTCATCGGCGATGGAGTGAATATCGCCGCGCGGATCCAGCAGGCGGCCGAGCCTGGCGACGTTCGGGTGAGCGAAGCCATATTCAATCAGGTGCGCCGGCACTCGCCCTTCACCTTCGACGATCTCGGGGCACAAAGGTTCAAGAACATCTCCGAGCCCATCCGAGTTTACCGGGTACGCGGCGAAATGACGGTTCACCGCTGGCACCACGCGCCGACGCGCAACAACCCGCCGGTACTGGCGGCCCGGGAAGGATCGATAGCGGTCATGCCGTTCACGGTTCAGGGGCTGGACGAGGAACAGCGCTATTTCGCCGAGGGGCTGACCGATGATCTGATTGTCGAACTGGGCCGCTTCAAGCGGCTCTTCGTCATCTCGCGCAGCGCCAGCTACGTCTACGAGGGCAAGCCCGTGGACGCCCGCCAGGTAGGCCGCGAACTTGGCGTCCGCTATGTGCTTGAAGGACAGGTACGCCGCCGCGGCGGTGACATCGCGGTGTCGCTGACGTTGACCAATACGCAGACCGGCGAGGCGGTGTGGACCGAGCGCGTTTCGCGGCCCCAGGCCGCCCTTTTCGAAATGCTCGACAAAATGGTGAGCAGGATCGCGGCGACGGTGATGGGCCGGCTCGAGAGCGCGGAGATTGCCGAGGCAAGACGAAAGCCGCCGCAAAACATGACCGCCTATGACTTCCTGCTGCGCGGTCTCGATCATCACCGCCAGTGTGACGTGACACGTGAGAACATTGAAAAAGCGGTCGAGTGGTTCGACCGGGCGATCGAGGCCGATCCGAACTATGGCGTCGCCTATGCGTGGCGTATCTGTGCCGCATCCGATTTGCCGGGTTTCAGCCTGGAAAAGGACATCCATTACGCCCAGCGGGCAATCGAGCTCGACCCGAACAACGCCGAGGCGCACCGGATCATGGGCTCGATCAGCATGGTCTATGATGACTTCGGGGCGGCCGAGCATCATTTCCTGCGCGCCATGGAGCTCAATCCCACCGATGCCAATATCATGGCGCGATCGGCCTGCTTCTACACCTTCAATGGCGATCCAAGGCGCTCGCTCGAACTGCTGGCGAAAGCGCAAGAGCTCGATCCGTTCTTGCCCGCCTCGTGCGTCATTGAACAGGGTGTGGCGCTCTATGCGGCGGGCCGCTACGAAGAGGCATGCGAAGCGCTCAAGTCGCTGCCACTGCAGACGCCGAGGTCGAGGCTCTATCAGGCGGCCGCCCGCATGGCACTCGGCCAAACCGACGAGGCCCGCGAACTCGTGCAGCGCACGTTGCGGCTCAATCGGGAGCTTAAGGGCAACGACTTCATGAGGGACGAAGTCTACAAGAACCGCGAGATGCGCGCTGAACTGCGCCAGCGCCTCAAGGAGGCGGGCTTCCCGTTCGAATAGAAGCGCAGTCTTCAGACCTCCAGAGTCTGCTCTGCGGGACTTGGTCCGAGAGGGAGACAATTACCGTCCCTCCCTGTGCCTTCCATAAATTCGGTCCGACGCAGAAATCCTCGCTTTTCAAGGTAGTGCCTCGTAGCGTCGGGGGTATGCGCATTGATCCCGCCCGCGAGCCCGATGGGGTCGGACTGGACATAGCGCCCGGTCGAGGGGTCGTAGTCCCGGAAATAATTATAATTGAACGCGCTCGCGGGGTCGTGTTGCTGGCCGGGAAAGCGCAGAGCCGTGTTCGCGCCGCCGGCAACGACGAACTGCGCGGCCGTCGCCGGTTTTGCCATTGACCAAACCGCCCGGCACCCTAAATTAACTTCGAGCCAGACGGCCGGATGGCCGCCTTTCAGGGCGCGAGCCCCGAGGGGAGGAAAGTCCGGGCTCCACGGAAACACGGTGCCGGGTAACGCCCGGCGGGGGCGACCCCAGGGAAAGTGCCACAGAAAGCAAACCGCCGGCGCTCGGCTCGCGCCGACCGCCGGCAAGGGTGAAAGGGTGCGGTAAGAGCGCACCGCGCCCCCGGCGACGGGGGCGGCACGGCAAACCCCACCGGGAGCAAGACCGCGTAGGGGCGGCAGGCGCCGCGGCTCGGTAGAGCCTCGACGCCAGGCGGGCTTCCGCGCCGCCGCCCGGGTAGGTCGCGCGAGGCGCCCGGCAACGGGCGTCCCAGATGAATGGCCATCGCCTTCGGGCACAGAACCCGGCTTACAGGCCGTCCGGCTCTTTCTTCAGATTCGATTTTCGTACCGAAGTTGACTCTGTCAACCCCACCTATTGGGGGCTCCGCACCCAACGATATCCCAAATATCGCCAAGGAAGGAACAAAGTTAGAACAAATTATTGCCATAGTCCTGGGCGAGAGTCAGTTCCCTTGGTCAACGGAAGCGACAAGTCGAGGCTTCGGCGGGTCGGCTCGAACATCATAAATCACTGAAATGCACTGAGTTTTACTATCGTTTTCGGTTGACGCCCATGTCATCCCATGATAGCCCATGCAAGCCCGCCAATTGGCACCGCGCGCCCATTCGATACCCAGGGGGGAACGGTCCAAGGCGGCTGACATCGCGAGGTATCGGCTGGCGCGTCCGATGGCGTTGTTCCTCGACACGTTTGTCAATCGCATCGACCGCAAGGGTCGAGTCTCGGTGCCGGCGCCGTTTCGCGCCGTCCTCGAGGGGCAGAAGTTTCACGGCCTGATCGCGCTGCCGTCCTTCAAGTCCCCGGCGATCGAGTGCGCCGGCATCGACTGGATGGAGCGCATCAACGCCAACCTCGGCCAGATCGACCTATTTTCCGATTCACACGACGACCTGACGGCCACACTATTCCCGGACGCCAAGCGGATCGCCTTCGACGGCGAGGGCCGCATCGTTCTGCCGGAGGCTTTGACGCGCCACGCGCAGATCGCCGACGTCGCGGCCTTCGTGGGCCGCGGCGAGCGCTTCGAGATTTGGCAACCGGCGGCGTTCGAGACCTACAGGGCCGCGGCGCGCCAGCGCGCCTTGCAGCAGGGCCGCACCTTGCCGCAGCGGCCGGGCGGCGAGCGGTGACGGGGGACACCGGCATCGAGGCGGGCGCAGGCGGCCACCGGCCCGTGCTGCTCGCCCAGGTCGTCGCCGCGCTCGAGCCGCGCGACGGCGCCATCTACGTGGACGGCACCTTCGGCGCCGGCGGCCACGCCAAGGCGCTGCTCGAGGCGGCGGACTGCACGGTATGGGGCATCGACCGCGATCCGGACGCGGTCGCGGGCGCGGCCGAAATGCTGCGCCGCTTCGCCGGGCGCCTGCACGTGCTGCGCGGGCGCTTCGGCTCGATGCGCGAGCTGCTTGGGGACCACGGCGTGCGCGGCGCCGACGGCATCGCGCTCGATCTCGGGGTGTCCTCGCCGCAGTTCGACCGGCCGGAACGCGGCTTCTCGTTTCGCGCCGACGGCCCCCTCGACATGCGCATGGACAAGACGGGACCGAGTGCCGCCGACCTGGTCAATGACTTGAGCGAGCGCGAGCTCGCCCTCACCATCCGCGGCCTGGGCGAGGAGCGCAAGGCGCGCGCCATCGCGCGCGCGATCGTGGCGGCGCGCGCGCGTGCCCCCATCCTGCGCACGCTGCAACTGGCCGACATCGTGCGCCGCGTCGTCCCGTCGCGGCGCCGCGACGCCATCGACCCGGCCACCCGGACGTTCCAGGCGCTCAGGATGCGCGTCAACGACGAGCTCGGCGAGCTCGAGCGCGGGCTCGACGCCGCCGAGGCGCTGCTCAAGCCGGGCGGTCGACTGGCGGTGGTGTCGTTCCATTCGCTCGAGGACCGGCGCGTGAAGGCGTTCCTGCGCGAGCGCTCCGGCGCCCTGCCGCGGCCGTCGCGCCACCGGCCGGCCGACGACGCTGAAATGACCCGCGCCGCGACCTTCAGGCTGCTCACTCGCGACGCCGTGCGGCCGAGCACCGCCGAGGCGGCGCGAAATCCGCGGGCCCGCTCGGCCCGCCTGCGCGCCGCCGAGCGCCTGCCGGCGCCGTCCTGGAGTGCCGCGGCATGATCCGCCTCGGCGCCATGCTGTGGGTCGCGGCCATCGTGGCGAGCTCGGTGGCCCTCTACCAGGTCGAGCATCAAGTCCGCGCGTTGGAAGAAGTGCTCGCCGCGCTTAATGGCCGGATCGTTCACAACCGCCAGGCGGTGCACATCCTCGAGGCGGAGTGGAGCTACCTTAACGATCCGCGCCGTCTCGCCGAGCTCAGCCGACGGCACCTCGAACTGGCGCCGGTCGGCGCCGGGCAGCTCGCCGCCTTCGACGATCTACCGGCGCGATGGACGGCGGCGGCGGTCGCTGCGACGGCGCCCGCTCTCGATCCGGACACCACCGCCATCCTTGCCGCCATGGGAAGAAACCAATGACCGCGCACGATCCGGCCGCTACCCGCCCCGACGCCGGCGGCACTTGGCCCGCGGCGAGGCTGGTCGTGCGCCTCGAGGGCGAGCGGCGCCGCGCGCTCGAAGTGGGCCGCACCCGCCTGCTGGTCACCGGGGCGCTGTTCGCGCTCGCGTTCCTGGCGTTGGCGGCGCGCCTGGTCGAGGTGGGGCTGCTGAGCCAAGGGGCGGAGCCGCGCCAGGCGCTCGCACCTCTGGCGCCGCCGGCGAGCGAACGAGCGGCCATCCTCGACCGCAACGGCATGGTGCTGGCCGCGAACCTCGTCACCGCCTCGCTCTACGCCAACCCGCGGCAAGTGCTCGACCCCGCCGATGCGGCGCGGCGATTGGCCGAGGCGCTGCCCGACCTGAGCGAGCCCGAAATCGCCGCCAAGCTCGCCGCCGCGCGCGGCTTCGTCTGGCTCAAGCGCAACCTGACGCCGCGCCAGCAAGATGACGTGCTGCGGATCGGCATCCCCGGCCTCCATTTACGCAGCGACGAGCGACGGGTCTACCCGCAGGGCGCGCTGACGGCGCACGTCGTCGGCTACACCGACATCGACAACCACGGCATCGCCGGAATCGAGCAGTCGTTCGACGACGTGCTCGGCGACGGCTACGCGCCGCTCGCGCTGTCGCTCGACGTGCGCGTCCAGCATATGCTGCGCGAGGAGTTGGCGCGAGCGATGGCCGAGTTCGGCGGCGTCGGCGCCGCCGGCATGGTGCTCGACGCCAACACCGGCGAGGTGCTGGCGCTCGTCTCGCTGCCTGATTTCGACCCCGGCCATCCGGCCGGCGCGGCGGAGAACGCGCGCTTCAATCGCGCCAGCCTCGGCGTGTACGAGATGGGCTCGCCCTTCAAGGCGTTCAACACCGCGGCGGCGCTCGACCTCGGCATCGTCGATCTCGACGACCGCTACGACGCCACGCGCCCGATCAGCGTCAACGGCTACACCATCAGCGACTACGAGCCGGAGAACCGGTGGCTCAGCGTGCGTGAAATCTTCGCGCGCTCCTCGAACATCGGCGCGGCGAAGATGGCGCTCGACGTAGGCGCGCCGGCGCAGCAGGACTTCCTGCGCCGGCTCGGCATGTTCCGGGCGTCCAGCATCGAGCTGCCCGAGCTGGGCCTGCCCAGCTTTCCCGCCGCCTGGCGGCCGATCAACACCATGACCATCGGCTTCGGACACGGCATCGCGGTGACCCCGGTGCACCTCGCGGCCGGCATCGCGGCCATGGTCAACGGCGGCATCATGCGCCCGGCGACCCTGATCCGGCGCGCGCCCGGCGAGATCCCGGACGGCGAACGGGTGATTTCCGAGGCCACCTCGGCCGCCATGCGCCAGCTCATGCGCCTCGCCGTCGAGGCCGGCACCGGCAAGCGCGCCGACGCGCCCGGCTATCTGGTCGGCGGCAAGACCGGCACGGCCCAGAAGACGAACGGGCGCGGCTATAGCGCCGAGCTGCGCATCGCCTCCTTCGTCGGCGCCTTCCCGATGAGCGCGCCGCGCTACGTGGTCCTCGCGATGATCGACGAGCCGAAGCCGAACGCGACATCGCGCGGCCAGGCCACCGGCGGCTGGGTGGCGGCGCCGGCGGTGGGCCGTCTCGTGCAGCGCATGGCGCCGCTCCTCGGCATCGAGCCGATCGAGGACGCCCTGCCCGATGCGGCGAACCCGCTGCTGGTGGCGGTGAGCGCGCAGGAGTAGGCGCCTTGCGCCTCAGGAAGCTGGCCGAGGGGGAAGGGAACGGCGTGCAAGCAGAATCGATGAGCGAAGTGGACATCCGCGGCATCGCCGCCGATTCGCGGGCCGTGCGCGAAGGCTTCCTGTTCGCGGCCCTGCCCGGCAGCCGCGCCGATGGGCGCCAGTTCATCGACGAGGCGGTGGCGAAAGGCGCCGTCGCCGTGCTGGCGACCGCCGGCACCCGGCTCAAGGACTACGGCCGGCCGGTGGCGCTGGTGACCGACGGCAATCCGCGCCGGCGTCTGGCGCTCATGGCGGCGCGCTTCCACGCGCCACAGCCGCGGGCGATCGCCGCCGTCACCGGCACCAACGGCAAGACCTCGACCGCGGCGTTCGCGCGCCAACTGTGGGCGCTGTTGGGCCGGCCGGCGGCGAGCCTCGGCACGCTCGGCCTCGTCACTCCCCGACGGCACGTGCCGGGCGCGCTCACCACGCCCGATCCGGTGGAGTTGCACCGCTGCCTCGCCGAGCTGGCGGGCGAGGGCATCGAGTGCGTCGCGATCGAGGCGTCGAGCCACGGCCTCGACCAGTACCGGCTGGACGGCCTCGAGCTTGCCGCCGGCGCGTTCACCAACCTCACCCACGACCATCTCGACTACCACCGCTCGATGGCGGCCTATCGCGACGCCAAGTTCAGGCTGTTCCGCGAGCTGCTGCCGAAGGGCGCCGGCGCCGTGCTCAACGCCGACGCGCCGGAGTACACTTCACTGCTCGAAATCGCGCGGGCGCGCCGGCTCAACGTGACGAGTTACGGGCGCGACGGCGAGCTGCGCCTCGTCGGCGAGCGGCCGCAGGCGACCGGGCAGGTCCTCGACGTGGAGCTGTTCGGCCGGCGCCGGGAACTGCGCTTCCCGGCGGCGGGCGGGTTCCAGGCGATGAACCTGCTGTGCGCCCTGGGGCTGGTGGCGGCCTGCGGCGATGACATCGAGAAGGCGGCCGCCGAGGTCGAATGGCTGTCCGGCGTGCCCGGACGCATCGAGCTGGTGGCCCGGCATCCGAACGGCGCCGCCATCTATGTCGACTACGCGCACACGCCCGACGCGCTCGAAACCGTGCTCAAGGCGTTGCGGCCGCACTGCGCCGGGCGCCTCGCGGTCGTGTTCGGCTGCGGCGGCGACCGCGACCGAGCGAAACGCCCGGCCATGGGCGCCATCGCCGAGCGCCTGGCCGACACGGTCATCGTCACCGACGACAACCCGCGCGGCGAGGACCCGGCCGCGATCCGCGCCCAGATCCTCGCCGCCTGCCGGCGCGCCCGCGACGTGGGCGACCGCGCCCACGCCATCCGCGAGGCGATCGTGGCACTCGAACCTGGCGACCTCCTGGTCGTCGCCGGCAAGGGCCACGAGACCGGCCAGACCATCGCCGGCGTGACGCATCCCTTCGACGACGGCGAGGCGGTGCGCAGCTACGTCGAGCTGGTGGCCGGCGGCAGGCTAGGGCGGGCGCCGTGAGCGAGCCGCTGTGGACCGCCGAGAGCGCCGCCCTATGTGGGCGCTCGACCGCCCCTTGGCGGGCCGAGGGCGTGTCGATCGACAGCCGCGCGCTGGCGCCGGGCGACCTGTTCGTGGCCTTGGTCGGGCCGCGTTTCGACGGCCACGATTTCGTCGCCGCCGCGTTCAGGGCGGGCGCCGCCGCGGCGCTCGTCCACCGCGTTCCGGAAGGCCTGCCGAAGGACGCGCCGCTGCTGCTGGCGGAGGACACCATGGCGGCGCTGGAACGGCTCGGTCGCGCCGGCCGGCAGCGGACCCGCGCCCGCATCCTCGCGATCACCGGCAGCGTCGGCAAGACCGGCACCAAGGAGGCGCTGCGCCGCGCGCTCGAAGCGCAATCGCCGACCTTCGCCGCCGCCGGCAGCCTCAACAATCGGTGGGGCGTGCCGCTGTCGCTGGCGCGGCTGCCGCGCGACGCCCGCTACGGCATCTTCGAGCTCGGGATGAATCACGCGGGCGAGATTCGGCCCCTCGCCCGGCAGGTGCGCCCCGATCTCGCCATCGTCACCGCGATCGAGGCGGTGCATCTCGAATTCTTCGCTTCGCTGGCGGCGATCGCCGATGCCAAGGCGGAGATCTTCGAAGGCATGGGGCCGGGCGGCACCGCCGTCCTCAACCGCGACAACGAATTCTTCGACCGGCTGGCGGGGAGCGCCAGCGCCAACGGGCTCGCGCGCGTCATCGGGTTCGGTAGCCACGCCGGCGCCGAGGCGCGGCTTGTCGCCTGCGAGGCCGACGACCGGGGCAGCGACGTGAGCGCCGACATCATGGGCGAGCGCATTCACTATCGGTTGGGATTGCCGGGCCGGCACTGGGTCATGAACAGCCTGGCGGTGCTGGCGGCGCTGCAAGCCGTGGGCGCGGACCTCGGCACCGGCGCCGCGGCGCTCTGCGCGTTCGAGGCGCTGGCGGGCCGCGGCCGGCAGCACGAGGTGGCCCTCGCCGGCGGTAGCTTCCGGCTGATCGACGAGAGCTACAACGCCAGCCCCGCCGCCACCCGGGCGGCCCTCGCGGTGCTGGCGAGCGCAGCACCCGGCGCGGGCGGGCGACGCATCGCGGTGCTGGGCGACATGCGCGAGCTCGGGGATTCAGGGCCCCGGTTGCACGCCGAGCTCGCGCCCGACTTGCTCGCCGCCGGGGTCGACCTCGCGTTCACCGCCGGGCCGCTGATGGAACGGCTGTCCGAGGCCCTGCCGCGCGAGCGCCGCGGCGGCCACGCGCCCGACGCGGCGCGGTTGGTTCCGCTCGTCCTCAACGCGGTGCGCCCCGGCGACGTGGTGCTGGTCAAGGGTTCGCTCGGCAGCCGAATGGGGCCGATCGTCGCCGTGCTGCAGGCCTTGGCGGGCGCGGGGCCGCGCTCGCGCGCGGCCAACGGCGAGTAGGAGGCCGCGGCATGCTGTTCAACCTGCTGGTCCCGCTCGCCGACGAGTTCAGCCTCTTCAATCTGTTCCGCTATCTCACCTTTCGCAGCGGCGGAGCGGCGATGACGGCGCTCGTCATCAGCTTCCTTCTGGGGCCGCGCGTGATCGAGTGGCTGCGGCGCCTGCAACGCAATGGCCAGCCGATCCGCGCCGACGGACCGGAGACGCATCTCATCCGCAAGGCCGGTACGCCGACCATGGGCGGGGTCCTCATCCTGCTGGCCCTGCTGTTGAGCACGCTGCTCTGGGCCGACCTCGCCAACGGCTACGTGTGGGTAGTGCTGCTGGTCACCGTCGGCTTCGGGGCCATCGGCTTCGGCGACGATTACCTGAAGCTCATTCGGCGCAGCAGCAAGGGGCTGCCCGGCCGCCTGCGCCTTCTCGTCGAGCTCGCGATCGGCGCGCTGGCGGCGCTGGCCGTGGTTTGGCTGACCGAGGCGCCGCTCGCCACCGGCCTGGCGCTGCCCTTCGTCAAGGACCTGCTGGTGCCGCTCGGCTGGGCCTTCGTGCCGGCGGCCGCCCTCGTCATGGTCGGCGCCTCCAACGCCGTCAACCTCACGGACGGCCTCGACGGGCTTGCCATCGTACCGGTGATGATCGCCGCCGCGTGCTTCGCCCTCATCGCCTATCTCGCCGGCAACGCGGTGTTCGCCAACTACCTGCAGATCAACTTCGTGCCCGGCTCGGGCGAGCTTGCCGTGCTGTGCGGCGCCTTGGTCGGCGCCAGCCTCGGCTTCCTGTGGTTCAACGCGCCGCCGGCCATGGTGTTCATGGGCGACACCGGCTCGCTCGCCGTGGGCGGCGCCCTGGGCGCCATCAGCGTCGTCGCCAAGCACGAGCTGGTGCTGGCCATCGTCGGCGGCCTGTTCGTGCTGGAGACCGTGTCGGTCATCGTCCAGGTGGCCTCGTTCAAGCTGACCGGCCGGCGCGTGTTCCGCATGGCGCCGCTGCACCACCATTTCGAGAAGAAAGGTTGGGCGGAGCCCACCATCGTCATCCGCTTCTGGATCATCGCCATGATCCTGGCGCTGGCGGGGCTGGCCACCCTGAAGCTCAGATGAGCGTTGCGGTCGATCTCTACGCCGGGCGCACGGTGGCGGTGATGGGCCTAGGCCTGTCGGGCCAGGCGGCGGCGCTGGCGCTCGCCGCCGGCGGCGCCAAGGTGTGGGCCTGGGACGACGACGCCAAGGCGCGCCGGTCGATGGCGGCGGCCGGCATCGCGCCGGTCGATCTCTACGCCGCCGACTGGCGCGTGCCGGCGAGCCTGGTATTGAGCCCCGGGATTGCGCACACGCACCCGCGGCCGCATCCGATCGCGGCCAAGGCGCGGGCCGCCCGTACCCCCATCGTCGGCGACGTGGAGCTGCTGCTGCGGGCGCGACCCGCGATCTATGTCGGCGTCACTGGCACGAACGGCAAGTCCACCACCACGGCGCTGATCGGCCACGTGCTGAAGAGCGCCGGCCGGCGCGTCGAGGTCGGCGGCAACCTCGGCACGCCCGCGCTTGCGCTGGCGCCGCTCGACCCGGGCGACATTTACGTCATCGAGATGTCGTCCTACCAACTGGAGCTGACGCCTTCGGCCGCGTTCCGGGTGGCGGTGCTGCTCAACGTCAGCCCCGACCATCTGGAGCGCCACGGCGGCCTCCAAGGTTACGTGGCGGCGAAGCGGCGCATCTTCGACGGCCAGCCCGCTGGTGCGACCGCGGTAATCGGCATCGACGACGCGACCGGTCGCGACATCGCGGCGGCGCTGAGGGACCGCAACGTCATTCGGATTTCGGCGCGCGAATCGGCCGACGTTTCGGCGGCGGCGGGCGTGCTGGTGGACCGGCGCCGGGGCGCGGTCACGGTCATGGACCTGCGCCGCCTTCAGCACCTGCCGGGCGAGCACAACTGGCAGAACGCCGCCGCGGCCTATGCCGCGTGCAGCGCGCTCGGCCTGGCGGGCGCGGCGATCGCCGCCGGCATCGCCGGCTTCCCCGGTCTCGCCCATCGGCAGGAACCGATCGCCACCATCGCCGGTGTGCGCTACGTCAACGACAGCAAGGCGACCAACGCCGACGCGGCGGCCAAGGCGCTCGCCTGCTACGACACGATCTACTGGATCGCCGGCGGCCGGCCGAAGGAAGGCGGGATCGCGGCGCTCGAAAGCTTCCATCCGCGCATCGCGCACGCCTATCTGATCGGCGAGGCGGCGGCGGCGTTCGCCCTTGCGCTGGAGGGCCGCGTGCCGTGCACGCGCTGCGGTACCCTCGACAGGGCGGTCGCGACGGCGGCCGCGGCGGCCGAGGCCGACCCGCGGCCCGGCGCCGTCGTGCTGCTGTCGCCCGCTTGCGCCTCGTTCGACCAGTACGCCGACTTCGAGGCGCGCGGCGAGCACTTCCGGCGCCTGGTCGAGGCGCGGGCGTCATGACGATATTCGCCCGCGACGATACCAGCCTCGCCGCCCGCTGGTGGTGGACGGTGGATCGCTGGACGCTGGCGGCGCTCGCCGGGCTGATGTTCTTCGGCGTCATCCTCGTCCTGGCGGCGACCCCGGCGGTGGCGCTGCGCATCGGCCTCGACGGCTTCGCGCTGGCCGAGCGTCACTTCGTGGCGCTGCCGGCGGCGGCGCTGACGATGCTGGGCGCGTCGCTGTTCAGCCTGCGCGGGGTGCGCCGCCTGGCGACGCTGGGCTTCGCGGTATCGCTGGCGCTCACCTTGTACACGCTCGTCGGCGCGGCCGAGATCAAGGGCGCCACGCGCTGGCTCAGCATCGTCGGGGTGTCGCTGCAACCGTCCGAGTTCCTGAAACCCACCCTCGCCGTCGTCACGGCCTGGCTGCTGGCCGTCGAGCGCGGACCGCGCGCGCTGCCGAGTACCGTCGCATTCGCGCTGTTCGCCGTAGCGCTGGCGGCGCTGTTGCGCCAGCCCGACTTCGGCATGGCGGCGGTGATCGCCGCGACCTGGCTGGTCCAGGTCTTCCTCGCCGGGCTGGCGATGGGCTGGGTGACGCTGCTCGGCGCCTTCGGCGTCGCCGGCGTGGTCGGCGCCTACTTCGTCTTCCCGCACGTGGCGCTCCGCATCGACGGCTTCATCGACCCGCAGAGCGTCGACAACTACCAGGTCGACCGCTCGCTGGAGGGCTTCGCGAACGGCGGCCTGTTCGGCCGCGGTCCCGGCGAGGGCACGGTGAAGCTGGCGCTGCCCGATGCGCATTCGGACTTCGTCTTCGCGGTGGCCGGCGAGGAGTTCGGCACATTCGTCTGCCTAGTGCTGGTGGGGCTGTTCGCCTTCGTTCTGCTGCGGGGGATCGCGCGGCTCCTCCACGAGAACAGTCCCTTCGTGCAACTCGCTGCGGGCGGACTGCTCGCCGGTTTCGGCTTGCAGGCGCTGGTCAACATGGGCTCGGCGCTCAACCTGATGCCGCCCAAGGGCATGACGCTGCCCTTTATTAGCTATGGCGGCTCCTCGCTGGTGGCCACGGGGCTCGCCATGGGCATGCTGCTGGCGCTCACCCGCCGGCGCGCCGGCGCGGGGGACACGCCATGAGGGCGCGGCCGCTCGTGCTGCTCGCCGCCGGGGGCACCGGCGGCCACTTGTTCCCGGCCGAGGCGCTGGCCGGCGAGTTGATCGGGTTGGGCTTCGAGGTGGCGCTGGTCACCGACCGGCGCGGCCGGAGCTTCGCCGACAGGTTGCCGGTGACAACGTATTTCGTCGCCGCCGGAGGGCTCGCCGGCGGCAGCCTGTGGCGACGCGCACTGGGGGCGCTGCGTCTCGCCCTCGGCCTCGTCCAGGCGCGCCGGCTGATCGCCAGATTGCGTCCGGACGCGGCCGTGGGGTTCGGCGGCTACGCCTCAGTGCCGACCATGGCGGCGGCGGTCCTGGCCGGACTACCCACCCTGGTGCACGAGCAGAATGCGGTGCTGGGCCGGGCCAATCGGCTGCTCGCGCGCCGCGTCGGCTGCGTCGCGATTTCCTTCGAGCCGGCGGCGATGCGAGGGTTGCCGGCGAACGCGCCCGCGATCGTCACCGGCAATCCGGTGCGTCCGGCGATCGGCGCCATCGCCCTGCAAGCCTACCAGCCGCCGCGGGGCCAGGCGTTCGAGCTGCTGGTGCTGGGCGGCAGCCTGGGCGCCCGGGTGTTCAGCCGCGTCGTGCCCGAGGCCGTAGGCCTGCTTGACGACGAGCCGCGCCGGCGGCTTGCCATCGCCCAGCAATGCCGCGCCGAGGACCTGGAGGCGGTGCGGGCGGCTTACGGCAGACTTGGGGTGGCGGCCGAGCTGTCGTCCTTCTTCGACGACGTGCCGCGGCGCCTCGCGGCGGCGCATCTGGTGATCGCGCGAGCCGGCGCCTCCACCGTGGCCGAGCTGGCGGCGGCCGGGCGGCCGGCCATCCTAGTGCCCTATCCGCATGCCGCCGACGACCACCAGTCTGCCAACGCGCGGGCCATGGCCGCTGGCGGCGGCGCCTGGCGGGTGCCAGAACCCGAGTTCACCGGAACGGGGCTCGCGGCGCGGCTGGGCGACCTCATTGCGGCGCCGGGGCTGCTGGCCGAGGCGGCCGCCGCGGCGCGCGCCTTCGGGCGGCCCGACGCGGCCAAGCGGCTGGCCCAGGCGGTGCTGGAGCTGCTGCGGCCCGAGCGCCGGGAGGCGGTCGCATGAGGAAGCTGCCGCTCGACATCGGGGTGCTGCATTTTGTCGGCATCGGCGGCATCGGCATGAGCGGCATCGCCGAGATCCTGCGCAACCTGGACTACAGGGTGCAGGGCAGCGACCTCGCCGACAACGCCAACGTGAAGCGCCTGCGCGCGCTCGGGATTCCGATCGCGATCGGCCACCGCCCGGACAACCTTGGGGCGGCCGAGGTCGTGGTCGTTTCGTCGGCCGTCAAGCCCGACAATCCGGAAGTGACGGCGGCGCGCGAGCGCCGCCTGCCGGTCGTGCGCCGGGCCGAGATGCTGGGCGAGCTGATGCGCCTCAAGTGGTCGGTCGCCATCGCCGGGACGCACGGCAAGACCACCACCACCTCGCTGGTGGCGGCGCTCTTCGACGCGGCCGGCCTCGACCCCACCGTGATCAACGGCGGCATCATCAACGCTTACGGCACCAACGCCCGGCTCGGCGCCGGCGACTGGATGGTGGTCGAGGCCGACGAGTCGGACGGCACCTTCGTCAAGCTGCCGGCGACCATCGCCGTGGTCACCAACATGGACCCCGAGCACCTAGATTTTTACGGCACGGTCGAGGCGATGAACCGCGGCTACGAGGAGTTCGCCAAGAACATACCGTTTTACGGCTTCGCCGCGCTGTGCATCGACCATCCGGTGGTGCAGGCGATGATCAGCCGCATCGCGGACCGGCGCATCGTCACCTACGGCATGAGCCCGCAGGCCGAGGTGCGCGCCGTCGCCATGGAGATGGACGGCGCCGGCTCCACCTTCGACGCCGTCGTCGCCGACCGCCCGGACGGCGCCGGGCGCACCATCGAGCGCCTCCGGCTGCCGATGCTGGGCGCCCACAACGTGCAGAACTCGCTGGCCGCCATCGCGGTCGCGCACCAGATGGGCATCGCCGACGAGGTGATCCGGCAGGGGCTGGCCGGCTTCGCCGGCGTCAAGCGCCGCTTCACCCGCACCGGCGAGGCGGGCGGCGTCGGCGTCATCGACGACTACGGTCATCACCCGGTGGAAATCGCCGCCGTGCTCGCGGCGGCCCGCGTGGCGACCAAGGGCAAGGTGATCGCCGTCGTGCAGCCGCACCGCTATACGCGCCTCGCTCATCTGTTCGAGGGCTTCTGCACCTGCTTCAACGACGCCGATCAAGTGCTGGTGGCCGACGTTTACGCGGCCGGCGAGGAGCCGATCGCGGGCATCGATCGTGACGCGCTGGTGGCGGGCCTGCTCGCGCACGGCCACCGCAACGCGGGCCCGCTCGAAGCACCCGACGAGCTTGCGCGCCTCGTCGCCGAAGCGGCGCGGCCGGGCGATCTCGTGGTCTGCGTCGGGGCCGGCAGCATCACCCAATGGGCGAACGCCCTGCCCGGCGAGCTCGCCAAGCTCTACGCCGAGCGGGAAGCGGCCGGATGATGGCGGCGCCGCTCATCCGTCCGCTGATCGAGCGCCTGCCGGCGGTGCGCGGACGTCTCAGCGCCAATTCGCCGCTCGCCGGCATCACCTGGTTCCGCGTCGGCGGGCCGGCCGAGGTCATGTTCCGCCCGGCCGACCGCGCCGACCTGATGCAGTTCCTCGCCGCCAAGCCGGCCGACGCGCCGGTGACGGTCATCGGCGTCGGCTCCAACCTCCTGGTGCGCGACGGCGGCGTGCCGGGGGTGGTGGTGCGCCTCGGCCGCGGCTTCGCCGACATCCGGGTCGCCGGCGAGCGGGTGACGGCGGGGGCGGCGGCGCTCGACCTCAACGTGGCGTTCGGGGCGCGCGACGCGGGCCTCGCGGGCCTTGAGTTCCTGAGCGGGATTCCCGGCACCATCGGCGGCGCGCTGCGCATGAACGCGGGCGCCTACGGCCGCGAGATGGTGGACGCGACCGACGCCGCGGAGGCGCTCGACGAAGAGGGGCGATTGCATCGCCTGAGCCGAGCCGAGCTCGGCTTCTCCTACCGGCGCTCGGCCGTGCCGGATGGGTGGATATTCGTCTCGGCCGAGCTCCTCGGTCGCCCGGACGATCCCGCCGAAATCGCCCGACGCATGCGCGACATCCAGCAGACGCGCGAGTCGAGCCAGCCGATCCGTACCCGCACCGGCGGCTCCACCTTCGCCAATCCGACGGGCGCGAAGCACAAGGCCTGGGAACTGATCGAGGCGGCCGGCTGCCGGGGCCTGCGGCGCGGCGGCGCCGTCGTGTCGGAGCAGCACTGCAACTTCCTGATCAACACCGGAAACGCCACGGCCGCCGACCTCGAAGGGCTGGGCGAGGAGGTGCGCCGGCGCGTGCTGGCGGCCACCGGCGTCGCGCTGGAATGGGAGATCCGGCGCATCGGCGTGCCGGAGGCGAAGCGATGAAGCGGGTGGCGGTCTTGTTCGGCGGCTGGTCGGTCGAGCGCGAGATCTCGGCGGTCAGCGGCAAGGCCGTCGCGGACGGCCTCGCCCAGCACGGCTACGACGTGGCCGCCATCGACCTGCGCAAGGGCGAGCTGCCGCGGCTCATCGAGGCGCTCGCGCCGCCGCCCGACGCGGTGTTCAACGCCTTGCACGGACGCTGGGGCGAGGACGGCTCGGTGCAGGGGCTGATGGAGCTGATGGGCATCCCCTACACCCATTCCGGCGTGCTCGCCTCGGCGCTGGCCATGGACAAGCCGATGGCCAGGCGCTTGTTCGCCGCGGCCGGCCTGCGCTGTCCGGAGGGCAAGGTGATCGAGCGCGCGGCGCTCGGTGAGCGCGAGCCGATGGCGCGGCCCTACGTGGTGAAGCCGACCAACGAGGGCTCGAGTGTCGGCGTACGCATCGTCCAAGAGGGCGACAACGAGCCGCTCTCGCCGGCCGACTGGCCCACCGCCCGGCACCTCCTGGTCGAGCGCTACGTGCCCGGGCGCGAACTCACGGTCGCGGTGATGGGCGACCGGCCGCTCGCCGTGACCGAGCTCAGGCCCAAGGTCGGATTCTACGACTACGCCGCGAAATACACCGAGGGAAAGACGCAGCACCTGGTGCCGGCGCCGCTGCCGGGCGCCGTCTACGAGGCGGCACTCGACGTGGCGCTAAAGGCGCACGCCGCGCTGGGTTGCCGCGGCGTCTCCCGCGCCGACCTGCGCTTCGACGAGCGCGTCGGCGGGGCCGCGGGCCTCTATCTGCTCGAGGTCAACACGCAGCCCGGCATGACGCCGCTGTCGCTGGTGCCCGAACAGGCGGCCCACGTCGGCATCCCGTTCCCGGATCTGGTCGCCTGGATGGTGGAGCACGCGCAATGCGACGCTTGAGGCGAAAGGCGCCGGCCGCAAGGCCCAGGATGGGCGGGCGAGCGGTCCGCCGGCGGCGGCTGCCGGCTGGCGTCAAGCGCTGGACGCCCGTAGCCCTCGCCGTCGGGCTGGCGACTGCCGCCGGCGCCTTTCTGTGGCAATCCGACTGGCCGGCAAGGGCCATCGCCGGCGCCGTCGAGCTGGCGGTCGAGTTGACGCGCGCCGCGGGCCTCCAAGTCAACGAGATCGCGGTCGTGGGGCGCATGGAGACGCCGTCGGCCACGCTGCTGGCGGCGGTGGGCGCCGAACGCGGCGACGCCTTGCTCGCCATCGACCCGGCGGAGGTGAAGGCGCGGCTGGAGCGCCTGCCGTGGGTCGTGCGGGCGACGGTCGAACGCCGCCTGCCGGATCAACTCTTCCTCGCCATCGAGGAGCGCCGGCCGGCGGCGCTTTTGCAGCGCCAGGATGGCTACGCCCTGATCGATCGCGCCGGCGTCATCATCGAGGCGCCGGCGAGCGAGCGGTTCCGCTACCTGCCGGTGCTGGCGGGAGAGGGCGCGCCGGCGGAGGCCGGACGGCTCATCGACCTGTTGGCCGCCGAGCCCGAGATCGGCCGGCGCGTCACCGCCGGCGCATGGGTCGCCGGGCGGCGCTGGAACCTGCGCCTCGACAATGGCGTCGAGCTGCGCCTGCCGGCCGAGAACCCGGCGGCGGCGCTGGCGGAACTGGCGGCAATCGAGCGCCGGCACAAGCTCCTCGAAAGCGATCTCGCCGTCATCGATTTCAGACTGCCAGATCGCGTCGTGGTGCGCCTGACGCCGGAAGCGGCGGCCCGCCGGCGCGCGCCCGGCGACGATACATGAAGGGGCTAGAGGAGCGCATCGAACGATGAGAAGGACCCGAATCGCGCCGCGCAACGGCTTGCTGGCCGCCCTCGATGTCGGCACCAGCAAGGTCGCATGCTTCATCGCCCAGGTCGGCGACGACGGGCGCGCGCACGCGATCGGCATCGGCCATCAGTTGTCGCGCGGCGTAAGGTGCGGCGCCATCGTCGACATGGAGGCCGCCGAAGCCGCCATCCGCGCCGCCGTCCACGCCGCCGAGGAGATGGCGGGCGAGACCGTGGGCGAGGCGGTGGTCAACCTGTCGGGCGGCTACCCCGCCTCGCACACGCTGGGCGTCGAGATCGCGCTGGCCGGGCATGAGATCGGCGACGGCGACGTGGCCCGCGCGCTGGCGCAAGGCCACCAGCTCAACGGCCACGGCGAACGCCATCTGATCCACTCGATTCCGATCGGCTACACGCTGGACGGCGACCGCGGCATCCGCGACCCGCGCGGCATGTACGGCGAACGGCTGGGCGTGCACATGCACGTCGTCACCGCGGCGGCGAGCGCGGTGCGCAATCTCACGACCTGCGTCGCGCGCTGCCATCTCGACATCCAGGAGTTCGTCGTGTCGCCCTACGCCGCCGGCCTCGCCACGCTGGTCGAGGACGAGACCGAGCTGGGCGTCACCGTGATCGACATGGGCGGCGGCACGACCTCGCTGGCGGTGTTCGCGGAGGCGAACCTGGTGTTCACCGACGGCATCGCCATCGGCGGCGCGCACGTTACCAACGACATCGCCCGCGGGCTGTCCACCCCGCTCGCCCACGCCGAGCGGATGAAGACGCTCTATGGCAACTGCATCGCGTCAACCGCCGACGAGCGCGAGACGATCAGCGTGCCGCAAGTGGGCGAGGAGGAGACCGGCCAAAGCAACGCGATCGCGAAATCCATTCTGGTCGGCATCATCCAGCCGCGCCTGGAGGAGACCTTCGAGCTCGTGCGGGCGCGCCTGGAGGCGAGCGGCTGCGACAAGATCGCCGGCCGGCGCGTGGTGCTGACCGGCGGCGCAAGCCAGCTCGGCGGCGTGCGCGAGCTCGCCCAACTGGTGCTCAACAAGCAGGTGCGCGCCGGGCGCCCTTTGCGGCTCGGCGGGTTGGCCGATGCCACGGCCGGTCCGGCCTTCGCCACCGCGGCCGGATTGATCGCCTATGCGCTGCAAGCCGGCGGCCCGGTGCCGGCGGCCCAGCAAATCAAGCTCAGGGACCCGAGCCGCCTCATCGGCCGGCTTGGCCATTGGTTCCGTGACAACCTTTGACGAAACCGCCCCGTTCCGCCACGGGGCTGGCCCCTTCACCCGCCGGCGGCGGCCGGTAGCGACGAACTTGCGTTCTTCAACCTGGAGGCAGTCATGACGCTCAATCTTTCCCTCCCTAATTCGCCTTACGAGATCAAGCCCCGCATCACCGTGATCGGCGTCGGCGGCGCCGGCGGCAACGCCGTCAACAACATGATTCGCGCCGGCCTGGAGGGCGTCGATTTCCTGGTCGCCAACACCGACGCCCAGGCGCTGTCGCAATCGCTGTGCGAACGGCGCATCCAGCTCGGCGCCAGCCTGACGCAGGGGCTCGGCGCCGGCTCGCGTCCCGACGTGGGCCGCGCCGCCACGGAAGAGGCGCTCGACCAGATCGTCGAGGCGCTGCAAGGCGCCAACATGCTGTTCATCACGGCCGGCATGGGCGGCGGCACCGGCACAGGCTCCGCCCCGGTGCTGGCCCGCGTCGCGCGCGAGCACGGCATCCTGACCGTCGGCGTGGTCACCAAGCCGTTCACCTTCGAGGGCATGCACCGCATGCGCATCGCCGAGGGCGGCATCCAGGAGCTGCAGCAATACGTCGACACCCTCATCATCATCCCGAACCAGAACCTGTTCCGGGTGGCGAACGAGAAGACGACCTTCGCCGACGCCTTCAACATGGCGGACGACGTGCTGCATAGCGGCGTGCGCGGCGTCACCGACCTGATGGTGATGCCCGGCCTCATCAACCTCGACTTCGCCGACATCCGCTCGGTCATGGGCGAGATGGGCAAGGCCATGATGGGCACCGGCGAGGCCGACGGCGAGGACCGCTCCCGCGCCGCCGCCGAGGCGGCCATCTCGAACCCGCTGCTGGACGACGTGTCTATGAAGGGCGCGCGCGGCGTGCTCATCAACATCACCGGCGGCATGGACATGACGCTGTTCGAGGTCGACGAGGCGGCGAACCGCATCCGCGACGAGGTCGACCCCGAGGCCAACATCATCTTCGGCTCGACCTTCGACAAGAACCTGGAAGGCCGCATCCGCATCTCGGTGGTGGCGACCGGCATCGACGCCGAGGCGGCGACGTACCCGCGCCCCGTGCCGCTCACGCTGGTCGGCAAGGGCGGTCGGGTGATGAGCGCGCCCGCGGCCGCCGCCCATGGCGGACCGGCCACGGCGACACCGGCGGCGGCGTACGCGCCGGAGCCCGCGATCGGCGCTGCTGCCCTCGCCATGGCCTACTACCCGGCCGCCCAGGTAGGGCCGGGCGTGCGCATCCACGACGATCGGCAGGCGACGGGCGCACCAATGTTCGCGCCGCGCGCATCGGCGCAGGACCGCCCGGCGCGAACCGAGCCGTGGCAGCCGCCGGCGCCGGAAACGATTTTGCCTCCGGGTGCCCCAGCGAGCGCAACCCCCGGCCGGCCTGCGGCGCAGCAGCCGCGCCGCACGCACAATCCGCTGTTCGGGCGGGCCACCGGAGCCACGGCATGGCCACGGCCGGAGGCGCCGCGCCCCGCGGCGCCGACGCCACAGCCGGCGGCGGCGCAGCCGGTGCCGGCGCAACCCGCAGGCCCGCCCGAGCCCGCGCCGGCAGAGGCGCCGGCCCAAGCCGCGCCCGCGCTGCCGGCGGCGCCAACCCAACCGGCGGCGAGCCAGCCCCCGCGCCCGGCACAACCCAGCCCGCCGGCCATGCAGCCCCGGCTTGCCGGGCTCGATCCACAGGACCGGCTGGGCGCCTTGCGGGCCGAGGAAGACCTGCTGGACATTCCTGCCTTCCTGCGCCGGCAGGCGAATTAGCCGGCTCCCCCTCGCCCCGGTCGCGCCGGGGCGAGGGGCGCTTGAGCCGGCCGTCGGCACTCAATATAGTTGGCGGCGCCCGGAACCGAGGGTAGAGGACGATGCGCCGCGCGCTTTGCCTTGCGACCTTGATCCTGCCGCTGTCTCTCGCCGCTTGCGAGACGGAGGAGCAGCCCTACGTCGAGCGGCCGCCGGAGGACTTGTACCTGGAGGCGAGCGCCGAGCTCGACCGCGGCGCCTACGGCAAGGCCGCCGGCCTGTTCGACGAGGTGGAGCGCCAGCACCCCTACTCGTCCTGGGCCACGCGCGCCCAGCTCATGTCGGCCTTTTCGTTCTACCAGGTGAACCAATACGACGACGCGGTCATCGCGCTCGACCGCTTCATCGAACTGCACCCGGGCAACAAGGACATCGCCTACGCCTACTACCTGAAGTCGCTGTGCTACTACGAGCAGATCGTGGACGTGGGCCGCGACCAGAGCGCCACCGAGCGCGCGCTGGAGGCGCTGACCGAGGTGCAGAAGCGGTTCCCCGACTCCGACTACGCGCGCGACGCCGTGCTCAAGATCGACCTTGCCCGCGACCACCTGGCCGGCAAGGAGATGGAGGTCGGCCGCTTCTATCTCGACCGCGGCCACTATCTGGCGGCCATCAACCGGTTCCGCAACGTGATCGACAACTACCAGACGACCACCCACGTGCCCGAGGCGCTGCATCGGCTGACCGAGGCGTATCTGGCGCTGGGCGTGGTGGACGAGGCGCAGGCCGCGGCGGCGGTGCTCGGCTTCAACTATCCGGGCAGCCAGTGGTACGAGTACAGCTACGATCTGCTCGTCGAGGCCAACCTCGAGCCCATTGAGAATGAGTAGGGAAGGGTCCTGGATCGGCGACCTGTTCTGATCGCGCGGGTCCGGCCATGCTGCTCGCACTCTTCGTCCGCAACGTCGTTCTTATCGACCGCCTGCAACTCGGCTTCCGGCCCGGGCTCTCGGTGTTGACCGGGGAGACCGGCGCCGGCAAGTCGATCCTGCTCGATGCCTTGGGCCTGGCGGTGGGCCAGCGCGCCGACAGCGCGCTGGTGCGCCACGGCAGCGAGCAGGCGACCGTGGGAGCGGAGTTCGTGCTGCCGACGGAGCACCCGGTTCGCGCGCTGCTCGCGCTCGAGGGCCTGCCCAGCGACGGCAACGTACTGCTGCGCCGCCAGCTTGCCGCCGACGGCCGCAGCCGCGCGTTCATCAACGACCAGCCGGTGAGCGTCGGGCTGCTGCGCCGGGTGGGCGATCTCCTGGTCGAGATCGAGGGGCAGTTCGAGGAGCATCGCCTGCTGCGGGCCGCCAGTCACGGCCCGCTGCTGGACGCCTTCGGCGGCCTAGGCCGCGAGGCCGCGGAGCTGGCGCGCCGGTGGCGCGGCTGGCGCGACGCCGAAGGCGCGCGGGCCGCGGCGGAGGAGGAGGCCGCGCGCGCCCGGCGCGACGAGGATTACTTGCGCTACGCGGTGGACGAGCTGGCGGCGTTCCGCCCGCAACCGGGCGAGGAAAACGCGCTGGCCGAGCGCCGCGCGCTCTTACGCCGGCACGAAGCCATCGGCGAGGCGGTCGCGGGCGCGCTCGCCGACATCGAGGGCGAGCGCGGCCTGCCGGCGTTGGCCGCGGCGGGGCGCCGGCTCGGGCGCGTCGCCGGCCTGCCTGCCGAGCGCATCGGGCTGGCGATGGCGGCGCTCGACCGTGCCTCGGCCGAGGCCGCGGAGGCGGCGGCCCTGCTGCGCGGCCTGGCGGCGGGTCTCGACGCCGACGCGGGCCGCTTGGCCGAGATCGAGGACCGCTTGTTCGCGCTGCGCGACCTGGCGCGCAAGCACAGCACCCCGGCGGACGAGCTGCCGGCGCTCTATGCGCGGCTCGCGGCGGAGCTGGCGGCGATCGAGGATCGCGGGACGAGAGCCGCCTCTCTCCACGCCGAGGAGATGAGGGCGCGCGCGGCTTACCTCGCCGCCGGCGAGCGTCTGGCCCGGGCGCGCGCCGAGGCGGCCGGCCGCCTCGATGCCGCGGTCAACGCGGAATTGCCTTCGCTCAAGCTGGAGCAGGCCCGATTCCAAACCCGAGTGCAGCGTCTCGAGGAGAGCCAATGGGGCGAGAGCGGCATCGAGCGCGTCGTGTTCGAGGCCGCCACCGCCCCGGGCGCGCCGGCGGGGCCGCTCGCGCGCATCGCATCGGGCGGCGAGCTGGCGCGATTCATGCTGGCGCTCAAGGTGGCGCTGGCCGAGGCGGAGCCGGTGCCGACGCTGGTGTTCGACGAAGTCGACAGCGCCGTGGGGGGCGCCACGGCCGCCGCCGTCGGCGAGCGGCTGGCACGGCTCGCCCGCGGCGTGCAGGTGCTGGTCGTCACCCACTCGCCGCAGGTGGCGGCGCTGGGCGCCCATCACTGGCGCGTCGCCAAGGCCGACGGCACGACCGAGGCCGAGGAGCTGCCGACCGAGGGCCGGCGCGAGGAGATCGCACGCATGCTGTCGGGCGCCGTGGTGACCGACGAGGCGCGCCGCGCGGCCGAGCGCCTGATGGAGGCGGGCGCCGGATGAAGGACCGCGCGGCCACCGCGGTCGAACGACTGAGCGCCGACCAGGCGGCGGCGGAGCTGGCGCGGCTCGCCACCCTCATCGCCCATCACGACCGGCTGTATCACGAGCTGGCGGCGCCCGAGATATCCGACGCCGAGTACGACGCGCTGGTGGCGCGCAATCGGGCGATCGAGGAACGGTTTCCCGACCTGCGAAGGCCGGACAGCCCATCCTTGCGCGTCGGCGCGGCGCCGGCCGCCGGTTTCGCCAAGGTGGTGCACGCCTCGCCCATGCTGTCGCTCGACAACGCGTTCGAGGAAGCGGAGGTGCAGAAGTTCGTCGCCCGCATCCGCCGGTTCCTGAACTTGCCGGCGGAAGCGCCGGTAGCCTTCGTCGCCGAGCCGAAGATCGACGGCGTGTCGGCCGCGCTGCGCTACGAGAATGGCCGCTTCGCGCAGGGGGCGACGCGCGGCGACGGCGAGGTCGGCGAGGACGTCACCGCCAACCTGCGCACGCTGGCCGATCTGCCGAAGACGCTCAAGGGTAAGGACTGCCCCGAGTTGCTGGAAATCCGCGGCGAGGCGTACATGGGCCACGCCGACTTCGAGCAGCTTAACGCCCTGCGCGAACGGGCCGGCGAGGCCCCGTTCGCCAACCCGCGCAACGCGGCGGCCGGCTCGCTGCGCCAGCTCGACGCGAGCGTCACGGCGCGCCGCCCGTTGCGCTTCTTCGCCTACGCCTCGGGCGGAGCCGGCGACTGGGATAGCCACTGGCGCCTGCTCGAGCGGCTGCGGGGCTGGGGTTTCCGGGTCAACCCGATGGCGCGGCGCTGCGCCGACATCGAGGCGGCGCTCGCCTACTACGCGGAGATCGCCGGCGGCCGCGCCGAGCTGCCCTACGACATCGACGGCGTCGTCTACAAAGTCGACCGGGTGGACTGGCAGACGCGCCTCGGCACGGTGAGCCGCGCGCCGCGCTGGGCGATCGCGCACAAGTTTCCGGCCGAACGGGCGGAGACGGTCCTCGAGCGCATCATCGTGCAGGTCGGGCGCACCGGCGTGCTCACGCCGGTGGCCGAACTGAGGCCGATCACGGTGGGCGGCGTCGTGGTGTCGCGCGCCACGCTGCACAACGAGGACGAGATCGAGCGCAAGGACATTCGCGAGGGCGACCGCGTGGTGATCCAGCGCGCGGGCGACGTGATCCCGCAGGTGGTCGCGGTCGTGCGCGAGAAGCGCCCCAAGGCAAGCAAGCCGTTCGAGTTCCCGCAACGCTGCCCGATTTGCAACAGCCTCGCCGTGCGCGAACCGGGCGCCGCGGCACGCCGCTGCACCGGCGGCCTCGTCTGTCCGGCGCAGGCGGTGGAGCGCTTGCGCCATTTCGTCAGCCGCGACGCGTTCGACATCGAAGGATTAGGCGAGAAGCGCATCGAGGAGCTGCACCG
>CAYPKW010000021.1:0-38478 GCA_964411425.1 uncultured Rhodospirillaceae bacterium
TCGCCTTGCGCGCGTTCGAGCGCGGCGCGGGCCGCCGCGATCGCCGCATCGGCGGCGGCGCCCTCCAGCCGGTCCCGCTCCGCCGCCACTTCCTCGCTCTTGAGCGCGAGCCGGGCCAACCGCGGTTCCAATTCCTCGGCCCGCCGCAGCAACGCGTCGGCCGCGGCCTCGACGGCGGCCGTGCGGCGGGACGCGTCGGCGAATTCGGATTCGCAAGCCGCCACCGCCTCGCTCGCCCCGAGTGCCACGGCCGCGGCGCCGGTCGCGGCGTCGGCCAGCGCGCTCGTGTCGAGCTCGCGGCGCTCGGCGGCGAGCCGCTCGACGGCCGCCGCCGCGTCGGCCGCCAGCGTCCGTTCGCGCCCGGTGTCGTCGTCGATCTGCGCCAAACGTCCCTCGGCGGCCGACTTGGCCTGCGCAACGCGCGCCTCCTCCTCGTCGAGCCCTTGGCGCGCCAACGCCAGGCGTTGCAACTCGGTCGCCGCCTCGGCCTCGGCCCGCCGCCTGTCGGGCAGTGCTGCCGCGACCTCGCTTTCCGCCGTGGCGCTCGCCGCGGCCTCGGCCGTCAGGCGGTCGGTTTCCACCCGCGCCAGCGCGAGCGTTTGGCTCGCCTCGTCGAGCCGCGTCGCCAGTTCGCGCCATTGCAGGTGAAACAGCGCCGCCTCGGCGCGGCGCATGCGGTCGTTGAGGCTTCGGTACCGCGCCGCCTGGCGCGCCTGCTTCTTGAGGCCCTGGAGCTGCGTCTCCAGGTTGAGGATCACGTCGTCGAGGCGGGCCAGGTTGGCGTCGGCCGCGCGCAGGCGCAGCTCCGCCTCGTGCCGGCGCGAATGCAGCCCGATGATGCCGGCGGCCTCTTCCAAGAGCGCGCGCCGCTCCACCGGCTTGGCGTTGACGATGGCGCCGACCCGGCCCTGGCTCACCATCGCGGTCGAATGGGCCCCGGTCGCCGCGTCGGCGAACAGAAGCTGCACGTCGCGGGCGCGCGCCTCGCGGCCGTTCACCCGATAGCTCGAGCCTTCGGCCCGCTCGATGCGGCGGACGACCTCGATCTCCTCGAACTCGTTGAACTGCGCCGGAGCCTTGCGCTGGGCGTTGTCCAGCAGCACGGCCACCTCGGCGATGTTGCGCGCCGGGCGGTTGGCATTGCCGCCGAAGATGACGTCGTCCATCTCGCCGCCGCGCATCCGTCTGGCCGAGGTCTCGCCCATCGCCCAGCGCAGGGCCTCGAGCAGGTTCGACTTGCCGCAGCCATTCGGGCCGACGATGCCGGTCAGCCCCGGCTCGATCGCGAGCTCGGTCGAATCGACGAAGGACTTGAATCCGGCGAGCCGGAGTTTGCGGAACTGAACCATCCTAAGGCAGTAGCCCCTTCAAGACCTGGTCGAACTCGGCGAGGCTGAGGGTGCCTGCGTGGATCGTCCCGTTGATGACGAAGGTGGGCGTCGAATCGACGCCGTAGCGTTGCTGCGCGTCCTGGGCGCGGGCGACGATGCGGTCAGCCTTCACCTGGTCGGCGAAGCAGCCGTCGATGGCGGCCTGGTCGAGTCCGGCGGCGCGCCCCAACTGGCTCAGAGCGGCGCTGGGGTCGGCGGCGGCGCCCCAGTCGTCCTGGGTGCGGTAGATGACCTCGACCATGCCGAAGTAGCGCTCCTCGGGCACGCAGGCGGCGAGCAGCGCGGCGCTGAGCGCCGGCCGGTTCAGCGGGAAATCGCGGTACACCAGCCGCGCCAACCCCTTGTCGATATAGCTGGCCTTGAGGTCTGGCAGCGTGTCGTTGTGGAAGCTCGCGCAGTGCGGGCAGGTCATCGAGGCGTACTCGATGATGGTCACCGGCGCTTCGGCGCTGCCGAGGAACTTGTCGTCGTCGAACAGCTCCGGTTGGCTTATCGCCGCGCTCTCGGTGGGCGCGGCGTCCTGGCCCGTCTCTACGGCCGCCGGCTCGGGGCCGGAAGGAGCTTCCCTCTCGGCACCCAGCCACAGGTAACCGGCGATGGCCGCGATCGCTACGACGGCGACGCCGGCTGCCGCCCATGACTTCCGCAAATCGGTCTCCTTCGCTACCCGCGCGGCGTCGCGCCGGACTCAAGATTTAGTGGCATGATTCGCCCAGTCTCGCAATCTCTGCCTCGTCATAGCCGTTCGGCCAGCCAGATGGCGAGCCGCGAGCCGGCCCGGATGGCGCCCGCAAGCAACGGATAGCCGGGGGCGGCTTCGGCGCCGTGGGCGCGGGCGAGCTCGCGGTGCTCGATTTCCTCGGCCCGGAACTTCTCGATCATGGCGCCGAGCTCGCCTTCTTCCGCTCCCAGTCGGCGAGTCTGGTTCTGGTAATGCGCGTCGATCACCTCCTCGACCGCCACGGTGCACGCCATCGCGGCCTTGGGCCCCATGAGCGCGGTCGCCGCGCCGAGCGCGTAGCCGGCGACGTGCCACAGCGGGTGGAGGGCGGTGGGACGCACGCGCCGCTCCGCGATCAGGCGCTCGAAGGCCTCCAGGTGGCGGCTCTCCTGCGCCGCCATGTGGCGGATCGGCTCGGCCTCGGGCGCGTCGCCCAGCACGGCGAGCTGGCCCTCGTAGATGCGCTTCGCGCCATACTCGCCGGCATGGTCGACCCGGATCATGCGATGCACGATCTCCCGCCCGCTCAAGTCGCCGGGCAGGCGACGCTTGTCGATGGGCTGGCTCAACGGCGCCACCGTCCGCGTGACCGCGCGATTAGCACCGCCGCCCACAGGCTCGCGAGGCCGGCGGCGGCGGCGTAAAGGAAATTATATCCCGCCATCGACAGGCCGAACAGCGACCACGGTACCTCGTCGCAGCGCACCGTGGGCGCCGCCAGGATGGCCGCCTTGAACTCCTCGAACGAGGCGCCGGGCGCGAGCGCGCCGCCGCAGGCGGCCGCGCTCCACCAGTTGTGTTCGACCCCGACGTGGAAGGCGGCGATGGCGGCGGTGACGAAGAAGGCCGCCGCGGCGAAAGCGAGGACGCCGGCAAGATGCTTTGGCCGTCGCTGGAGCAGCAGGCCGGCCAGCCCCAACGCGAGCGCCACCCCATAGGGATATCGCTGGTAGAGACACAGCGCGCAAGGCAGCAGCCCGCCCCAGTATTGCGCCGCGAGCGCAACGGTGAGCGCGGCCGAGGCGGCGGCGGCAACGAAGGCGGGGGCGAGCCGACGGTACGACACCGCTATAACAGATATCGGACGGCCACGAACCCGCCGGCGACCGCGAGCACGAGCGCCGTCGTGACCAGGGTGAGATAGCGCTCGATGAAGGCGCGGATGGGCGGCCCGAAGCGGCGCAGCAGCGCCGCCAGCAGGAAGAAGTGCACGCCCCGGGTGACGAGCGAGGCGGCGGCGAAGACGAGGAGGTCGAAGCGCGCGGCGCCACTCGCGATGGTGACCAGCTTGAAGGGGATCGGGGTCAGGCCCTTGACGAGGATGATCCACAGCCCCCACTCGTTGTAGGCGGTGGTCAGCGCCGCGGCGTCCTCGGCCAAGCCGTAGAATTCGATGATCGGGCGGCCGACGCCCTCGTAGAGGAAATGGCCGATGGCGTAGCCGGCGAACCCGCCCAGCACCGAGGCCGCCGTGCACACGAAGGCGATGCGCCAGGCGCGGTCGGGCCGGGCGAGAACCATCGGAATCAGCATGGCGTCGGGCGGCACCGGGAAGAACGAGCTCTCGGCGAAGGACACGGCGGCGAGCGCCCGCTCGGCCTGCGGCCGGCCGGCGAGGGCGAACGTCCAGTCGTACAGTCGGCGCAGCAAGTCCCTGCGGCCTCCTCGGACCGGCGATGGGGCGGCGCCGGTGTAGCAGCCCGCAGGCGCGCCCGGCAACCGGCGCCTCGGTTGCGCCGCCCGGCCGCTCGGCTATGATGCCGGCGCCTGCCCCTGTGGCGGAATTGGTAGACGCGGCAGACTCAAAATCTGTTGTTCGCAAGGACGTGCTGGTTCGACTCCGGCCAGGGGCACCACGATGCACCGTTATAACGCCAAGATGGTCATGATTGGGCCCGGGATTGCCCGAACTCGACATATACTGTGGTCTTGGCGGACCGCTTCCAAGGGTGACGGAATCGATGAGCACGAAATATAAGGTCGTCCTCAGGCGGAGCGACGAGGGTTACAGCATCAGTTGCCCGGGATTGCCCGGATGCTGGTCCCAGGGTGCAACCGAGGCTGAGGCGATCGACAACATCCGAGACGCCATCGTGGAGTACAAGGCTGCCGTCGCTAGGGCAGTTGTCGGCGAGGATGTTCGGGAAGTCGAAGTGGCCGACTAACGATGCCGAGCATCCCCGGCGTCAACCACCGCCGGGCCATTCGCGCCCTCGAAAGGGCAGGTTTCCGGATCGTCCGTGAAGGTCGCAAGCACGTTGTCATGTCCGATGGGGGCCGGTTCCTTACCGTCCCGCGCAACGATCCCATCAACGCGTACACCATGGGCGGGATCGTGACGGACGCGGGGCTCGGCGTCGATGATTTCAAGAAACTGCTCTGAGTTCTCCTTGGGCGGGACTGGTTGACGCGCGGGACTCAAAATCTGTTGTTCGCAAGGACGTGCTGATTCGAGTCCGGCCAGGGGCACCAACGTTTTCGCGAGTTTCCACCCTATCTCGCCGATCATCAGTCTGCACACAAATCTGCGGCGTAAGCAGTAAGCGACTCGCGATTTTGAGCCTTGCCCGACCCTCGCCGGCCGCCGGCGCCGCGGCGTCCCGCGCCCGTCTCGAGACTCAACCGCCGCTCAGCGCCTGCACGATTTGCAACTCATCGGTCGGGCGCAGCGACCGCGTCATAGCGAACACCTGCTCGCCGTTGACGAAGAACCGGATATGCGGCCGCATGTTGTCCTGCTCGTCGATCGTGCGGAATCGCAGTCCGGGGTATTGACGGTCGAGGTCCGCGAGCAATTCGCCGAGCGTGGCGCCGCTCGCTTCGACCTCGCGCTTCTTGGTGTAGGAGCGCAGCGGACTGGGAACAAGCACCTTCATTGACTGGACCTCGATACGACAAAATCCCCCGATCTCATCGCGGTTCCGCGGCCTCCACCGAATAGATTTCGGGAAGATGGCGCTGGATGCAAGTCCACCGGTTGCCTTCGTGGCGGCTCATCCACAGCTCTCCACTCGTCGTTCCGAAGTATAGTCCCACGGGCTCCCGCGCGTCCGCCGTCATGGCTTGGCGCTTCACGGTCCACCATGCCTGACCCTTCGGCAAGCCGGAATCGAGACGCCGCCAGCTCTTTCCGCCATTTCGCGTGACGTACGCGCAGGGGAGCCCCCCCGGGCTTGTGCGCGGCCACACGCTCGTGCCGTCCATCGGGAATACCCACACGGTTTCCGCATCGCGCGGATGCACCACCAGCGGAAAGCCGATGTCGCCGACCTTCTTCGGCATGTTCTTCCCGATACGCACCCACTCGTCCGACGGGCGATCGAGCCGGTAAATCCCGCAGTGATTCTGTTGGTACAGCCTGTCCGGGTTGGTCGGGCAGAGCCGCACGCAATGTGGATCGTGGAAAGCGATGTTGGCCGGATCGAGATCCTCGACGACTGCGAGTCCTCGCACGATGGGTACCCAGGTTCGGCCGCCGTCGATCGATTCATGCACACCGCCGGTCGACATCGCCAGGTAGAGGTGAGCAGGGTCGCGCGGGTCGACCATGATCGAGTGCAGCTTCGCGCCATCGGGTGGGGCATTCTGTTCGCCGCCCATGAACGTCCGGAAATCCGGATTGTCGTTCAGGCCGGACAACGGTTGCCAAGTGACGCCTGCATCGTCGGAGCGGAAGAGCCCTTGCGGCGAGGTACCCGCGTACCAGGCGTGGGGCTCGCTGGCATGACAAGGGGTGAGCCAGAAGGTGTGATCGACCACGCGGCCCTTCTCGCCCTCGGGCGCTTTCGGGAAGGCGGGCGGCCGCGCCGCTTCCTTCCAGGTGCGGCCATGATCGGTGGAGCGAAAGATGGTCGGACCGAGGTGACCGGTTTTCGCCGCCGCCAGGAGAGTCCGCCCGTCCCGCGGGTCGAGCACCAGATGATTGACGATGTGGCCGAGAAAGTGCGGTCCGTCGACTCGCCAACTCTTTCGCGCGGCATCGCCGTGATAGAGCCACACACCCTTGCGCGTGCCGACGAGCAGCAACACTCGAACCGGCGGCCGTGCGCGGGGCCTAGGTTTCGCGCCCGTGGTTCGCCCGCGAGTGCGGACTACTGGTTTCTTGCTGGCGCTCGGCATTTCGGACCCTCCGCAATTCGCCATGGTCCCCCCATTTCGACGAAGGGGCAACAGGGTGCTTGGCCTCCGCCCGGCCGCGGGCTATCAAACAGGAGACTGAGGCACGCATCATGTACCGCCGGGTTCTCTTTTCCATCGGCCTCTGCGCCGCGCGGCGCGTTCTCCTCGCCGCTTCGCTTGTATGCGGCGTGTCGGGCCTGGCGTGGGCCGAGTATCGGAACGCCATTGCCGCGTTCGACCGCGGCGACTACGCCACGGCCCTGCGGGAGCTTTGGCCGAGCGCCGTGCAGGGGGACCCCGCCGCCGAGTTCATGCTGGGTCGGATGTACGCCGAGGGCAAGGGCGTACCGCAGAACCATTCCAACGCGGCCGGTTGGTACCGGCGGGCCGCCGAGCAATGGCACGCCGCGGCCCAGTATGAGTTGGCGTCCCTGTACGCCTCGGGTATCGGCGTGCCACGGAATTATGTCCTGGCCCATATGTGGGGCGACTTGGCGGCTTCCAGGCTGCCGCCCGGCGAGGAGCGCCGGTCGGCGGTGAAGTTGCGCGACACCGTGGCGAGCTCGTTGACACCCGAACAGCTCGCCCGGGCACGGGACATGGCGCGGCACTGGCGCCCGAAAATCGAACCGCAGCCGCGCCTGACCGCGACACAGGATTCCACCGCCCAGCTTCTTGCCATGATGGTGCAGGGCAATTTGACGCGGCTCGGCTATGACCCCGGCCCCCTAAACGGAACCCTTGGCCCGCAGACGCGGGCCGCGATCAATGCCTATCAAGCGGCGGCGGGGCTCCCCGTGGACGGGGAAATTTCCACGGCCCTCGTCGTCAATCTCGCAACCGCCCAGGCGACGGCTCGGGCGGCAATGCCGCCTCCGGCGGAGACCGCGCGGAAGTTGGCGGGCGCCGGGATCGGCTTCATCGTGAGCGAGGATGGCGAAGCGCTTACTGTCAAGCGCGTCATCGCCGGCTGCGCCGAGGTTCGCGCCAGGCACGATGCGGGCACGGGCGACATGGTGGCCGTCGCGGCCGTGGACGCTCGCAACGACCTTGCCCTGCTGCGCCTGCCGGCCGGCACGGGATCGGCGGCAAGATTTCGCGATGGCCCCGGAGTACGGCCGGGCGACGGGCTGATCGTCCTTGGTTATCCGCCGCAAGGGCCGCCAGCCTCGGACGGGCAAGTCGCGACCGGGACTGTCAGCGCGCTGGCAGGCCCCCGCGACGATGATCGCTACCTCCAGATCGAGGTGCCGGTCCAGCCGGGCAGCGGCGGCGGGCCTCTGCTCGACCTGAGCGGCAACGTGGTCGGCGTCGTGATCGAAACGCCGGGCGCGCTGCGGCTCGCCGCGATCTTCGGCGACGGTCCCCAGAATACCAATTTCGCCCTCAAGGACTCGGTCGCGCGCGGTTTTCTCGATGCGCACGGCGTCGAGTACTGGTCGGCACCCTCGGAGGGGGAACTGAGCGCCGCCGACATGGCTGAGGCGGCGAGCCAGTTCATGGTCCGGGTCGAATGCTGGAAGTGACGCGGCGGTCGGTATTGCTGCGGCGGTTCGGCGCGGCCCGGCGCCGGCGACAATCCACTTGCACCTACGGCAGGTAAGCGATACGGTGTTCGTGTTTTGTTCGACACGAAGGAGACGGTCATGGCGCGATGGATCCTGGCGGCACTCCTGGCGTTGGCAACATTGTGGGCCGGGCCGGTAGAGGCCGTCTGTACCGCCAACACTTTCGGCGGCACCACGTTCTATAATTGCTCCGACGGCACCAGGGGCACGGCCAACACCTTCGGCGGCACCACGTTCTACAGCTTCAACGACGGCAGCAGGGGCACGGCCAACACCTTCGGCGGCACCACGTTCTATAACTTCAACGGCGGCATCAGCGGCACGGCCAGCACCTTCGGCGGTACCACGTTCTATGACTTCAACGACGGCACCAGCGGCACGGCCAACACCTTCGGCGGCACCACGTTCTACGACGGATCGACGTTCGGCCAATGAGGGGGCGAGGGTGCGGCGACAGAAGAGCATCCTGGCCCTCGGGCTCACTCCCGAGGAAGCGGACCGGCTGCGCCGCATCGACGCGCCCGAGCGTTTCTCCTACCTGACGCTCGGCAGCTTCGAGGCCATCGACAACCCGGAGCTATGCCGTCCCGGCGCGGTGATCGCCGAGCTGGTCGCGGCGGCGCGCCGGCTACCGGCGCCGCTCGACGGCGTGGTCGCCTTCGACGACTATCCGGCAAGCCTGCTGGCCGCCGCGGTCGCCGGCGAGCTGGGTTTGCCGGGGGCGTCCCTTAGGGCGTCGATCCTGTGCCACCACAAGTATTGGAGCCGGGTCGTCCAGCGCGAGGCGGCGCCCCGCTCGGTGCCGCGTTTCCAGCTCATCGATCCGCGGCGGGACTATCGGCCGCGCGATCTCGCCATCGCCTTTCCGTTCTGGCTGAAGCCGGTGAAGGCGTCGCTCTCCTACCTCGGGTTTCGGGTCGGCTCGATGGCCGAGTTCGATCGGGCCCGCGCCGCGGCGCTGGCCGGACTGCCGGCCCACGCCAGGGCCTTCAACGAGTTTCTGGCCTTGGCGGGCGTCCCGCCGCCGGCAGGCGCCGAGCGCGTCGGCGGCGACTGGCTCATCGCCGAGGAGTTGCTTGCCGGCCGCCAGTGCACGCTCGAGGGCTTCATGCGGCAGGGCCGCCTCGCCGTTCTCGGCATCGTCGATTCGATCCGCCATCGGCGCTGCCCCAGCTTCAAGCGCTTCGACCATCCCTCGCGTTTGCCGCGCCCGGCGCAGGCCGAGATGGTCCGCATCGCCGAGGCACTGATGTCCCGCCTTGCCTTCGACCACGGCCTGTTCGACATCGAGTTCTTCTACGACGAGCGCCGCGGGCGCCCCATGATCATCGAGGTGAACCCGCGCTTCTGCGCCCAGTTCTCCGACCTGTACGAGAAAGTGGACGGGACATCGAGCCACCAGCTTCTGGTCGAGCTGGCGGCGGGCGAGGCGCCGCGCTTCGAGCAACGCCAGGGGCGTCATAAGGTGGCCGCCAGCTTCGTGCTGCGCCGGTTCGCCGACCGGCGCGTGACGCGCGCGCCCGCCGAAGTCGACCTGGCCCGGCTGCGCCGGCGCCTGCCCGACGCCGAGGTGCATCTGTGCGCCGGCGCGGGTGACCGGCTGTCGGAGCTGGCGCAGGACAGCTACAGCTTCCGCTACGCGCTCATCAACCTGGGCGGGGCCTCCCGGCGCGAGCTCGAGGCTCGATTCCGGTTGGCTTGCGATTTGTTGCCGTACGAATTCGCGGCCCCGTGACGCCGCCCGCCTTGACACACCTAAGGAGTCGCTAAAGGATTGCCGGCACGCGCCTGCCGCGGCCGGAGGGCGGAGGCCAAGAGGCCCGCCCGCCGTCCGGTTCGATCGGATAGACGCCAACCCAAGGGAGGAAATCATGGCCAGAAGAACCGCGAAGTCCGGCGCACCAAGCGACGGCGCCAGGATCGGCCGGCGCCACGTGCTGAAGGGAGCGGCCGCGCTGGCCGGCCTGGCGGCCGGCACCGGGATCAAGGGCTTTCCCACCATATGGGCGCAGGAGCTCAAGGACGTGACGCTCTTGCAGGTCGGCGGCTCGTACTCCTCGATCATCGACATCGCCAAGCAGGCCTCAAAGGACCTGGGCTTCAAGATCGAGATGCAGAACGCCGCCAGCGACGCGCTGGTGAACCGGATCGCGACGCAGCCCGAATCGCTCGACATCGCCGATATCGAGTACTGGATGCAGCCCAAGCTGCAGCCGCGCGGCGTGCTGCAGGGCTTCGATCTCAAGCGCTTCAAGTATTGGGACAAGGTGGTGCCCATCTTCACCAAGGGCGAGTACCCCGACGGTGGTAAGGTTTCCACCCAGGGCACGCTGCCCTACGAGGTGCAGTACGTCGAATCGGCGGAGGCGGGCAAACTCCACGACGGCCCGACCGACTGGGCGAGCGGCGTCCCCACCGTGTTCAACGCCGACACGCTGGGCATCCGCCCCGACGTCATCAATCGCCCGATCGAGCACTGGCATGAGCTGCTGAACCCCGAGTTCAAGGGCAAGGCGGCGATCATCGACGTGCCCTCGATCGGCATCATGGACGCCGCCATGGCGATCGAGTCGCGCGGCGACATCCATTACGTCGACAAGGGCAACATGACCAAGGACGAGCTCGACAAGACCGTCGCCATCCTGATCGACGTCAAGAAGTCCGGCCAGTTCCGCGCCTTCTGGACCACCTTCGACGAGTCGGTCAACCTGATGGCCTCGGGCGAGGTGGTGATCCAGTCGATGTGGTCGCCGGCGGTGACCGCGGTGCGCTCCCAGGGCATCCCCTGCTACTACGCGCCCTTGAAGGAAGGCTATCGCGCCTGGGCCAGCAACATCGCGCTCATGAAGCACCTCACCGGCATCAAGCTCGATGCCGCTTACGACTACTTCAACTGGTACCACTCCGGCTGGCAGGGCGGTTTCATCGCCAAGCAGGGCTACTACAGCTCCGTGCCGGAGACCGCCAAGGGCTTCATGAGCGAGGACGAGTGGAACTTCTGGTACGAGGGCAAGGCGGCCCAGGGCGAGATCAAGGACCCCTACGGCAACCACATGGAGAACGCCGGGATCGTGCGCGACGGCGGCTCCTTCTGGGAGCGCATGGGCCACGTCGCGGTGTGGAACACGGTGATGGACGAGAACCGCTACATGGTGCAGAAGTGGAACGAATTCATCGCCGCCTGAGGCGCCCGGCGCGTTGATGGGGAACGGTCGGCGCGCCGCCGCCGGCCGCATTCCTCGCGCCCGCCGGACGACCTGACATGCCGGGCCCGTCGCGTCTTGCCTCGTATCTCCAGGTGACGCCGCTCACCCTGGTGCTGCTCGTCTTCTTCGGCGTGCCGCTCGGCTTCGTCGTCGTGGTGAGCTTCTTCGATTTCGACGAGTTCACCCTCATCCCGGCATTCGTCTTGCGCAATTATGTCGAGCTGCTGACCGCGCCGCTCACGCTCAAGCTCTACCTCAAGACCATCCAGTACGCTGTCATGGTCTGGGCGATCTCGCTCGCGATCGGCTTCACGGTGGCGTACTTCCTGGTGTTCCACGTGAGGAGCCTGCTGTGGCAGATCGCGCTGTTCCTCTTATGCACCGTGCCGTTCTGGACCTCGAACGTGATCCGCATGATCTCCTGGATCCCGTTCCTCGGGCGCAACGGCATCTTCAACCAGTCGCTGATCGGGCTCGGCCTCATCGACGAGCCGCTTGAGTTCCTGCTGTTCTCCGACTTCGCGGTGGTGGTGGCCTACGTGCATCTGTTTACGCTGTTCATGATCGTGCCGATCTTCAACTCGATGGCGCGCATCGACCGCTCGCTCATCGAGGCGGCGGTCGATGGCGGCGCGCCGGGCTGGCGGGTGATCTGGGAGATCGTGGTGCCGCTGTCGCGGACCGGCATCGCGCTTGGCTCGATCTTCGTCATCGCGCTCGTCATGGGCGACTTCTTCGTGGTGAAGGTGATGAGCGGCGGGCAGAGCGCCTCGGTGGTGCTTGCCATGTCGAACGAGATCGCGCTCTTGCAATACCCGCCGGCCGCGGCCAGCGCCGTGCTGCTGCTGGTGATCGTGACGCTGATGGTGGCGGCAATCCTGCGCATCGTCGATGTGCGCAGGGAACTGGCGGCGTGAGGCGCTGGATGCAGCGCAGCCACGGCAAGCGCCCGTGGACCTTCTACGCGCTGGCGGCGTTCTTCGCCCTCTTCGTGCTGTTCCTGTACGGGCCGATGTCGGCCATCTATATCCTGTCCTTCCAGGGGCCCGGGGGCGGCCTCACCTTTCCCTTGCACGGGGTGTCGCTACATTGGTTCGGCGCCCTGTTCGGCCAACAGCGCACCGGCGATTTCGCCGGCTCGTTCACGCGCTCGATCCTGCTCGCCGTCGTGGTGTTGACGCTGACCGTCGCGTTCTCGGTCGCGGCGGGGTTCGCCTTCCGCCGCCGCTTCGTGGGCGCCAGCGCGATCTTCTACATGGCGATCGCCAGCCTGATCATGCCTGGGCTGCTGATCGGGCTCGGCATCGGCCTCATGTTCCAGTTCCTCGGCCTGCCCACCCGTTGGTACAGCTCGGCGCTCGGCACCCAGCTCACCTGGACGCTGCCGTTCGGCCTGCTCATCATGTTCGCGGTGTTCAGCCGGTTCGACCGATCCTACGAGGAGGCGGCGCGCGACCTGGGTGCCGGCAGTTGGCAGACCTTCCGGTACATCGTGCTGCCGATCCTGTTCCCCGGCATGATCGCCGTGGCGCTGTTCGGCTTCACGCTGTCCTATGACGAGTTCCCGCGCACGCTGCTTACGGTGGGCCCGCGCAACACGCTGCCGCTCGAAATCTGGGTGATGACGACCAACGTCACCTCGCCGGCGCTGTACGCGCTGGGCACGTTCACCACGGCGGTGTCGTTCGTGGTGATCGCGCTGGCGCTCGGCTCCATCGCCCTCATCCAACGCCGCCGCGCCCAGCGCGTGGCGCTCGGCGAACGGAAGTAACGGCGCATGGCCGAACGCGGAACGATCGAGCTCGTCAATCTCACCAAGCGCTTCGCCGAGACGACGGCGGTGAGCGACGTGAACCTTAAGATCGCGGCCGGCAGCTATTGTTGCCTCCTGGGGCCGAGCGGCTGCGGCAAGACCACGATCCTCAGGATGATCGCTGGGCACGAGACGCCGACGGCGGGCGAGGTCAGGATCGACAGCGACAACATGGCGGGACTGGCGCCGGTGCGACGCGGCACGGCCATGATGTTTCAGAACTATGCCCTTTTCCCGCACCTGAGCTGCCTCGACAACGTGGCGTTCAACCTGAAGATGGCGGGCGTGGCCAAAGGCGAGCGCCGCGACCGCGCCCGCGATATGCTAGCGCGGGTGCAGATGGAGGGCTTCGCGCTGCGCATGCCGGCGCAACTGTCCGGCGGCCAGCAGCAGCGCATCGCGCTCGCCCGCGCCCTCATCACCAATCCGCGGGTGCTGCTGCTGGACGAGCCCTTGTCGGCGCTCGACGAGTACCTGCGCTTGCAGATGCGCGGCGAGCTGCGCCGCATGCAGGCCGAGCTCGGCATCACCTTCATCCATGTCACCCACACCCAGCCGGAGGCGATCGCGCTGGCCGACCTCGTGGTGGTGATGGACCAGGGCCACATCGAGCAGGCGGCGAGCGCGCGCGTCGTCTACGCCGAGCCAAGGAGCGCCTACGTGGCGCGCTTCATGGGCGGCCAGAACGTGCTGGCGGGCCGCGTCGCAAGCGTCGCCGGCGGCACCGTAACGTTGGGGCTCGAGGGCGGCGGGCAGGCGGCCTTCGCCGTGGGGGCCACGTCGCCGGCGATGGGCGACACGGTCTATGCCTCGGTGCGCCGCGACCGCGTCCACCTCGCCCGCGAGGGCGGCGCCGGCGGCGATACCAATGCCCTTCCCGGCACGGTGCACGCCATCGAGTACCAGGGCTCCTGGGTCAAGATCACCCTCGACGTGACGGGACCGGAGCGTTTCGTCGTCAACCTGTCCGATGCCGAATTCTTCGCCCGTCCGGTCAGCGCCGGCGACCGGGTGGTGGCGAGCTGGCACGCCCCGGACGTGCACCTTCTGGTGGGCGGCGCCGGGCGCGCCGATCGGCCCTACGCCGAGGGGCAGAACTAGGGGGCGCCACCGCCCCATTGAAGGCCGCTAGCGAGGCTTCGAACGCTGCCTTGTCGAGTCCCTTGCCGATGAAGACGATGCGCGTGCCGCGCCGGCCCTCGGGCCAGGCGTCGAGATGCGCCGGGGGATGCACGGTGTGCTGCACGCCGTGGATCACGACCGGGGTGTCGGAGCCGGCGATGTCGAGCAGCCCCTTCACCCTGAGGATGTTCCCGCCGTGCCGGTTGAGCAGCATGGTGAGCCAGATCGCAACCGCCGACCATTCGAGCGGCCGGTCGAGGGCGATGCAGAAGCTGGCGATGTCGGGGCCGTGGCGGCTCGGGTCGTGGCCGGCGTGCTCGTGCCGCTCGGCCTCGTCGAGCCAGCGGCGGACCGCCTCGCTCTTCGGCGCGGGATCCTGGAGGTCGTCGGCGAGGAGCCGGCCGGGACGCGCTCGCCCCGCCTCCTCGATCGCCGCTGTCGGATTGAGGCGGGTGAGGCGCAGGCGGAGCGCCGCCAGCGCCGCCTTGTCCACGATGTCGGATTTGCTCACCGCCAGCCGGTCGGCGACCGCCACCTGTTTCACCGATTCCTCGTAGCGGTCGAGGGTGGCCGGGCCGTTCACCGCGTCGACGACGGTGATGATGTTGGCGAGCCGGAAGTGGTGGCGGATCACCGGCTCGGACGCCAGCGTGGCGACGATCGGCGCCGGGTCGGCCAGCCCCGCGGTCTCGAGCACCAGGCGGCGGAAGAGGGGCACCTCCCCCCGCTCGCGCCGGCCGTAGAGGTCGCGGATGGCATCGGCGAGGTCGCCGCGGATGGTGCAGCAGAGACAGCCGCTCTTGAGCAGGACCGTGGCGGCGTCGATCCTCTGCAAGAGATGGTGGTCGAGCCCGACCTCGCCGAACTCGTTGACCAGCACGGCGGTTTTCCCCATGCCGCGGGCGGCGAGCAGACGGCGCAATAGCGTCGTCTTGCCGCTGCCGAGGAAGCCGGTAACGACGTTGACCGGTATGAGGCCGGCCGCTTCGCTCACCCGTCCGCCCGACGCCCGAGGGCGGCCACCAGGGTTGGGTCGAGCGGGTCGAGCGGCCGCCCGGCCAGCCGCTCGGCGGCCGGCCACAGCGCCCCCAGATGGGGCACGATGGCGCTCCGACCGGTGCGGTTCTTCAGCACATAGGTGCTGCCCATCCAGTCGCCCAGCGCGAGGCCGTAGTGGCCGAGCACCGCGTTGGCAAGCCGCGTGCGCAACTGGCGCGCCTGGGCGCGTGATCGGGCCCCGGCCGCCTCGCTCCAATGGTCCGCTCCGGCGAGCGCGCCGCACAGCGAGCACATCGACCCCGCCCTCCTACTTCTTCTTGCGCGGCCGGCGGCGCCGGAAGTCGTCGGCGATCTTCTCGAAGGTCGTGAACCTCACCCCGGCGTGCCGGGAGATGTGGTTGAAGATGCGCTCGTGCATCATCAGCACCTGCGGATGGCCCGAGACATCGGGATGAATTGTCATGGTGAACACCGCGTAGTCGCACTCCCGGTACACCCAGTCGAACTGGTCGAGCCACATCTGTTCGACGTCGCGCGGGTTGACGAAACCGTGGCTGTTGGGGGCGGCCTTGATGAACATCATCGGCGGCATGTCGTCGAGGTACCAGGTGGCCGGGATCTCGACGAGGTCGGTCTCTTTGCCGCGCTGCAACGGCTTCATCCAGTCTCGCGGCTGCTTCGAGAAGTCGATCTTGGTCCACTTGTCGCCCGCGCGCACGTAATAGGGTTCGAAGTCGTGGTGCATGAGGCTGTGGTCGTACTTGATGCCCCTCTTCAGGAGGAGCTCGTTGGTGACCTTGCTGAACTCCCACCACGGCGCCACGTAGCCCGCCGGCGGGTGGCCCTGCAGCTTGGTGATGAGGTCGATGCACTTGTCGAGCACCGCCTCCTCCTGGGCCGGCGTCATGGCGATCGGGTTCTCGTGCGAGTAGCCGTGGATGCCGATCTCGTGGCCGGCCTTGGCGACCGCCTTCATCTGCTCCGGGAAGGTTTCGATCGAGTGGCCAGGCACGAACCAGGTGGTCTTGATGCCGAACTGCTCGAACAACTTTAACAGCCGCGGGCTGCCCACCTCGCCCGCGAACATGCCGCGCGAGATGTCGCAGGGCGAATCCTCGCCGCCGTAGGAGCCGAGCCAGCCCGCCACCGCGTCCACGTCGATGCCGTAGGCACAGAAGATTTCCTTGGCCATTTTCTCCTCCCCTCGTTCTCGCGCCGGCGGGCGGCGCCCGCGGCGGGAAAAGTATAGGCGGCGCGGCGGCGGCGACCAAGCGCCATCCGCGCCCGCGTAGCCGCGTTGACAGCCTCGGGCCGCTGTTCCTACGATCCTCGGCCATTAGGGAGGAGGGCTGCCCATGACCGTGCTCATCAGGAACGGCCGCATCGTCACCGCGAGCGACGACTACACCGCCGATATCGTGCTGGACGGCGGGCGCGTTCACACCATCGGGCGCGACATCCCGGTGGGCGGCCACGTCGGCGTGCACGATGCGACGGGGCTTCTGGTCCTGCCCGGCGGCGTCGACGTGCACACCCATCTCGACTTCGAGTTCGGTGCCGCCCGCAGCGCCGACAACTTCGCCACCGGCACGACCTCGGCCGCCTTCGGGGGCACCACGACGCTGGTGGACTTCGCGCTCCAGGACGACGACAAGAACCTGCTGCAGTCCCTGGAGTACTGGCACAGCAAGGCGGCGACAGCGTGCGTCGACCTTGGCGCGCACATGATCATCCGCCGCTTCGAGCGCCAGACGCCGGACGAGATGAAGCGCCTCATCCACGGCGAGGGGGTCGCCAGCTTCAAGCTGTTCATGGCCTATCCCGGCGTGCTGATGGTGGACGACGCCACCATCTTCAGGGCGATGCGGGTGGCGCGCGACAACAACGCCCTCATTTGCATGCACGCCGAAAACGGCCCGGTGATCCAAGTGCTGATCGAGGAGGCGCTCGCCGCCGGGCACACGGCGCCGAGGTACCATGAATCGACGCGCCCGAGCCTCATGGAGGGCGAGGCCACCCACCGGGCGATCCGGCTGGCGGAACTGGCCGAGACGCCGGTGTACTTCGTCCACCTGTCCGCCGCCGAGGCTCTCACGGCCGTGACCGAGGCGCGCGACCGCGGTCTCCCGGTGCATGCCGAGACCTGTCCGCACTACCTGTTCCTCACCAAGAAGGAGTACGAGCGCCAGGGCTTCGAGGGGGCGAAGTTCGTCATGACCCCGCCGCTGCGCGACGAGCATCACCAGCGGGCGCTGTGGCGCGGGCTGAAGGGCGACGACCTGCAGGTGATCTCCACCGACCACTGCCCGTTCTGCTTCAACGAGCAGCCGCTGGGCCTCAGGTACTCAAAGCGGCAGGGCCTCGATAATTTCAACAAGATCCCGAACGGCGCGCCGGGCCTCGAAACCCGCCTGCCGCTCGTCTATGACGGCGCCGTGCGCCAGGGACGCCTCGGCCTCAACCGTTTCGTGCAGGTGACGGCGACGACGCCGGCGAAGATCTTCGGCCTGTTCCCGCGCAAGGGCACCATCGCCGTGGGCTCCGACGCCGACATCGTGCTGTTCGATCCCAACGAAACCTGGACCGTCCGCGCCGCCGAACAGCACAGCCGCGTCGATTACACGCTGTTCGAGGGCCGCCAGGTGACCGGCCGCGTCAAGAAGGTGTTCCTGCGCGGCGAGCTCATCGTCGACGGGGCGAAGTGGCTGGGCCGCGAGGGCATGGGGCAGTACCTCAAGCGCAGCGAGGCGGGGCGGGTCTAAGCGGGGCGGGCTCCGTCCCGGATCAGGCCGCGAGCCTGCCGGCCTTCGCCGATTTCAGCGCGTCGTAGAGGCGCCGGAAACGCGCCTTGTCGTCGTCCGTCAGGCCGAGCAGCGGACGGCGGCTCTCGCCGACCGGAGAACCCGCGAGCTCGCAACCGTACTTGACGTACTGGATGTACTTGCCGCCCTGCTCGAGCAGATGGAACACCGGCAGCATGGCGTGCATGAGCTTCTGGCCGAGCACGAAGTCCTGCTTGAGCACGCAGGCCTCGTACAACGCCACGTGCTCGGCGGGCAGGAAATTGGAGGCGCCCGCGATCCAGCTTTTGGCGCCCCACAGGAAGCCGTCGACCGCCTGGTCGTCGGCGCCGCAAATGCGCTGGATGCGCTTGTCGAAATAGAGGATGTGCTCGAGCATGCGGGCGAACGAGCCGCTCGATTCCTTGATGGCGCAGATCGCCTCGATGTCGGACACCTGCTCCAGGAACTCCCTGTTCATGTCCACGCCGGTGCGCGCCGGGAAGTTGTAGAGGATGATCGGCAGCGCGGTGTTCGCGGCCAGATGGCGGAAGTGCTGGGCCAGCTCCGGTGTGCTCGGCAGCGAGTAGAACGGGGCCGCCAGCATCAGGGCCTCGTATCCCAAGACCTCGGCGTGGTTGGACAGCTCGATCGTCTCCGCCGGGCGCGCCGAGTTGGTGCCGGCCACGAGCCGGGCCTTGCCGGCCGCCCGTTCGGCCGCGAACGCCAGCACCCTTTTGCGCTCCTCCGTCGTCTGGGCGTAGTACTCGCCGGTCGTGCCGCCGGGCAGGATCGCGGACACGCCGTTGGCGAGCAGAAAGTCGATATGCCGGCCAAGGGCGCCGAAGTCGATGGCGCCGTTGCTGTCGAAAGGCGTCACGACCACGGCCATGACGCCCTCAAAGGTCGGAATCTGCATGGCGGTCTCCTGTCGGCCGACGGGCGACCCCGAGGACGGATCCAAGGGGCCGGGCAGCGCTCTTGTAGCATAGGCCGGGCAGACGAGGCGAGCCGGCCGAGTGCCTGGCCCAGGCGCCATCAGGTAGTCGTGGCCAAAAAAGTCCACAGCTCGAATAGCTGTTCAGGGTTGACACGCCGATTCATGCTTGGCATTTTGCATCTGTTAACCAAGCGGCGGCGCGGGCGATAGGTCCGAGAACGCGCAGCGCGGTTAAGTTTCGTCGGCGGCGGCGATTCGATTCCGGCGCTGGCGGCGATGAGAGGGGGACCGGGATTGCCGCAAAATCAGATTCGGTTTTTGACGCAGTCCTATCGGTTTGCGGCCGATGTGGTCGCCGACTCCAGTTCCCTCCAGACTGTTCTCACCATCGCTTGCCTGGCCGGGCTGCTGTGGCTCAACGCGGGATATCTGATGCACCGGCTCGACGCCAGCCTGCCGGCCGGCGCGCCTTTGTCGGCGTTTTCGTTGTCCCAGGTTGTCCCGTCGCTGGACCGGCATTACGCGACGCCGGCGGACCTCGGCCTCGACCGGATCGGCGGGCCGCCGGTCCTGCCCGCCGGCGTGGCCGTCTTGAGCGGGGATACGGCGAGGCAGGTCGATCTGACCGAGCCGGCCGAGGAAGCGCCAGTCAGCATTCCGGTCGAGCAGGTCATCCAGATTCAGAAGGGCGACACCTTGATGGCCGTCCTGGTCGACTCCGGTGTCGATATCGCCGAGGCCCGGTCGGCGGTCGACGCGCTTGCGACAGCGTTCCCGCCGCGCGATCTCAAGGCGGGCCAGGAGATTACGCTCAACCTTGAGGTGCCGACGGCGCCGATCGTCGATCGGGTCGCGCTCACGGGGCTCAGCCTGCAACCCAGCGTCGAGAGCCAAATCGCGCTGACGCGCGGCCTCGACGGCAGCTTCGTCGTCGACGCCGTCGCGCGGCCGCTGAGCGTGGTGCCGAGCCTGGCGAGGGGCACCATTTCGTTTAGCCTGTTCGGGGCCGGCGCCGCCAGCGGCGTTCCGCCGCAGGTGATGAGCGAGGTGATTCGCGCCTTCAGCTACGATGTGGACTTCCAGCGCGACCTGCGGCCCGGCGATGGGTTCGAGGTCGTGTACGAGAGGATCGAGGTCGAGGAAGGCGCCTTGGTGCGTACGGGCGACGTGCTGTTCGCGGCCTTGACGCTGAGCGGCAAGGCGCTCGAGCTGTACGGCCATCGGCCGGAGGGTGGGCAAGCCGGGTTCTACAATGCGAAGGGCGAGAGCACGCGCAAGGCGCTGTTGCGCACGCCCATTGACGGCGCCCGCGTCTCGTCCGGCTTCGGCATGCGCAAGCACCCCATCCTGGGCTACAGCAAGATGCACCAGGGCGTCGACTTCGCCGCTCCCACCGGCACGCCGATCTTCGCCGCCGGCGACGGCACTATCGCCAAAATCGGGCGGAACGGGACCTACGGCAAGTATATCCGCATCAGGCATGGCGAAGCGTATTCGACCGCCTACGGCCACGTCAGCCGCTTCGCCAAGGGCCTCAAGTCGGGCAGCCGGGTCCGCCAGGGCCAGGTCATCGCCTATGTCGGCAGCACCGGGCGGTCGACCGGCCCGCACCTGCATTACGAGGTGCTGAAGGGCGGCAAACAGGTCAATCCGGTTAAGGTGAAGTTCCCGATCGGCGAGATACTGAAAGGCAAGGCGCTGCACGCCTTCGAGGCGAAAAAGACCGCCGTGGACCGCTTACGCGCCGAGCTGCGCTCGCGCCTGCCGCTGGTGACCGCCAGCGCCGACGCCGGCGACACGGCCTGTCCTGCGAGCGATCGCCTGCTGCCCTGTTAGAGCCTATCCAGGTCTCTCGCGTGGCTATTCGGCGGCCTCGGCCAGCTGCCCGTTAATCAGCAATCCGCGGTCGTTGGCGCCGACCGTCACCCGCTCGCCGTCCTTGACGCGCCCGGCGATGATGAGGCCCGCCAACGGATTCTGTAGGTCGCGCTGGATGACGCGCTTGAGCGGCCGGGCGCCGTACACCGGGTCGTAGCCGGCGTTCGCCAGCCAGGCTTTCGCCCGATCGTCGAGTTCGAGTGCGATCTTGCGATCCGCCAGCAGCCCTTGCAGCCGGCGCAGCTGGATGTCGACGATGCCGGCCATGTGCGCGCGGCTGAGGCGGTGGAACAGCAGGATGTCGTCGATGCGGTTCAGGAACTCCGGCCGGAAGGCGGCGCGCACCGCCTCCATGACGGGACCCCTGACGGCTGAGGAATCCTGGCCCTCGGGCTGGCCTGCTAGGATATCGCTGCCGAGATTCGAGGTCATGACGATGAGGGTGTTGCGGAAGTCCACCGTGCGCCCATGCCCGTCGGTGAGGCGTCCGTCGTCGAGCACCTGCAACAGCACGTTGAAGACGTCCGGGTGGGCCTTCTCGATCTCGTCGAACAGGATCACCCGATAGGGCCGCCGGCGCACCGCCTCGGTGAGCGAGCCGCCCTCCTCGTAGCCGACGTAGCCGGGCGGCGCCCCGATCAGGCGTGCCACCGCGTGCCTCTCCATGTACTCCGACATGTCGATGCGGAACATGGCGGCTTCGTTGTCGAACAGGAACGCGGCCAGCGCCTTGGACAGCTCCGTCTTGCCGACGCCGGTCGGTCCCAGGAACAGGAACGAGCCGATCGGCCGATGGGGGTCCTGCAAGCCGGCGCGCGCCCGGCGGACCGCGTTGGAGATGGCGACGATCGCCTCGTTCTGGCCGACCACGCGGGCGGCGAGCGAGCCTTCCATGTGCAGGAGCTTCTCGCGTTCGCCCTCCAGCATCTTGTCGACCGGAATGCCGGTCCAGCGCGACACCACCTGGGCGATATCGCCGTCGCGCACCACCTCGTTGAGCATGCGGTGCTCGGCCGCCGCCTCGGCCGCGGCGAGTTGGCGGGTGAGCTCCGGAATGATGCCGTAGGCAAGCTCGCCGGCGCGCGCCAACTCGCCCTTGCGCTGCGCCTGCTCCAGCTCGCCGCGCGCGTGATCGAGCCGCTCCTTGAGCTTCTGCGCGCCGGCCAGCTTCTCCTTCTCGGCCTGCCACACTTGCGTCAACTCGGCCGACTTCGCCTCCAGCTCCGCGAGCTCGCCCTCGAGCTTGACGAGCCGGTCGCGCGAGCGGGCGTCGGCCTCCTTGCGCAGTGCCTCGCGCTCGATCTTGAGTTGCATCACCCGGCGGTCGAGTTCGTCGATCTCCTCGGGCTTGCTGTCCAACTCCATGCGCAGGCGGCTCGCCGCTTCGTCCACCAGGTCGATCGCCTTGTCCGGCAGGAAGCGGTCGGTGATGTAACGGTTGGACAACGCAGCCGCGGCGACGATCGCCCCGTCGGTGATGCGCACGCCGTGATGCAGCTCGTACTTCTCCTTCAGCCCGCGCAGGATCGAGACGGCGTCGCTGACCGACGGCTCGGCGACGTAGACGGCCTGAAAGCGCCGCGCCAGCGCCGCGTCCTTCTCGAGGCGCTTGCGATACTCGTCGAGCGTGGTGGCCCCGACGCAGTGCAACTCGCCGCGTGCCAGCGCCGGCTTCAGCATGTTGGAGGCGTCGATCGCACCCTCGGCGGCGCCGGCGCCGACCAACGTATGCAGCTCGTCGATGAACAGGACGATGTTGCCGGCGGCGGCGGCGATCTCCTGCAGCACCGCCTTGAGCCGCTCCTCGAACTCGCCGCGAAACTTGGCGCCGGCCACCAGCGCGCCCAGGTCGAGGGCCATGAGCTGCTTGTTCTTGAGGCTCTCCGGCACGTCGCCGTTGACGATGCGCTGCGCCAGGCCCTCGACGATGGCGGTCTTGCCCACGCCCGGCTCGCCGATCAACACCGGGTTGTTCTTGGTGCGCCGCGACAGCACCTGGATGGTGTGCCGGATCTCCTCGTCGCGGCCGATCACGGGGTCGAGCTTGCCCTCGCGCGCGGCAGCCGTGATGTCGCGGGCGAATTTCTTCAGCGCCTCGTACCTGTTCTCCGCGCTGGCGCTGTCCGCCTTGTGACCCTTGCGCAGCGCCTCGATGGCGCGGTTGAGCCCCTGCGCCGTGGCGCCGGCGCGGGCCAAGGCCTCGGCAGCCGGCGTGCCGGCGGCGAGCGCGAGCGCCAGCAGCAGGCGCTCGGCCGTGACGAAGCTGTCGCCTGCCTTCCGCGCAATCTCGACGGCGCCGTCCAGCACGCGCGCCGTCTCCGGCGCCCAAAACACCTGGCCCGCTCCGCTGCCCTCGACGCGCGGCAGCTTGGCGAGCTCGGCCTCGACGGCCGCCTGCGCAAGCACCGGGTCGGCGCCGGCGGTGCCGAGAAGGTTGGCGGCCAAGCCTTCCTTGTCGTCGAGCAGGACCTTGAGGAGATGTTCCGGCGTGACCCGCTGATGCCCGCTGCGCAAGGCCAAGCCTTGCGCGCTCTGCAAGAAACCGCGCGAGCGCTCGGTGAACTTCTCGACGTCCATTGCTTCGCCCTCTGCCGACCGCGCCCGTTCCGCTCGGCACGCGCCCGTCGATGCGCCGAATGACGCATCTGCATATGGGGCGCAGGCGCTGCGGCGCAAGGGGCCGGAAGCGCTCCCGCGGCGGCCTGCTCGATCGCCTTCCGAGGGCGCGGCGCTCGGAGCCTAGAGCAAGATCGGATCAGATTGAATCAATCTGACCCGTGAAGCTTGCTCTAGTGCAACAGCTTGAGCATGATCTTATCGGAAAAGTGGTAGCCACTTTTCCGGATCATGCTCTAGGCAGCGCCGTCGTCCTCCGTGCCGCCGGCGGCCCGCTCGCCCGCGATGGCATCGGCATCGGGCCCGCGCTGTTGGCGCGCTTGCGGCTCGGACCCGTTGCCGTCGGGCCGCGCGCCCTGGCGCCGGCCGTTCGGGTCGCCCGACGCATTGATCATGCGGTAGTAATGCTCGGCGTGCTGCAAGTAGTTCTCCGCCGCGATGCGGTCGCCGGCCGTGTTCGCCTCGCGCGCCAGGGCCAGATATTTCTCCAGAACCTGGTAGGCGTTGCCGCGGACCCGAATATCCGGGCCGCCGTCGAAGGACTGCGGCCGCGGCGCCATGTGCGGCTTGTGCGGGCCGCGACCACGCGACCGCCTGGGGTTGGGACCTTGTCTCATGACAGCTTCACTTCTTGTGGCTTTTGTGCGCCCCGCCCCCGGGACCGATCGGGCCACTCGGCCCGAAATGAGCGTCCGCCGGGAAGATCTGTCGGGGCTGGAGCGGATCGGCGCCGGCCGATACCTTCGGCCGCGAACCTCCGCCAGTCCGCAGCCTAGACGGGTTCGGTAGTCTTTCCAATTGGTTTTTTCAACCCGCGGCGCGGCCGGCGACGAGGCAGCGCGTCGTGCCGGCAAGATCGGGCCTCGCCGCCCGCACCTCGAGCCCGGCCGCGGCGAGCACGGCCCGAACCGCGCGGTCGGCACCGATCTCCAGCGCCACCTCGCCGCGCGGCCCGGCGAGCCGCGCCAATTGCGGCGCCAAGGCCCGGTAAGCGTCGAGGCCGTCCGGCCCACCGTCGAGCGCCAGCGCCGGATCGTATAGGGACACCTCCGGAGCGAGCCGGGCGATGGCCGCCGTCGGGACATAGGGCGGGTTGCAAACGATCCAGTCGAACGGCTCCATTAACCCTGTGCCCCAGTCGCCGGTCCGGAATCGGACCCGTTGGGCCAAGCCCAGGGACGCCGCATTGGCCTCGGCCACGGCGACCGCCGCCGGGCTCGCGTCGATCCCCATGCCCGCCGCCCGCGGCAGCTCGCTCAAGAGCGCCAGCAAGAGGCAACCGGTCCCGGTGCCGAGATCGAGCAGCCGTAGGGGCGCCTCTCGATCGGGCGTCCGCTCCAGGACCGCCTCGACCACGCTCTCGCTGTCCGGCCGCGGATCGAAGGTGTCGGGCGTCACGGCGAACGCAAGACCCCAGAACTCGCGCCGACCGAGGATGCGCGAGGCAGGCTCCCGCCGGGCGCGGCGCTCGACGAAGTGGGCGAATCGGTCTGCCTCGCCCGCGCCGAGGACACGCTCTGGATGCGCGAGGAATGCCGCGGGGGCGCAGCCCAACGCCGCCTCCAGCAGCAGGCGCGCGTCCCGCCGCGCGACATCGACCGCGGCGGCGCCAAGACGCACCGCCGCCGCGTCCAGGGCCGCCGCGACCGTCGCCATCAGTCGAGCTCCGCCAAGCGGGTCGCCTCGTCGTCGGCGATCAGCGCCTCGATGATCTCGTCGAGCGCCGAGCCGTCCATCACCCGGTCGATCCTGTACAGCGTCAAGTTGACGCGATGGTCGGTGACGCGGCCCTGCGGGAAGTTGTACGTGCGGATGCGCTCCGACCGATCGCCGGTGCCAACCTGCTGGCGCCGAGAGCGGGCGCGCTCGGCGTCGCGCTTGGCGCGCTCCATGTCGTAGAGGCGCGCGCGCAGCACCTTGAGCGCCTTGGCCTTGTTCTTGTGCTGCGACTTTTCGTCTTGCTGCTGCACGACGAGGCCGGTCGGCAGGTGCGTGATCCGAACCGCGCTGTCCGTGGTGTTGACGGACTGGCCGCCGGGTCCGCTGGCGCGGAACACGTCGATGCGCAGATCCTTGTCGTCGATCTTGACGTCGACCTCCGCCGCCTCCGGCAGCACGGCGACGGTGGCGGCCGAGGTATGGATGCGCCCGCTCGCCTCCGTCGCCGGCACCCGTTGCACGCGATGCACGCCCGATTCGAACTTCAGGCGCGCGAACACGCCGCGCCCCGATATGCCGACGCTCGCCTCCTTGCAGCCGCCGATCCCGGTCTCGCTGACGCCAAGCACCTCGACGCGCCATCTGTGCAGCTCGGCATAGCGCAGGTACATGCGGAACAGTTGGGCCGCGAACAGCGCTGCCTCCTCGCCGCCGGTGCCGGCGCGCACCTCCAGGATCGCGTTGCGTTCGTCCGCTTCGTCCTTGGGCAGCAGCAGCAGCTTCACCCGCTGCTCCAGTTCCAGCAGCAATGCCTTAAGCGCCTTGTGCTCGGCCTCGGCCAGCGCCCGCATCTCAGGCTCGCTCGCGGGGTCGGCGATCAGCCCCGCGAGGTCGGCCATCTCGCCCGCCGTCTTCTGCAACGCCTTGATGCCCTCGACGGTGGGTGCCAACTCGGCGTACTCCTTGGACAGGCGCGCGAAGCCGCGGCCGTCCCCAGCCGCGGTCGCCATGGCCGCCGCCAATTCCTCATGCCGCCGCACGACGCGGCTCAGCTTGTCTTGCAAGTCCAACGCCTCACTCCTCGTCGCTCTCCCGCTCGCCGAGTTGGTACAGCCGGCGCAGCAGGCGTTCGGCCGCCTCGCGGTCCGCGGCGGCGATCTCGCGTAGCGCCTGCGAAGGCTCGTGCAGCAGCCGGTTGATCAGCCGGTTCGTCACGCCCGCCGCGTCGCCGCCCAGGGCCAGCGCCTCGACACGCGCCGCCTCGAAGTGGCGGCGCAACGCCACCAGCGCCGGCACCGCCGCGCGCTCGGCCCGCGAGCGCAGGAAGTCGGCGACCGCGGCATCGACCACCGCCCAACCGCCGACCGCCGCCGCCGCGCGCTCGGCGCGGCCCTGCATGGCCACGCCCTCCAGGTCGCCGAGATCGTAGCGGAACGCCTCCGCCAAGTTATCGACCGCCGGCTCGATGTCGCCCGGCAAGGCCGCGTCGATCAGCAACACCGGCCGTCGGCGCCTGTGCCGGAGCGCCTCCGCCACGGCCGACGCCGATACCGCCGGGCGGCCGGCCCCCAGCGCGCCGACGATGATATCGGCCTCGCCGAGCCGAGTCCAAACCTCGTCCAACGCCATGAAATGGCACCCGAAGCGGCGCGCCGCAAGTTCCGCGCGCCGCGCCGAGGGATGCGCCACGGTGAGCCGCCCGAGGCCCGCCTTGCGCAGTTGCTCGACCACCATCTCGCCCATCTCGCCCACGCCGATCATGAGCGCGGCCGCGCGGGCGAGATCGCCGTGCACGCGTCTGGCCACCTGCACGGCCGCCGCGGCGATCGATACCGGCTGCTCCGCCACCGCCGTTTCGCTGCGCACCCGCTTGGCGGCGGCGTAGGCGGCGGCGAGGACGGCCGCGAGTTCGCCGCCGACCATGCCGGCCTCGGCCGCCAGGCGATGGGCCGCCTTCACTTGGCCCAGCACCTGCGGCTCGCCGACCACCGGACTATCGAGCGAGGCGGCGACGGCGAAGACGTGCCGGATCGCGGCCGCGCCCTTCAGGCGGTAAAGGCTTGCGGCGAGTTCGCCCTGCGGCACGCCGGCCAGCGCCGCGAGCTCCTCGGCGATCGCGGCGCCTGCGTCCGGTTCGGCCACGGCCAGCACCTCGCAGCGGTCGCAGGTGGACAACAGCAGGCCCTCGACAATGCCCCTCCGGGCGAGGCGGGCAAGCGCGTCCGGCAACGCGGCCGACTCGAGGAACAGGCGGTCGCGCAGGGCCGGCTCTGCCGTGCGATGGCTGAGGCCAACCACCAGGATGTCCCGCGCTGTTTCGGGCATGGCGGCAAGCGCGCTAGCGGTAGCGGGCGAGGCGCTGCGTCAGCTCGGAGAGCGGCACTTCCTGCTGGCTGCCGGAATCGAGGTCGCGCAGGGTCGCGGCCTCGCGCGACAACTCGTCCTCGCCGAGGATGAGCGCGGCCGCCGCGCCCACCCGGTTCGCCCGCTTCATGCGTTTCGCCGTATTGCCGCCGTAGCCCAAATCGACTGCGAAGCCGTCTTGGCGCAGTCGTTCGGCCAGCTTGAGCGCGGCCGTCTCGGCGGTGGCGCCGACCGGAATGACGGCGAGAGGGCGCGCGGCTCCTGGCGGCGCCGGCAGCAGCATGGCGAGTCGCTCGATGCCGGCGGCCCACCCTACGCCTGGCGTCGGTGGCCCCCCCATGGCGGCCATCAGGCCGTCGTAGCGCCCGCCGCCCATCACCGTGCCCTGGGCGCCCAGCGCCTCGGTCGTGAACTCGAACGCCGTATGGCAGTAATAGTCGAGCCCGCGCACCAATCGTGGGTTCAGCCGATAGGCGATGGCGAGTGCGTCCAATCCGCGGCGCACGGCGGCGAAGAACTCGCTGCTTTCCCGGTTGAGGTAGTCGGCGTAGATCGGCGCCTCCGCCACTAGCCGGCGGTCGCCGTCGTCCTTGGAGTCCAGGATACGCAAAGGATTGCGCTGCAGCCGCGTCCGGCTGTCCTCGGACAATCGGTCGCGGTGGGCGGCGAAGTATCCCACCAAGGCGTTGCGGTAGGCGAGCCGGCTTTCGCCGTCGCCCAGCGTGTTGAGCTCCAGTGCCGTGCGCGCGAGCACGCCCAGCTCGCGCAATACCGCGACCCCTTGCGCCACCACTTCGATGTCGCCCTGCGGGCCGGCCACGCCCAGAAGCTCGACGCCGATCTGATGGAATTGCCGCAGCCGGCCCTTCTGCGGCCGTTCGTAGCGGAACATCGGCCCGTGGTACCAGAGCTTGAGCGGCAGCTGTTGCATCATCCCGCCGGAGATCACGGCGCGCGCCACCCCCGCGGTCCCCTCCGGCCGCAGTGTCAGCTCGTCGCCGCCCCGGTCAGTGAAGGTGTACATCTCCTTGGTGACTATGTCGGAGGTATCGCCGAGCGTCCGCTTGAACACCTCGGAGAACTCGAAGATCGGCGTGGCGATCTCGTCGTAGCCGTACCGCTCCGCCACCCGCCCCGCCGCCTCGACGACGGCGCGGAATCGGCGGGCCTGCTCGGCCATTATGTCGTGGGTACCGCGAACCGGCTGCAGGGCGGCCAAGAGCGGGTGCTCCCTACCTCGTCGAGCGGCGCGCCCTAGAGCATGATCCGTAAAAGTGGCTATCACTTTTCCGATAAGTTCATGCTCAAGCTGTTGAACTAGAGCAAGATTCACGGATCGGATTGATTCAATCTGATCCGATCTTGCTCTAGGCCGGCGCCTCGATGGGCCGCAATTTAGAGCATATTCCGACCAGTTGGAACCGGGCGCCGGAAATCACGCCAAACGGGCGGCTCGCCCGGCCGGTGACAGACTGGGCTTATTGCACTTTCTGGGCGCTGGCGCGGGCGATTAACTGCGCTGGATCGAGCGAGACGCCCCGGCGCACCACGCCAATGCCGCCCATAGGCGGCAACGGGCGGCCATCGACCCAGATTTCCAAGCCCCCGGCGTTGCCGGTAACCAGCGTCAGGCCAGGCTGATCGGGCACCGGATAGATATGGCCCGCCCGCAGGACCTCGGCGAACAAGGTCGAACCGTCCGCCCCCTGGACCTGAACCCAGCTTTCTTGCTTTGCCTTCAGGAAGACCCGGCTCAGCGCTACCGGAGCGGCCGGCGAAACGGTCGGTTCGGCCTCGACGATGGGGAGCTCCGGAACGGCCTCTTCGAGGGCGGCCACCTGAAGTGGCGGAATGGCGGTGGGCTTGGGCGACGGCACCACGAGGGCGTAGCCGGACGGCGACAAAAGTACCGGCTCGGGCGGCGTTTCCGCCGCGACTGCCTGGTCGGGCGCCGCCGGAGCGGCGCCGTCGGCCGGCACCGGCCCGGCCGCGCTCCAAGCAGGGGCGCGCTGCTCAATGTCCGCGACCCGGGTATCCGTCGCCGGCGCCCGCAGCTCGGCCGGCACCTCGCCGACCTGCTCGATCTCGGTACTATTGCGGTCCGACAAGTAATACCACCCGCCGTAGACGAGGGCCGCCAGCAGGACCGAGAGGAACAGCACGGACCCCTTGGGGAACTTAGCTTCCGAGGCGAGCGCGGGGAACACCAACTCGCTCTTCTGGCCGTTCAGACTCGCCGTTTCGGCCCGGAACCGCTGCACCACCTCGTTGGCGTCGAGGCCGAGAAACTCGGCGTAGGAACGCACGAACCCGGCGGCATAGGCCACCCCGGGCAGGTCGGCGAAGCGGCCGTCCTCGATCGCCTCCAAATGCCCGATCCGGATGCGCAAATGATCCGAAACCGCGGGCAGGCTCTGGCCGTAGCGCTCGCGCGTTTCGCGCAAGACGACCGCCACGCTCTGTCGGCGCAGGCCGGTATGGCGCAGCAGGCTCGTCGTAAGTTCCGCCGGCTGGGTCGGCTCCTCGGCGGCGGGAAACTGGATAAGTGGTTGATTCATAACAAAATCACTCGAGCTCTCCGGGCGCCCTCGGCGCCGCCGGGTCGCCGCGCAACCGGCCCCGCGACTCGACCCAGCAGCCGGCGCCGGGTCGGCCAATGCTTGGCAAACCTGTCGCCCGGAAATAATTCACCGCCCTACTTCTATCAAATTGTGTACGAGCATAGCAATGGTTAGATCGCGATTCTGTGGTCGCGGGCGAACGCGTCGAGCTCGCGGCGCAGGCTGAGGCGCTCGCCAGCCAGCAGATCGCCGAGGTAGGCGCGCAAGCGACCGACATGCAGGCTGCGGACCATCGTCCGCACCGCGCCTACTGCCGGCGGCGCCATCGACAGGCGGCGAAAGCCGAGGCCGATGAGGGCCATGGCTTCGAGCGGACGGCCCGCCATCTCGCCGCACAGGCTGATCGGCACGCGGGCCTCCGCCGAGCGCTCTACGACCGTGTCGAGCAGCCGCAATAGAGCCGGCGACAAGGCGTCGTAGCGATCCGCGAGCGCCGGATTGCCGCGGTCGCTGGCGAACAGAAACTGCGCCAGATCGTTGCTGCCCACCGACAGGAAGTCGACACGCCCAAAGAGGGCGGGCAACTGCCAGGCCAGCGCCGGCACCTCGAACATGGCGCCCACCTTGAGCGCCTCGGGCAGCGGTTCGCCGCGCCGGCGCGCCCGCGCCAGCTCCAGGTCGAGCACGCCGCGCGCCCGGTCGAATTCGGCCACCTCGGCGATCATGGGAAACATGACCGACAGCGGCCGCCCGGCGGCGCCGCGAATGAGCGCGCGCAGCTGGTGGCGCAGCGTCGCCGGGCGGTCGAGCGCGATGCGAATGGCCCGCCACCCCATCGCCGGATTCTCCTCCCGGCTGCCGCGCCAGTACGGCAGCACCTTGTCGCCGCCGACATCGAGTGTGCGGAACAGCACCGGTTTGCCCCCCGCCTGATCGAGCACGCGGCCGTACAGCTCCGCCTGCGCCTTTACGTCGGGGTACTCGTCCCGCACCATGAACGCGATCTCGGTCCGGTAGAGCCCGATGCCATCGGCGCCGGTCGCCGCCAGTTGCGGCAGGTCGATCAAGAGGCCGGCGTTGATGTCGAGCGCGACGGTCACCCCGTCGCGGCTTTCGGCCGGCAGGCCACGGGTCGCCTGGAAGCTTGCCTGCCGCAGGGCGCGCAGGCGCATGATATCTAGGTAGCGCTGCTGGATGTCCTCGGCCGGACGCACGAAGAGCTGGGCGTTGTCGGCGTCGACGATCACCGTATCGCCGGGTTCGACGCGGGCCAGCAGCCCTTGCGCCCGACCCAGCGCTGGAATACCGAGCGCGCGGGCGACGATGGCCGCGTGGGAGTCGAGCGAGCCCTCCTCGAGCGCCAGCCCGCGTAGCCGCTTGCGGTCGTAGTCGAGCAGCTCCGCCGGCCCCATGGCGCGCGCGACCAGGACGACGTCGTCCGGCAGCGCTCCCGCCGCCGCCGGCGCGCCGTCGCCCCCCAAGTGGCGCGTCAGCCGGTTGGCCAGGTCCTCGAAGTCGTGCAGCCGCTCGCGCAAGTACGGGTCGGACATCTGCGCCATGCGCGCCTGCAGATCGTTGGTCACCTTCTGGATCGCCGCTTCGGCGGTCAACCCGCCGTCGATCGCCTCGGCGATGCTTTCGAGCCAGCCGCGGTCCTCGGCGAACATGCGATAGCTTTCGAGCACGTCGCGGTGCTCGCCGCCGGCGGCGAGCTCGCTCAAGCCGAGCATGTCGTCCAGCGTGCGGTGCATGACCGCGACCGCGCCCTTGAAACGAACCATCTCCGCGGCCGGGTCCTCGGCCACCATCCGGCGCAACGCGATGCGCGGCTCGTGCAACACCACTTGGCCGATCGCCAGGCCCTCGCTCAACGCCACGCCCTCGACCCGGACGGCCAAGAGCGCGATGCCCTCAGCCGGCTTGAGCTCGTCGGGACCGATCAGTTCGCCGCCGGTGACCAGCTCGGCCAACACCATGGCGGTCGTCTCCAGGGCCTCGATCTCCTCCTCGTCGTAGACGCGCTGGGTGCGGTTCTGCACCACCAGCACGCCGAGAACGCGGCCGGCGCGCAGGATGGGGACGCCGAGGAAGGAGTGGTAGATCTCCTCGCCCGTCTCCGGGCGGTAGGCGAAGCTGGGGTGGGACTGGGCCTCGGCCAGCGCCAGCGGCCGCGCGTGCGCGGCGATATCGCCCACCAAACCCTCGCCGACTCTGAGCCGGGTCTTGCGCACCGCCTCCGGCTTCAGGCCCTTGGTGGCGAACAACTCCAGCACCTCGCCCGCCCGCAGCAAGTAGGCCGAGCAAACTTCCGCCACCATGTCGGCGGCGATGATGTTGACGACCTTGTCGAGGCGTTGCTGCGCGGTGCCGGCCCCGGCCATCGTGTCGCGCAGCCGGCGGAGCAGCAGACGGGACGCCGTCATCCCGCCTGACTGCGGCATCAGGTCCCGCCCGAAAGGCCGGCGGCGAGCGGCCGGTCCATTTCCTCGCGGGCGGCGAGCGCCGCCACGGCCTGTTGCACGAGCTCGCGGATGATCTCCGCCGTCGGCCGTTCGTCGTTTACCATGCCCACGCTCTGGCCCGCCATCAGCGAGCCGTGCTCGACGTCGCCCTCGATCACCGCGCGGCGCAGCGCGCCCGCCCAGAAATGCTCGATCTCGAGTTGCGCCGCCTTCTGGTCGATCTCGTCCCGATTGAACCGCTCGATCACGTCGCGCTGCGCCTCCGTGAACAGCCTGGCTCCCTGGTTGGCGAGCGCCCGCACCGGGATCACCGGGAAGCGCGGGTCGAGCTGCGCCGACAGCACGGCGTCGCGCGCGTTCGCCCTGAGGAACGCCTGCTTGAAGCGCGGGTGCGCGATCGATTCCGTGGCGCATACGAACCGGGTGCCGAGCTGGCAGCCCGAGGCGCCCATCTCGAGATAGCCGAGGATCGCCTCGCCGCGCCCGATGCCGCCGGCGACGAAGATCGGCACCTCGCGCACCTGCGGCAGGATCTCCTGCGCCAGCACGCTGGTCGCCACCGGGCCGATGTGGCCGCCCGCTTCCATGCCCTCGATGATGATGGCATCGGCGCCGGAGCGAACCAGCTTCTTGGCGATGACCAGCGCCGGCGCGAAGCACATCAGCTTGGCGCCGCCCGCCTTGATGCGGGCGATGGCGCCGCCCGGCGGCAGTCCGCCCGCCAACACGACGTGGCTCACCTTCAGATCGAGGCAGACTTGGATCAGCCCCATGAGCTCCGGGTGCATGGTGATCAGGTTGACGCCGAACGGCCGGTCGGTCAGTTCGTAGGTGGCGGCGATCTCCCGCGCCAGCAGATCGGGCGACATCGAGCCGGAAGCGATCACCCCGAAGCCGCCGCCGTTCGATATCGCCGCCACCAGGTGGCGCTCGGACACCCAGGTCATCGCGCCGCCCATGATGGCGTAGCGGCAGCCGAGGAACTCGCGGCCGCGCCGCCACAGCCGATCAAGGCGCTGTTCGGGCGTCAACTGCATCCACCGCCGCAGGCGGTCGAGAGCACGGCGGCGCCGGTCCCGATCACGCCGCGTCCAATCCGTAGGCGGTGTGCAGGCTGCGCACGGCGAGCTCGGTATATTCCTCGGCGATCAGCACGCTGACCTTGATTTCCGAGGTCGAGATGACCTGGATGTTGATGCCCTTCTCGGCCAGCGTGCTGAACATGCGCTGCGCCACGCCGGCGTGGCTGCGCATGCCGACGCCGATGACCGAGACCTTGACCACGTTGGGGTCGGGAACCAGCGCCTTGAACCCGAGCTTGTCGCGGCGTTCCTCTAACACCCGGACCGCGCGTTCGAGGTCGCCCTTCGACACGGTGAAGGTGAGGTCGGTGGTCTCGCCCCCCTCCGATACGTTCTGCACGATCATGTCGACGTTGATGGCGGCGTCCGCCAGCGGCCCGAAGATGGCGGCCGCCACCCCGGGCCGGTCGGGAACCCGCATGAGCGTTATCTTGGCCTCGTCCCGATTGTAGGCGATGCCGCTGACCATTTCCTGTTCCACGATCTCGTCCTCGTCGACCACCAGGGTCCCGGGTTTGTCCTCGAAGCTCGACAGCACCTGGACGCGCACCCGGTGCTTCATCGCCATCTCGACCGAGCGGATCTGCAGCACCTTGGCGCCGACCGACGCCATTTCCAGCATCTCCTCGTAGGTGATCTTATCGAGCTTCTTCGCCTTGGCAACGACGCGGGGGTCGCTGGTGTAGACCCCGTCCACGTCGGTGAAGATGTCGCAGCGCTCGGCCCCGAGCGCCGCCGCCAACGCTACCGCCGAGGTATCGGAGCCCCCGCGGCCCAGCGTGGTGATGCGGTTGTCCGGCCCGAGGCCCTGGAATCCTGCCACCACCGCCACCTGCCCCTGCGCCATGCGGCTCTCCAGCGCGCCCACCTCGATGCGCCGGATGCGCGCCTTGCCGTGCACGTCGTCGGTCTCGATGGGGAGTTGCCAGCCGAGCCAGGAGCGCGCGTTGACGCCCTGCTCCTGCAAGGCCAGCGCCAGCAGGCCGCAGGTGACCTGTTCGCCCGAGGATACCACGGCGTCGTATTCGCGTGCGTCGTGCAGGGGCGAGACGGTCCGCGTCCATTCGACCAGCCGGTCGGTCTCCCCGGCCATGGCGGAGACGACGACGGCCACCTGCCGGCCGCGGTCGACCTCGGACTTGATGCGTCGGGCGACGTCCTCGATGCGGGCGCAGTCGGCGAGCGACGTGCCGCCGAACTTCATGACGATCCGCGATGTCGTCCCGGCCATCGGCCTTGTCCCCGGAGCCCAGCCGGTGCAGCCGACGCCGACGGCGATCGCCTGTTGCCGCGCCGGCGGCGCGTATCCATACTCATTCGCCGGGGCCGAGGCAAGGACCGCCGCGATGACCGACACCGACGCGCCCAGCATCGATCCGGCGGAAGTCGCCAAGTTCACGGCAGAGGCCGAGGCCTGGTGGGATCCCGCCGGCCAGTTCGCGCCGCTGCACCGCCTCAACCCGACGCGCATCGCCTTCGTGCGCGACCGGCTGGCGGCGGCCCGCGGTCGCGATCCCTTGCGGGCGCGCCCGCTCGCCGGCATCAGGCTGCTCGACATCGGCTGCGGCGGCGGCCTCTTGGCGGAGCCGATGACGCGCCTCGGCGCCCGCGTCACCGGCATCGACGCCAGCGCCGCCAGCGTCGCGGCGGCGGCGCGGCACGCCCGCCAAAGCGGACTCGCCATCCAGTACCGGCACGCCGCGGCGGAGGAGCTGGCGGCCGCAGGCGAGCGGTTCGACGCCGTGCTGAACATGGAGGTGGTCGAGCACGCGGCCGATCGCGACGCCTTCCTCGCCGCCTCGGCGGCATTGCTCGGGCCGGGCGGCACCATGTTCATCGCCACGCTCAACCGGACGGCCAAGGCCTTCCTGTTCGCCATCCTCGGCGCGGAATACGTGCTGCGTTGGCTGCCGCGCGGCACACACGACTGGCGCAAGTTCGTGCGGCCCTCGGAGCTTGCCGCGGCGCTGCGCCCGCACAGCGTGGAGATCGCCGAGCTCGCCGGCGTCACGTACGGCCCAATCACCGACACCTGGCGCCTGTCGAACGACCTGGACGTGAACTACATGGCGGTCGCCCGGCGCCTGTGAGTGGGCGCTACTGCGGGCGCGGCACCCAGGGAATGCGCGAGAACTCGATCCCCTCCTCGACCAGCTCGCGCGCTTCCTCGTCGCTCGCCGCGCCGTAAATGTTGCGGCGCTCCGCCTCGCGGTAGTGGATGCGCCGCGCCTCCGCGGCGAACCTGTCGCCGACGTGCTCGCAGTTCTCCTCGACCGCCTTGCGCAACTCGCCCAGCGCGCGCATCGGCGCCGCCGCCTTGACCGTCTCGTCGTTCGGCGTACGGCCCGCCTTGCCGATGCGCGGCGCCATGACGGCCTTCGCGACCCTGCGGCTGCCGCAAGTTGGGCAGGCTATCCTCTGCGCGCCAGCCTGCTGCTCGAAGGCGGTGCCGTCGCGGAACCAGCCTTCGAATACATGATCCTTGGCGCATCTGAGATCGAACAAGATCACGTTCCGCCACCCGCCTCCGCCGGGAACGATCGAGCCTACCGAGCAACCCTTAAGATGGCGTAAGAACTCCGGTCAGACAAGGCGTCCCACGGAGGGGCCATGGCCGACCATGTCTCGCATGCCGGGCTCGAGCCCTCGGCCTGGGTGCTGCGCTTCGCCCCGCTGGTCCCGGAGGGCGGGCCGGTCCTCGACCTTGCCGCGGGCGCCGGCCGCCACGCGCGGTTCTTCCTGTCACACGGCCATCCGGTCGTGGCGGCCGACCGGGACGTTAGCGCGCTTGCCGACCTTGCCGGCCGGCGGGACGTCGAGATCGCTCCGGTCGACCTCGAATCCGGCGGGCCGTGGCCGTTCGGCCGGCGCCGGTTCGCCGGCGTCGTCGTCGCCAACTACCTCCACCGGCCGCTGCTGCCCGCAATCGTCGCGGCGGTAGCACCCGGCGGGCTGCTGATTTACGAGACCTTCGCCCGCGGCAACGAGCGGCTGGGGCGGCCGCGCAACCCGGATTTCCTGCTGCGGGCCGGCGAGCTGCTCGACGCCGTGGCAGGTAGGCTCGAGGTGATCGCCTACGAGAACCTGGAGGTGAGCGAGCCGCGCCCCGCCGTCGTCCAGCGCATCGCCGCGGTCGAGCGCGGCCCCGTCACTCGCCCGCCGCCCTGAAGGCCGCATCGGGGACGTGGAATCGGCGGTCGTGGGTGAGCGCCGGCACCATGCGCCGGGCCTCGTCCACTTTGGCGAGGTCGATGTCCGCCAGGACGATCCCCGGCTCCTCGCCGGCTTCGGCGACGATCTCGCCCCACGGGGCCACGATGAGCGAGTGGCCATAGGTCCTGCGTCCCAGGGCGTGCTCGCCGCACTGCGCCGGCGCCAACACGAAGCAGCCGGTTTCGATGGCCCGCGCGCGCAACAGCACGTGCCAATGGGCCTCGCCCGTCGGCCGGGTGAACGCCGAGGGCACGGTCAAGAATTGCGCCCCGGCCTGCGCCAGGGACCGATAGAGATAGGCGAAACGCAGGTCGTAGCAGACCGAGAGCCCGACGCGGCCCCAGGGCGTATCCGCCACCACCGCCCGACCGCCCGGCCGGAAGGTGGTCGATTCGCGATAGCTTTCGCCCCCGGCGAGATCGACGTCGAACATGTGGATCTTGTCGTAGCGGGCCGCGATGCCTCCCCGATCGTCGAGCAGGAAGGAACGGTTGGCGCAGGTCTTGTCGTCGAGCTTGACCGCGAGCGAGCCTATCAGCAGCCAACACCCCAGCTCGGCCGCCAGCGCCTGGAACGCCGGCAGCGCCGGATCGGCCGCCTCGGGCCTGGCCTTGGCGAGAACGTCGGCGCGCCGCGGCTCCATCATCGCCGTATTCTCCGGCGTCAGGATGAAGTCGGCGCCCCGCGCGCGCGCCTCGCGGATGAGCGCCGTGGCCGCCGCCAGGTTGGGATTCACTTCCGGGCCCGCCGTCATCTGCACGCAGGCCGCCTTGAAAGTCCGGCTCATGGTGCCGCCTCGAGCAACGCGCGGAGCCCGCCCGCTCGATCGAGAGCGGCGAGCTCGGCGTAGCCCCCGACGTGCTTCCCGTTGATGAAGACCTGCGGCAGCGAGGCGCGCCCGCCCGCCCGCGCCTGCAACTCCAAGCCCCGATCGGGATCGGCCAGCACGTCGATCTCGGCAAAGACGGCGCCGCGCTCGGCCAGCAGCCGCTTGGCGTTGCGGCAATAGCCGCAGAACGGCGAGGTGTAGATCTCGACGACGGCGCCGGCCATGGGCGACTCCATTGCCTCAATTAGATTTGGCACGCCGGCCCGGCTTTGTCATCCCCCGGCCTGCGGACGGACCACCCGGGCCAGCGTGAGCACGTCCACCCCGCCGGCCCCGGCGCCGAGGAGTGCTTCGGCGCAGGCCTCCGCCGTCGCCCCGGTGGTGAGCACGTCGTCCACCAGCAGGAGCTGCTTGCCGGCGATGCGGGGGCGGCTCTTCGCCGGCACCCGGAATGCGCCGGCGACGTTGCGGCGGCGCGCCGAGCGGCCGAGGCGGCCCTGGCTCGGCGTATTGCGCCGGCGCACCAGCGCCTCCGCCAGCATCGGCCGGCCGGTGAGGCGGGACAGCGCCGCAGCCAACATGGCCGCCTGGTTGTAGCGGCGGGCGAACAGGCGCCAACGATGGAGGGGCACCGGCACCAGAAGATCGGTTTCGGAGAGGAGGTCCGCCCCGGCTCGGGCGAGCCACTGGCCGAAGGCGGGCACGCCGTCGGTTCGGTCGGCGTGCTTCAGATCGATGACCAGCCCGCGGCTCGCCTCGTCATAGCGCAACACGGCCCGCGCCCGGCCGTAGGCCGGCGGCGCGCCGGCGCAGGTGCCGCAGACCGCGCCCGGACCCGGATCGAACTCGAACGGATAGCCGCAGCGCGCGCAGGCCGGCGGCTCGAGGAAATCCATCGCCGCCCAGCACGCCGAGCACAGCGCGCCGGGCGCCGCCACGATCGCCCGGCACTTGAGGCAGCGCGGCGGCAGGATGGCGTCGAGGGTCGAGCGCGCGACGGCGCGGCACAGGCGGAAGAAAACCGTCATGGCCCTATTCGAGGGCGAGTCTCGGCCGCTGTCAAATCGCTCCTCTCCGGCCTTCGTTTGCGTAAAAGAAGGTGTCTAAGCATCGATTTTTCGAGGAACGACCCAAATTGCCGCGGAACGGCGCCGT
>CAYPKW010000022.1:0-38412 GCA_964411425.1 uncultured Rhodospirillaceae bacterium
GAGGTGACCAAGACATGCGAAGCAAGCTGAAGATGACTCTGATCGCGGCAATGCTGTCGGCCGGCTTGTTGCCGGCGGCCGGGGCCTTCGGGCACGGGTTCGTCGCGCCGGAGCTCGCTGCGCGATTCGAATATCTGAGCACGCACGGCAACTCGTCCTGCGGCGACGCCTTCAAGCGCTCGATCGCGACCATGGCGCCGATGGCGCGCATCCAGGGATCGTGCTGTTCTCCCATGGACCTCTATCGCTACGGCGACCAGGTTTCGGGGCTCGAGGCCTACCGTCACATCGCCGAGATACCGCCCGATCCTTACGACATCGAAGCGGGACTGGCGCGGAAGCTGCTGGCGAACTACCGGCTCGAGCTGAGCGCGACGGAGCAGGCGGCTTACGACCAAGCCATGGAACTGGCCGACGAAAAGGGTCCGTGCTGCTGCCCCTGCTGGCGGTGGGAAACCTTCGGCGGTCTGGGCAAGTACCTGATCCGCCAGCACGGCTTCACGGGCGCGCAGGTGGCGGAGGTCTGGGACCTCTCGGACGGCTGCGGCGGCGGCGAGGATCACAAACATTCGTAGACGAAAGGCGGACAGGCCATGATGCTCGGGGTACGGCTAAATGCTGCCGCCCTGCTCTCGGCGGCAGCCGTTCTTTTCGCATGGTGGGACGCGGCCTGGGCCGGCGAAGCGATTCCGCTGCAACAGCTCAAGGAAGCGACGCACATCCACGGCATCGCCGTCGATCGCGCCGACCCGACGCGCCTCCTGCTCGCCACGCACCACGGCTTCTTCGTCCTCGCAGCCGACGGTACCGCGACGCGCGTCTCGCCGGTTCAAGACTTCATGGGCTTCACGCCGCACCCGAGTGACCCTTCGGTCCTCTATGCGAGCGGACATCCCGCGGGCGGCGGCAATCTCGGCTTCATCGTCTCGACCGATGGCGGCGTTACTTGGACTCAGGTGTCGCAGGGTGCCGGCGCGCCGGTCGATTTCCACCAGATGGACGTGAGCGAGGCCGATCCGAAAGTCGTGTTCGGGGCCTATGCCGGCTCATTGCAGGCGAGCCGCGACGGCGGCATGAGCTGGTCTGTCGTCGGCCCCGCGCCCGAGGGGCTGATCGATCTGGCCGCCTCGCCGTCGTCCGTCGATCGGCTCTACGCCGCCACCCGTTTCGGCCTTTGGCTCAGCGAAGACGGCGGCGCGACGTGGAAGGTCGCCGCCTTCGAGCCCGACATCGTCAGCATGGTCGCCGGCGGGCCGAACGGCACGATCATCGCCTTCGTCGTCGGCAAGGGGCTCGTCCAGAGCGAGGAAGCCGATCTCGCGGCGTGGACGACATTGAGCAACGATTTCGGCGACCGGGCGCTCCTGCACCTCGCGGTCGATCCGAGCGACGCCAACAGGTTCTACGCGGTCACGCATCAGGGCGAGGTGCTCGCGAGCGCGGACGGCGGCCGCAATTGGACTCCGTTCGCCGCCCGTTGACCCGATGGATTGCCGCGTCCGTCGCCGCGGTCGTCCTATCCGGCATCGGCGCGGCGGCATACCTATGGAGTAGCGCCGCCGTCCTGCCCGTCATCGACCCGGACGATCCGGCGCAGGTCGCCTTGGGAGAGCGGCTCTACGTCGCCCAGTGCGCGCGCTGCCATGGCGCCGCCCTCGAGGGCCAGCCGAACTGGCGCGAGCGCCTGCCAAACGGCCGGCTGCCGGCGCCGCCGCACGACGCCACCGGCCACACGTCGCACCATTCCGACGCCGTGCTGTTCGGTTTGACGAAGGACGGCCTCGGCCCCTATGCGCCCGCAGGCTACCGGAGCGACATGCCGGCTTTCCGAGACCTGCTCGGCGACGAGGACATCGCGGCGGTGCTGGCATTCATCAAGAGCCGGTGGCCGCCGGAGATTCGGCGGCGCCAAACGAGTATCACCGAAAGAGCGGACCAACAGTCCGCCGATTGATCGCCCGCGCCGCCATGGGAGCATGGATGAGAAGGGCTTGGATCGTAGCGCTCGCGACGGCTGTCTTGGCCGCCGTCGCATCGCCGGTGCCTTCGTCGCCGGGCCTCGCGCACTCGCTCGAAGACGTGGAGGCCGAACTCACGACCGAGGAACGCTATCTTCAGGTCGTCAATCGGCCCGCGCCCGACTTCGCGCTGCAGGACGCGGACGGCCGTCCCGTATCCTTGCGCGACTTTCGGGGCAAGGTCGTGATTCTCTATTTCATCTACGCGAGCTGTCCCGACGTTTGCCCGCTCCACAGTGACAGGCTCGCCGGCATCCAGGCGAAGATCAACGACACCCCCATGCGCGAGCTCGTCGTTTTCGTCGCCATCACGACGGACCCGGAGCGCGACACGCCCGACGTGCTGAAGGCCTATCCCTCGGCGCACGCACTCGACACGGCCAATTGGCTGTTTCTCACGAGCGGCCCGGGCGAGCCGGCGGCGACGCGCGACTTGGCCGAGCGATACGGCCTCAAGTTCACGCCGGTGCCGGGCGGCTACCAAATGCACGGGGTCGTCACTCACTTGATCGACAAGAGCGGCAACCTGCGGGCGCGCTACCACGGGCTCAGGTTCGACGACACGCGCTTCATCGTTCACGTGAACGCGCTGACCAACGACTATCATTAGCCCCGGTTCGGCGCCGCGACGGCGGCGAATCGCGACGTCCCCCCCCGTCCCGCGCCGAGATTCCTCGCTAGCGACGGAACATCCGCCGGCGCCGGCGATCGGCCGCCCAGCGGGCCCGGCGAGGGGACGAAATCTCGACGATCTACCCCATGCGCAGCGGGAGCCTAGTAGGCGCTCGCTGGGCGATAGCCGGGTACGCCACAACATGTAGTGGGTCCGGCCGGCCCGAGCCGGGCGGATTCCGCTTCCCGGTTGCCCATCGGCCGGAAGGGCGCAACGTCATTCACGATGACAAACAGCGGCCGGATGCGCGCGCACCCGGGAGCGAGACGCTATGGGACTCTGCTCCTATACGTCAAGCCGAGATTCCTCGCCGCCCCTTCGCTACGCTCAGGGCATGGCTCAGGGCATGGCTCGGAATGACAGCGATGTTGTCATGCCGAGCGCGAGCGAGGGACCTCGACTCGGGCGGCGCTACAGGACGAAGTCCGTCGCGTCGACCAGGCTGGGATCGAAATGACATCAACGCCGTCGTTCCGGGCCTTGCCCTCGGCGCGGCGTTCGGTGGTATCCTCGGGCCTATAGGGGGAGCCCGCTGCGATGACGTCCGACAATGAAGCCCGGGAGGCGCCTGCTGCGTTGGCCAAGCCGAAACTCGAGCTCACGGGCTCGCGCCAGCTCGCCGCCTGGATGGCCGAGCGGAAGGTGAGCCTCGCCTTCACCACCTACGAGGCGGGCAAGCTGTTTCTCATCGGCCTCAAGCCCGACGGGCGGCTGTCGATGTTCGAGCGCACCTTCAACCGCTGCATGGGCCTCGCGGCGGAGGGCGACACGCTGTGGATGAGCTCGCTCTACCAGCTCTGGCGCTTCGAGAACACGCTGCAAAAGGGGCAGGTGCACGACGGCTACGACCGCCTCTACCTGCCCCGCGTCGGCTATACCACCGGCGACCTCGACGTCCACGACATCGCCGTCGATTCCTCCGGCCGGCCGGTCTTCGTCAACACGCTCTTCAGTTGCCTCGCCACGTTGAGCGACACCGCGAGCTTCGTGCCGCTGTGGAAGCCGAAGTTCATTTCCCGGCTCGCCGCCGAGGACCGTTGCCATCTGAACGGGGTCGCGATGGAGGACGGGCGCCCGCGCTACGCCACCGCCGTCAGCCGGACCGACGTGGCCGACGGCTGGCGCGAGCACCGCCGCGACGGCGGTTCGGTGATCGACGTGTTGAGCGACGAGGTCATCGCCGAGGGCCTTTCCATGCCCCACTCGCCGCGGCTCTATCGCGGCCGGCTGTGGCTGCACGATTCCGGCTCCGGCCGGTTCGGGTTCGTCGATCCGAAGTCGGGCCGGTTCGAGGAGTTGGCGTTCTGCCCCGGTTATCTCCGCGGCCTCGCGTTCGCCGGCGACTTCGCGGTCGCGGGGCTGTCCAAGCTGCGTGAGAGCAACCGGACCTTCGCCGGCCTCGCGCTCGAGGAGAAGCTCGCCGCGAAGGGGGTTGCAACGCGCTGCGGCCTCCAGGTCATCGACCTCAGGACCGGCGACATCGTCCACTGGCTGAAGATCGAGGGCATCGTTTCGGAGCTCTACGACGTGGCCGTGCTTGCCGGCGCCGTGCGGCCCATGGCGATCGGCTTCAAGACCGACGAGATCCGGCGCACGATCACCGTCGGCGCCGGGGCGGCGGCGAATCCTTCGCTGGACTCAGGACGGCGCTGACGCGCCGAGATTCCTCGTCACTCCGCCGGCACCGCCGTCGGCGCCGGGCGTTCGCCCGGCAGCAGCAGCGCCATACCGAAGACGAGTGCCGCGAGCAGGGCCAGTGCCACGAACACAGTATGGAATCCCCCGGGCGTGCCGGCGAGCCAGGCGAGCAGTTGCAATGCCAGCGGCGCGGTCCCGAAGGCCACCACGTACTTCAGTCCGAACGCAAGCCCGCGGTGGCGCTCCGGCGTGAAGCGGGTCAGCATGATGTTCTCCGCCGGCAAGAGGCCCACGCCCACGGTGACGACCAGCGCCGCCACGGCGATCAGCGGCAGCCCGCCGAGCGTCGCCATGACGTACACCAGCGGCACCTGAACGAGGTAGGCGCCGACGTAGATCAGCTTCGGCGGATAGCGGTCGGCGAGATGGCCGCCGGCGTATTGCACGATGCCGGCGACGGCGAACACCGCGGCCACGGCGGCGCCGACGCCGGCCGTGCCGCCGCCGAGCAGGTCCCCCAGCCGCTGCTCGAACAGCTTCGGCAGACCGGCCTGCAGCACCTGAAAGATGAGGCCGCTGCACAGCATGGCGAGGACCAACACGAGAAAGCCGCGCAGCATCTCCCGCCGGCTCGCCGGCCTCGTCTTGCGCCCCTCCGTGCTGCCCTCGGCGATCAATCCGGCGCGGGCGCAGACGACGAAAACCACCCCGCTCAGGATCGACGCCGCCCCCGGCACGATGAACGCCCAACGCCAGCCCGCGAGGTCGATGAGCGCGCCGGTGATGAGGCCCGCCCCGGAGACACCCACGCTGCCGAAGATGCCGTTGAAGCCGAGCGCCTTGCCGGTCTGGGCGGCGTTGCGCACCAGCCAGGAAATGCCGACCGGGTGGTAGATGGCGGCGAACAGGCCGATGGCCGAAAGCCCGACGGTGAGCTCTAGGGCCGAGCGCACCAAGCCGCAATAGACGGAGGCTCCTCCCATGCCGAAGAAGAACACGGCCATCATCGTCCGTGCGCCCAGCCGGTCGGCGAGCCAGCCGGCGGGCAGCGCGCCGGCGCCCATGAGAAACGACCCGAGCGTCCAGAGTTGGATCAGTTCGTCGTAGCCGAGGCCCCACTCGGCCTCCAGCGCCAGCACCATCACGTAATAGAACGCCGTGAACAGATGCACGTAGAAATGGCCGACGGCGGCAAAGCATTGGGCGAGGCGGCTGGACGACAGGCGCATTGCGATCCCTCGGCGAGACGGGCGGCGCGGATCATAGCATCGGCAAGGGTTCCGGGCGCGCGAACAGTTGAACCGGACCGACCGGCGCCGAGGCTCGCAGCGGCCGATTCACCCGCGGTTAGCCTTAATCGTTCGCTAACCATTGAGCATTATGGTGAACGCCGAGACTCTTGCAGTCGCTATCCAAAGGAGGACTGCGGTGTTGCAATATCGGCGTTTGCCGGCAACGGGCTTGGTGCTGCCGATCGTTTGCGCCCTGTCGCTCGCCGGTTGCGCGGGCCCGGCGTTTTCGTTGCTGTCCTTTGCCGGCGGGCAGGTGGCGAAAGGCGCGCTGGTCGATATTTTTGCGCGCGATGACGAGGCCGGGCGGTCCGAAAACGTGGACGTGCTCGCCATGGCCGACAAGTTGCGGGCCGCGGGCGACGCGCAGAACGCCGCGCTGCTGTACAGCCGCGCCCATGCGATCGAGCCGAAGAATGCCACGCCGCTGGTCGGGCTCGGCGAAAGCCTCGCAACGATCGGCGCCGACGCCGAGGCCGTCGTCGCCTTCACCCGCGCGCTTGCCCTCGACCCGCAGAACGAGCGGGCGCTGCGCGGCATCGGCAAGGCGCACCTCATGCTGCGCCAGCCCGACCTCGCGGCCACTTACTACCGCACGCTACTAGCCGGCAATCCGCACGACGCGCAGGCCATCAATGGCCTCGGCATCGCCCAGGACATGGCGGGCGAGCACAAGGCGGCGCAGGACACCTATCGGTCGGGCCTCTCTATCGACCCCGCCAACCGGGAGCTGCGCAACAACCTGGGCCTGTCTCTGGCGCTGAGCGGCGCAGTCGACGAGGCCATCGAGGTCTTGCAGACGGTGAACAAGTCGCCGGTCGCCACCGCGCTCAATCGGCAGAACCTCGCGCTGGTGTATGGCTTGGCCGGTCGCGCGGACGATGCGGCGCTGATGGCGCGCACCGACCTCAGCGAGGAGGACGTGCAGCACAACATGCGCATTTATGCCGCCGGCCACGCGGCCGGCGCCGCGCTCATGGTCAATGCGGGCACAGAGCGCCGTTATCAGGCGGCCGCACCCGCCGCCGAGCCCGTGAACGGCACGACCGCGACCGAGCAGGTGCCGCAGGCGGCCCCCGCCATTCCCGTGACGGTAAGCGAGTTGCCGCCGCTCGAGGAAGACACGGCGAGCGACCCGATGCCCGTGCAGCAGAGCGCGCGCGCTGCCGCCCCATCTCCGACCCCGGCCATCGAGCGCGACCAATCCTACACGGCACCGACGATCGCGGCCGACGAGTCGGCGACGCCGACGGCCCAAACCGTGGCCGAGACGGAAACCGCGGCCGGGCCTGCGACGGCCCAATCCTGGCTGTACCGCATCCAGCTCGCGTCGTACCGATCGACCGATAGGGCGATGGAAGGCTGGAAAAAGCTCGAGCGGGCGGTGACCAAGGCGATCGGCGCCTGGCAGCCCCAGGTCCAAGCCGCCGACCTAGGCCCGCAGAAGGGCGTGTTCTATCGCCTGCGGGCCGGCGAGTATGCCACTCGCGCCGAGGCGCGCGCCAGTTGCGAGCGACTGCGGGCCGCCGCCCTCGACTGCCTGGTGATCAAGACGCCGGCGGCCGCGACCGTGCTTGGCGATCGCGCGCCGCCGGCCTTGCCCGCCGTCCGACAGGTAGCGTCCAGGACCTGACTAGCCGACAACCGAACCGGATGCGGCCGCAAGAATCTTCTGTGCGGCCGGAACGCTCCGAATTATCATCCTCCTCGGCCGCCGACCGGACGCGGCTGCATCGCATGACAAGGGGGGTTCCATGAAGACTTATGTTCTTGCCTTGCTGTTGGGGGTATTGGGGCTCGGGCTTGCCGGCTGCGCCGAGGTCGAGGGCCTCTATGAGACGGCCTGCACCGACGTGGGCGGCACCTGGAGCAGCACCGACGGCTGCACGGGCGTCAGTTATTAGCGCCGCGAAATGTCTTTAATTTGCCACCGGAGCCCGCACCAGAGGGCGCATCGGGCGGCAGTGGCGCGGGTGGAATGGTCGGAGCGGCGGGATTTGAACCCACGACCCCCAGACCCCCAGTCTGATGCGCTACCAGGCTGCGCTACGCTCCGACCGCGAACGGTCCGCCCCGCCGCGGCGTCCTGTATAGCCGCCGCCGGGTCGGGCGCGCAATAGGGGGAATCCGCGAGGGCGCATTGGCTGAGACGCACACCTACCGATTGCGAACCGTCTGGACGGGTGCGGCCAAGGGGCCGACGCTGAGTTACGAGCAGTATACCCGCGATTTCATGGTGACGGCGCCCGGCAAGGCGACGCTCGAGGGTTCCGCCGACCCCGCGTTTCGGGGCGACGCGGCCCGTTACAACCCCGAGGACTGGCTGCTCGCCGCTCTCTCGGCTTGCCACATGCTGTCGTACTTGGCGGTCTGCGCGCGGGCCCGCCTTCCGGTCATGTCCTATGAGGACGATGCCACCGGCGAGATGCTCGAGGATCACGGCGCCGGACATTTCATCGAGGTCGTTCTCCGCCCGCGCGTGACGATCGGAGACCCGAATTTGGTCGAGCGGGCGCGCTGGCTGCACGACCTCGCCCATAAACAGTGCTTCATCGCAAATTCGGTCAATTTCCCGGTCCGCCACATTGCGACGGTGAACGCCGCGGCGCCGGAAACCGGAGCGGCCGGATAGGTGGGATTCGACCGCTAACGGAGCTTCGCCAGCAGTCGGTCGCGGATATCGACCAGTTCGCGCAGGATCGCGTCGAGCTCGGCCCGCTGGCGGACGCCGAGCCCGCCGGGCCCCGATCGCCGCCGCGCGACCGGCGGCGGCTCGGCGGCGGCTGTGGGCAGGCCCCCGTGCGCGGCGCCCGCGGGCGCCTCGGCGTCCCTGAGGATGCCCTCGCGCAGCAGGCGTTGAACCCCTTTGATCGTGTAGCCCGCGTCGTACAGCAGACGGCGAATATTGCGCAGCAGATCGACGTCCTCCGGCCGGTAGTAGCGCCGCCCGCCACCGCGTTTCAGCGGACGGACCTGCGGAAACTTGGTTTCCCAGAAGCGCAAGACGTGCTGCGGCACGTCGAGATCGTCGGCCACTTCGCTGATGGTGCGGAAGGCGGCGGCGGACTTTTCCACCCTGCGGCCCACCAGACGCGGGCGGGCTACCCCGACGCTCGATCGGGCCTTGGGCCGCGCCGGCGCGCTCATGACGCCACCTTGGCTTCGCCGGCGTTGACGCGGTGCTTCAATACGTGCGAGGCGCGAAACACCAGCACGCGGCGCGGTCGAATGGGCACTTCCTGGCCGGTCTTCGGATTGCGTCCGATCCGCAGGCCCTTCTGGCGCACCATGAAGCTGCCAAAGGACGAAATCTTGACCGCCTCGCCGCGGCTGAGCGCGTCGGAGATCTCCTTCAGAACCGTCTCGACCAGATCGGACGATTCGTTCCGCGACAGGCCGACTTCCTGGTACACGGCTTCGCTCAGCTGCGCCCGGGTCACCGTACCGTCGCCCATCGTCGTTTCCCCTCGTTTCCTGGCCCCGGGGAAAACGTTAGCCCGTAGCACCAACGCCGTCAATTATTGACGATTGGCGCGACGGCTGCCGCCTACCAGCGCACCAACGCGGAGCCCCAAGTGAAGCCGCCGCCCATGGCTTCCATCAGCACCAGATGCCCCGCTCTGATGCGACCGTCGGCCGTCGCCTCGGCGAGCGCCAACGGAATCGACGCGGCCGAGGTATTGGCGTGGCGGTCCACCGTAATCACCACCTTCTCGGGCGGCAGGCCCAGGCGGCTCGCCATGCTGTCGATGATGCGGCGATTGGCCTGGTGCGGCACCAGCCAATCCACCTCGGACGGCGTCAGCTTGTTGTACGCCATCGCCACGTCGACCGCTTCGGCCAACTTGACGACCGCGTGGCGAAAGACCTCGCGGCCCTCCATGCGAACGACCCCGGCGGTGCCGGTCGCGGATGGGCCGCCATCGACATAAAGCAGGTCGTGATAGCGGCCATCCGAGTAAAGATGCGTCGACAGTACGCCGCGATCGCGCTTGCTGCCGTCGCCGTCGCCCGCCCGCAGCACGATGGCCCCGGCCCCGTCGCCGAACAGCACGCAAGTGCCGCGGTCCTTCCAGTCGAGGATGCGCGAATAGGTTTCGGCGCCGATCACAAGCGCCGTTCGGGCCTGGCCGACGCGCAAAAAATTGTCGGCCACCGCTAACGCGAAGACGAATCCGGAGCAGACCGCCTGCACGTCGAAGGCCACCCCGCCGGTCATGCCGATGGCGGCCTGCACCCGCGTGGCGGTAGCGGGAAAGGTCTCGTCCGGGGTCGAGGTGGCCAGCACGATAAGGTCGAGGTCGGCTGCCGGCAGATGGGCTTGCTCGAGGGCCGCCGCCCCGGCCTTGGTTGCGAGGTCGGAGGTAAGCTCGCCCTCGGTCGCCACGTGGCGCTGGCGTATGCCCGTGCGCTGCCGAATCCACTCGTCCGAGGTATCGAGCCACTTCGCCAGCTCCTCATTGGTGAGGATGCGGCGCGGAAGGTATGCCCCGCACCCGGCAACCTGCGAGCGGACTATCATCTAGCAGGCTGCTGAAAAATCGATCCGCTCATCCTCGCACTTCGACAAGCTCAGTGTGAGGATGAGCGTTTGCAACGATTTAGCCTCGTCCTGAGCCTGTCGAAGGACGGGGCGCGACGCGTTCCGAAGCATTTTTCAGCACCCTGCTAGACGCTGGCCGCCACCGGGTCGGTCGATGGCGCGGCCGTCAGCCTCGCGAAGTCATCCCGCATCTTCTGAATGGCGTCATGGAGCACCATGTCCACCGCCACGGCGATGGCATTGGCGAAGCCGAAGGCGTCGGTGCCGCCGTGGCTCTTGACGGCGATGCCGTTGAGGCCAAGGAAGATGGCGCCATTGTACCGGCGCGGATCGAGGCGGGAGCGCAGCGTGTTGAGGGCCGGCCTCGCCAGCAGGTATCCGAGGCGCGACAGCACCGAGCTCTTGAACGCATGCTTCAGGAAATCGCTGTACAGCCGCGCCGTGCCCTCGATGGTCTTCAACGCGATGTTGCCGGTGAAGCCGTCGGAGACGATGACGTCCACGGTACCCTTCGAGATGTCGTCGCCCTCGACGAAGCCGTGGAAGCGGCCGGGCAGTTGGGTATTGCGCAGAATGGCGCAGGCGTCGCGCAACGCCTCGTGGCCCTTGACGTCCTCCGATCCGACGTTGAGCAGCCCCATGGTCGGTTCCAGCACGCCCAACACGGAGCGGGCGAACACGTTGCCCATCACCGCGAACTGCACGAGGTTGCCGGCGTCGCATTGCAGGTTTGCGCCCAGATCGAGCATGACGCTTTCCCCGCGCAGGGTGGGAAAGAACGAGGCAATCGCCGGGCGGTCGATGCCGGGCAAGGTGCGTAGCACCATCTTGGCCATGGCCATGAGCGCGCCCGTGTTGCCCGCCGATACCACCCCGGCGGCCCTGCCATCATGCACCGCATCGATCGCCAGGCGCATGCTGGAGCCGCGCGCCGAGCGCAGCACGACAGACGGTTTGTCGCCGGCCTTCACCTCTTGCTCCGCGTGATGCACCGAACTCACCTTGTTGAGCTTCGGCCAGCGCGCGACCAAGGGCTGCACTCGCGCCGCGTCGCCGAAGAACAGGAAATGCGCCTTGGGGAAGCGCCGGCGGGCGATATTGGCGCCTCCGACCACCATCTCGGGCGCGCGATCGCCGCCCATGGCATCGAGTGCAATGGCGAGTTGGGATGTCATGTCGGCGCGGCTTCCCGGGAGCGGCGGACGGTCAGCTCGAGCTTGCGGCCGTGACCTCGCGCCCGTCGTAATACCCGCACGCCGCACACACGTGGTGCGGACGCTTCAGCTCGCCGCAGTTCGGGCACTCGATGGATATCGTCGGCTTCAGCGCGTCATGCGAACGACGCATGTTACGGCGCGATTTCGAGGTCTTCTTCTTGGGCACCGCCATGGGGTCATCTTTCGATTTGATGCGCCTCGATGAGGCGCCGGGTCGCTAGGATTCGCTTCGATAACAAAATTTCAATCCAACCTCAACCCTTACGAGCAAGGTTCCCGAGCGCGGCGAATGGGCCCTTCTCCCCCGGTTCATCGTCCGTAGGCTGCCCCGCCGGCGCCAGTTCGGCGCCTGGCGCCCGAGGATAAGGGTCGAGCGCCATCGCGAACCGCTGCACCACCGTCTCGCCGAGGTCGATCACGCCGCCAACCAGGGTCTCGGGCGGCTCCTCGGCGTCCAGCCGGATCGAGACCTGGCGCTCCTCGCCTTGCGATGCATCGTATATCACCGAAAACTCCTCGGCCAGCCGGACCGGCACCGGCTCGAGGCTCACCACGCAAGCCTGCACCACCTCGGCCTCGAAGCGCCCTTCGATGCGAACGACGCCCGCCTGCAGCCGGCTCAATCGCAACCGCGCCGCCAGCCGGTCGAGCGACAGCAGCGCGAAGCGCCGCCCCAGCGCCTGTCGTTCTGCCGCGGTCGCCTCGATCTCTTCGACCGCCGGCCGGTCGGTCAGTCGATCCACTGTTACCGGCCGCGAGAACTCGAGCTGCTGGGGTGCCGGCCCGGCCATTTCGGGTATCCTGCCACGGGACGAGCGGTTCAACATTAGGTAGCCGACCCCGCCACGGTCAACGCGAATCCGCCGGCGGCGCAGGCGCCAGGGCGGGTCCGAACTCGACCCGCCCGGCGAGCAATGCCTCAAGCGGCTGGCGCGCCAATGTTTTCGTGCCCTGCCGCAGATAGGCGGCCATTGTCTCGGCGGCGCCGGTCGGCGGCGCCGCGGTCCCATACACGTTGCGGGCGACAGCCGCGATCAGCCTGTCGTCGCCGAGGCCCTCCTCGTAGGCCGCCATGCGCCCATAGAGGGCGCCGGCCATGCCCTTCACCCGGCGTCCCACGCCCAGATCGCCCGCGCCCATCTCGCGCAACGAGGCGTCCATGTCGTCGACCATCGATTCCGCCACCAGGCGAGCGAAATCGGCCGCCCGCTCTGCCTCTGCCTTGAGGCGATACAGCAGCAGAAATACGTGCACGCACAGCATCTCGAAGCGCCCGTCGAGCGTGTCCGGCACGCCGCCGACGGTATAGAATTCTGGGCGGCGTGCCTGCTCGACGGCGCGAGCGTAGAGGCGGCGCGCGGCTTCGGCCGTGGAGTTACGAATCGATCTGCGAAGCGGCATGTGTGCGCCTTGGTTGACACAGCCGGAGCGGCGATGCGATGCTCCGGCCTGGTCCGCGGCCGCCCACGGGGGCGGCGCGCGGGGGATCATACACCGTTCGCGGGATGGCCGTGAATCGGCGCCGCCATTTGGCTGTTGCATCCGCTCTTCTCGCCGCCACGCTTGCGGCCGGCCTCGGAGCGTGCGAAGCGCGCCTCGACGTGCGCGGCAACGTGCCGGACGAGGACGCGGTGCTTGCCGTGCAACCGGGCGAGTTCGACCGCCAGCAGGTGGCGGAACTGCTCGGCACGCCGTCGAGCGTCGGCACGTTCGACGACAAGACCTGGTACTACATCGGCGCCCGCACCGAGACCACGGCCTTCTTCGATCCCGACATCGTGGATCAACAGATTCTAGCGGTGCAGTTCGACGACAACGGCATCGTCCAGCACATGAAGCTCTACGGCGTCGAGGACGGTCGCATCGTGACGCCGATCGAGGAAATCACGCCCACCCACGGCCGCAAGCTCACCATCTTGCAGCAGATCTTCGGCAACCTTGGCCGGTTCACCGAGGCCCAGCCGACCGCCCCCGTTCGCCTCCCCGGCCAATAAGAGCCTCTGAGATCGAATTGTAGTCCGTCCTTCGAGACGCGCCCTTCGGGCGCTCCTCAGGACGAGGGTTTGTTCACAAAAACAACCACTTGCCTCATGCTGAGGAGCCGGCGAAGCCGGCGTCTCGAAGCACGAGGCAAGGGGTCGCCGTCCTCGGCCCTTCGTATATGGCGGGCGCCCGCGGCGACGCGCCGTCAGGGCGCCAGGACGGCGAGCAGCAGAATCGCCACGATGTTCGTGATCTTGATCATCGGGTTCACGGCCGGGCCGGCGGTGTCCTTGTAGGGATCGCCGACGGTATCGCCGGTCACGGCCGCTTTGTGGGCGTCCGAGCCCTTGCCGCCGTACTGGCCGTCCTCGATGTACTTCTTGGCGTTGTCCCAGGCGCCGCCGCCCGAGGTCATCTGGATGGCGACGAACAGCCCGGTGACGATGGTGCCGAGCAGCATGGCGCCCAGCGCCGTGAATGCCTCGGCCTGGCCCACAAGCGCCGCGATGACGACATAGAGCAGCACCGGCGCCAGCACCGGCAGCAGCGAAGGAACGATCATTTCCTTGATCGCGGCGCGGGTCAGCAAGTCCACGGCGCGCCCGTAATCGGGCTTGCCTGTGCCCTCCATGATACCGGCGATCTCCTTGAACTGGCGGCGCACCTCGACGACCACCGAGCCGGCCGCGCGCCCGACCGCCTGCATGCCCAAGGCGCCGAACAGGTAGGGCAGCGCGCCGCCGATGAACAGTCCGATCACCACGTAGGGGTCTTGCAGGCGGAACTGCACCGCGAGGTGCGGGAAGTAGCGCTGCAGATCCTCGGTGTAGACGGCGAACAGCACCAGCGCCGCCAATCCCGCCGAGCCGATGGCGTAGCCCTTGGTGACCGCCTTGGTGGTGTTGCCCACGGCATCGAGCGCGTCGGTGGTCTTGCGCACCTCTTCGGGCAGGTCGGCCATCTCGGCGATGCCGCCGGCGTTGTCGGTGACCGGACCGTAGGCGTCGAGCGCCACGATCATGCCGGCGAGCGCCAGCATGGTGGTGGCCGCCACGCCGATGCCGAACAGGCCGGCGAACGAGTACGAGAGGACGATGGCGACGCAGATGACCAGGACCGGCAGCACGCAGGATTCCATCGCCACCGCCAGCCCCTGAATGATGTTGGTGGCATGGCCCGTCGTCGACGCCCTGGCCACGCTGCGCACCGGACGGTGGGCGGTCGAGGTGTAGTACTCGGTGATCCACACCAGTAGCCCGGTCACCGCCAGCCCGACCAGCGCGCAATAGTACAGGTCCTGGCCCTCAACCGTGCCGGCGCCCATCGCGTAGGGCGTGGTGAACCCGAACATGGCGCCGACCACGACGGCGATCAGCAGCGCCGACACGGCGGCGGTCGCCACCACTCCCTTGTACAGCGCGCCCATGATGTTGTTGCCGCTGCCCAGGCGCACGAAGAACGTGCCGATCACCGAGCCGATGATGCACACCGCGCCCACTAGCAACGGGAACAGCAGCATCTGTTCCTGGGCGACGGGTTCGACGAAGAAGATCGCCGCCAGCAGCATGGTGGCGACCACGGTGACGGCGTAGGTCTCGAACAGGTCGGCGGCCATGCCGGCGCAATCGCCGACGTTGTCGCCCACGTTGTCGGCGATGACCGCCGGGTTGCGCGGATCGTCCTCGGGAATCCCCGCTTCGATCTTACCGACCAGGTCCGCGCCCACGTCGGCGCCCTTGGTGAAGATGCCGCCGCCCAAGCGCGCGAAGATCGAGATCAGAGAGGCGCCGAAACTCAATGCCACCAGGGCCTCGAGCGCCGGCCGCAGCTCGACCCCGGCACCCCTGAGGATCGCGAAGTAGCCGGCGACGCCCAACAGGCCGAGGCCCACGACCAGGAGCCCGGTGACGGCGCCCGCCTTGAACGCGATGGCCAGCGCCGGCGCTAAGCCGTGGCGCGCGGCCTCCGCCGTGCGCAGGTTGGCGCGCACCGACACGTTCATGCCGATGTACCCGGCCGCGCCCGAAAGCACGGCCCCGAGGAGATAGCCGATGGCGACATGGACGCCCAACGTGGCCCATAGGATGATCCCGATCACCGCGCCGACGCCGGCGATCGTCGTGTATTGGCGGTTGAGGTAGGCGCGCGCCCCTTCCTGCACCGCGGCCGAGATCTCGCGCATCCGCTCGTTGCCCGTGGCGGCGGCGAGCACGACGCGAACCGTATAGCCGCCATAGGCGAGCGCCAGCACCCCGCACGCGATGACGAGCCAATAAAGTGGCGACATGGCGGGCTACCCCTTCCCCCAAGGCTACGAATTCGCGTGCGGCGCGGCGCCCCGGCATGGCGCTCGCCCCGGAAAAAAAGCGCCCGACCATACGGGAACGGTACCGGCAAGGCAACGGCCCGCTAGTGGTCCGATCCTGACAGAAAGTACCCTCATGGGGTACTTTATGTCAGGTGAATCGGCCCACAAGCATATGAATGCTAGTGGTATTCAGCTTCCGACAAATGGTTCCCCCTCGGGAACCATTTGTCGGAACCATACCACTAGGCGATTCCAGCGCCGCCGTGCTCGATCGCCACCCGGCGCCGGCGATGGACCTTGAGCCATATCGTGGCGAGAAATGCGGCAAGGATCGGCGGGATCGCGACCAGGTTCACCATCCGCCAGCCGAACTCGTCTTGCAGGACGCCGGAGGAGAACGACGACAGCGCCACCAGGCTGAAGATTAGGAAATCGTTGAGCGCTTGCACCTTGGCGGTTTCCGCCGGGCGATACGCCTCGGTCAAGAGCGCGGTCGCGCCGATGTAGAGGAAGTTCCAGCCGAGGCCGAGCAGCACCAAGGCGAGCCAGTACTCCAGCACGCCGGCGCCCGAGAGACCGACGCCGATGCAGCCCGCGATGAGCGCCGCGCCGGTCAGCAGGACATTCAGCACTCCGAAGCGACGAATGAGATGGCCGGTGACGAACGAGGGCGCGAACATGGCGATGGCGTGCCACTGGATGACGAAGGCGGCGTCCTCGAAGCCGTGGCGATGCCCAATCATGGCGAGCGGCGCCGCCGTCATCACCAGCGCCATCACGGCGTAGCCGACCATGCCGCCCAGCGCGGCGACAACGAACACGGGCTGGCGTGCGATGCGCGCGAGCGGGCGACCGGCGGCGCGGAGCTCGGCCGCGCCGGGGCGCGGCATGTGGAGCCACTGCAGCAGCAGCATGGAGATCGCGAACAGCACCGCCGTCGCGGCGAAGCAGCCGGCGAAGGTCGCAGCCGTGAGATCGCGCGACCACTTGGCGAGTTCGGGGCCGATGATGGCCGCGGCCACGCCGCCCGATAGCACCCAGGAGATCGCCTTGGCGCGAAACGCCGGATCGACGGCCTCGGCCGCGGCGAATCGGTAAAACAAGGCGAACCCCATCGCGACGCCGAGCAGAGCGTTCCCGACGCAGAACAGCCAGAAGCTGCCCGCCGCGGCCGCCCCGAGGGAGATCGCGCCGGAGGCGAGGCCGAACGCGGCGCCGAACGTAAAGCCGGCGCGCCGGCCGATCCGCCGCATCAGCAGCGAGGCCGGCACCGTGGCCAACATGGTGGCAAGGAACTGCAGGCTCAGCGGCAGCGTCGCCAGCGACTTGTCGGGCGCCAGCCATTCGCCCGTAAGCGCCGACACGGTCAGCATCAGCGTCACCGCGGTCATGCCAAGCCCTTGGCAAACCGTCAGAATCGCGACGTTACGGCGGACGGACCCTGGCGACATGGGCGACACAATGGCGGCAAAGCCGTCCGCCGGCAAGCCGTGCCCGAATGCCCTCGCGTCGCAACGCCCATGGACCGGCATCGCATAGGGCTTCGGTTTTCCAGCCCCGGCGGAGACGCTCATGGCGACCCGGCGCCGATGACTGGAATCCGGCGCCGGACCGTAGCGGCAAAGGAGCTTCGGTCATGGCATCCGAATATCGCATCAATCTGGCGTTATTGGCCGGCCTTGCCGGGGCGACGCTGTTCGCGTTGTTCGGGCTGCCGGCGTGGCTGCTGCCCGGCGACCCGGCCTGGGGCTGGCTTCTGCTGCCGATCGCGCTCGCGACCAACAGCCTCCGGGCGCTCAATCACGAGGCCATTCACGGCCACTTCCACCCCGAACGGCGGGTCAACAATTGGGCCGGCCGAGGTATGTCGGCGCTGCTCGGCAGTTCGCTCCGCGTGTTGCGCTTCGGCCATTTCATGCATCATCGCTTCAACCGCAGCCGCCTGGACAGACCGGACATCCGCGAGCCCGGCGGCAGCGGGCGGATACTCGCCAAAGCACGCTACCTCGGCCAGCTCTTCATCGGACACTATGCAGCCGAGGTGGCCGTGCCGATGATTTGTCTGCTGCCCAAACCGGTGGTTTCGCGAATTGTTGATTTCGTCTACCGCCATCCCGACCCGACCGTTCAGACGGTGGGGAGCGTGGCGCGGCAGGTCTTCCTGCGCGACAAGAACCTCGATGAAATCCGCTGCGACGCCCTCGCCGCGCTTGCCTTGTTATCCCTCGCCGCTTGGGCATACGGGGCCCATTGGCCCATGCTGGTCGGCTTCCTGTTCGGGCGCGGGCTACTGGTATCGTTCTTCGACAACATCTATCACTTCGCGACGCCGCCCGATCGCAGCGACTTCGCATGGAACTTGCGCCTGCCGGAACCGTGCCGGCTCATCATCCTCAACATGAACTTTCATCAGGTCCACCACCGTCATCCCCAGTTACCGTGGTGGCGGTTGCCGGCCCGGTTCGACGAGCTCGCCGCGCCCTTCGACGCCGGTTTCTTCGGTATGGCGCTCAGGCAGCTCAATGGACCCGTGCCTCCGGAGGCATGTCCGCAGCCTTGACGACAGCCGGGGGCAAGCCCGGCCGACCGGATCGTCGGCAACCCGTCAATCGGCTCCAGAGAGTTCGAGTGCAGCCCCGTCTTCGGTCCAACGCAACGTCGTGCCGAGACGCCGGCTTCGGCTCTCGATATGCCTCGTAATCGCCAGGAATTCCTCGCCGCGCGCGCGCCGGGCGCGACAACGCGTCCGACTGACCGGTATCGCCGTCAGTCGGCGCGGCCGCGGACCGACGAATTCAACCATACAGAGCACGCTGCGGTCTATCCTTATCCCGGGGAAGACCCAGTAGTCGTCGAGGAAGTTGCCGGTGTCGTAAAATATGACCCCCCGCCCGTAGCGCTCGATGCCTTGCAGCAGATGAGCGGAATGGCCGTGCACGATGTCGACACCGGCATCGATGGCCTGGCGGGCGAAGCGGCGAAACCGTCGCGGCGGCCCCACCAGGGGAACCGGCAACCATCCCCAGTGCACGCTCAAGATGACGCAGTCGGCGCCGCGCGAACGCAAGTCCTCGGTCATGCCTCGCAGTGTCGCTGACATGTCGCATCGCCCGTTGATCGGCGCGTAATGGATGCCCGGCCGCCGCTCTGTCGCCCGCCATTCCGGCATGTTGTCGGTGAGCGCGATGAGGCCGAGCGTCACCTGTCCGATGCGACAGATCGCAGGCGCCGTCGCCTCGCCCGCGGTCGCCCCGGCGCCGGCAAAGGCGATCCCATTCCCGGCAAGATGGCGGCGCGTGTCCATCAGTCCGGCGGCGCCGAAATCGAGGACGTGATTGTTGGCGAGGCTGACGGCCCGAATGTTGGCGGCCTCGAGGAGGCCGATCGCGGCGGCGCTGGTGCGGTAGCGAAACGATTTCCAGCCCGCCGACCAGGGGACCGCGTGTTCCGTGATCGGGCTTTCCAGGTTGCCGACCACCCCACCGCAGGCCCGCAGCGGCCCCAGGAGGTCGCCGAAGAACTCCTCCGGCGTGTCACGGCCGAGGGCCTCCGCAACGCCCCGACCCAGCATCATGTCGCCGACAAATCCGATCGTTGTCGCCGCCGCTTCGACCGGTTCCGCGTCGACAATCCCGGAGCAGCTCCACTCTGGCGCCTGCCACCGCCGCTCGATCGAGATCATGCCTCGAAGCTCCATTCCTGCCCGGTCGCCGATCATACCAGCAGGTGCTGCGGGCAAGGCGAACGCGATCGGATCGCCCGGATCGGTTGCCGGGCCGACCGGGGGCAATGCACTCGAGGTCGGAACGCCGATCGGCCGGATGGGCGGCGCTCAGCGCACCTTGGCGATGCTTTTCACCAGCACGTTGGCCACCAGGCCCGGACCTACCGCCCTGTCCGCCGCCACTTGCAGCCGATGCTTGACCAGCGCGGTCTGGTCGTCGCGCTCGGCCATGACCGGCCGGCCGACCACGTCATGCAACTCGACGATGAAGGCATCGATGACTCGCGGCAAGGCCTCGTTGAGCCTTGGCCGGTTGTCGCCGCCATGCACCTCGAGCGCCACTTCGACCACCATGCGGCGAACCACATGATTGCCGCCGATGACCGATACGGTCATGACCGGCACCGGCAGAAAGGCCGGCGCTAGGTCAATGGGGGCTTCGGCTTCGGCTTCGGCGTCGGCGTCGGCTCTTGCTTCCTCGCCGCCGCCGCGCAGCAGCAACCACCAGCCGGCAGCTCCCGCGCCACCCAGCACGAGCAGCACCGCCAAGATGAGGATCAGCTTCTTCATCTGCCCGCCGGCACCCGAATTGGTCGTGGCACCCAGGTTCGCCCTGCGGCGTCAAAATAGGGTTAACGAAGGGTTCCTAGTTCATCGAATCCGACATTTGCCTCCCCTTCTTGTCATGCCCGCGCTTGACGCGGGCATCCATCGTGCCGTTGCACCATGGATCGCCGGGTCACGCCCGGCGATGACACTTCTATTGGGTGGGGACTCATCTGTCGGATCGGATCCACTAGAAGTGACGGTAGCCCGCCGCGGCGAGGCGTATCTCGCTGCCCTCGGCGTCGAGCACCCGGACGCCGGTGCCTGCCTCCATGATGCCGATCTCGGCAACCGGCACGTCGAGCCGCGCGGCGAGCGGGGCGACCTCGGCGGCGCGCTCGGGCGCCGCCGCGAACAGCAGCTCGTAATCGTCACCGCCGGCGAGGACGGCCTGCCACAGGCCGGGATCCCGGCGCACCGCCGCACGCGCGGCAGCGGACAGCGGTACCCGCGCCGCCCGGATCGTGGCGCCGAGGCCGGAGCTGTCGGCGATATGGCCGAGGTCGGCGACGAGACCATCCGAGACATCGATCGACGCCCTCGCCGCCCGCGAGTGGGCGAGCGCCGGCCCCAGGGTAGTCCGCGGCCGCGGCAGGCGGTAGCGGTCGACAAGGTGCTCGCCGTGACCGGCCTCAAGGCCGGTCAACTCGCCCAGCAGCACCCGCAGTCCCAGCGCGGCATCTCCGATCGTGCCGGACACGAACACCCGGTCGCCCGCCCTGGCGCCGCCACGCGGCAGAAAGTGGCCGTCCCGCACCTGTCCCAGCGCCGTCACCGACAGCATCGTCGGCCCCGGCGTGGCCGCGGTGTCGCCGCCCATGAGTGCCACGGCATAGCTTGCCTGGTCGGCGGCGAGCCCGGCGGCGAAGCTCTCCAGCCATCGCGCGTCGACGGCCGGCGACAGGGCCACGGTCAAAAAGTAGCCGAGCGGCCGCGCCCCCTTGCCGGCCAAGTCCGACAAGTTGACCCTGAGCGCCTTCTGCGCGATCTCGCGCGGCGGATCGCTATCGAAAAAATGCACGCCGGCGATCAACGCGTCGGTGGTCACCACCAGGCGGCAACCGGGCTCGACATCGACCAGCGCGGCATCGTCGGCGAGGCCGAGCGCGCCCGGCGCGCCGGCCGCCAGCGGCGCGAAGTAACGGGCGATCAGCTCGAACTCACCCGGCAAACGCTGCTCGGCCACCCTTCGCCTGCTCCAGCTCGTCCGGCCGCAACTCGCGGGCCAATCGATCCAAGACGCCGTTCGCGATACCCGGCTCCTTGCCGGCGAAAAAGGCGGCGGCGAGGTCGACATACTCGCTGATGATGACGCGCGCCGGCACGTCGGGGCGCGCCGCGAGCTCGTAAGTTCCGGCGCGCAGGATGGCGCGCAGAGTCGTCTCCAGGCGATCCAGCGGCCAGTCCTCGGCCAGAACGGCGGCGACTAGGTTGTCGAGCTCGCCCGCCCTGGCGACCGCGCCGCGCACCAGATCGGCGAACAGCGCCCGGTCGACGGGTCCGGCATCGATGCCGTCCTGCTCGCGGCCGAGGCGATGGGCGGCGAATTCGGCGATCACCGCCTCCGGCGGCACGCCCGTAAGCTCGATCTGGTAGAGCGCCTGCACCGCCGCCAGTCGCGCGGCGCGCCGGCGCGCCAGCGCGCCCGTGAGCGGCCGTCTCTTGTCGTCATCCTGCCGCCGAGGCGGCCGTGGCGCGCGCGGCGTCATGAAGTCTCTCTCCGGGGATGAAGCTTGAAACGGCGCTTCAGCTCCAGCATGTCAAGGCAGGCGCGCGCCGCAACCGCGCCCTTGTTCTTCTCCTCCACCCGCGCGCGGGCCCAGGCCTGCGCCTCGTTCTCCACGGTCAGCACGCCGGTGCCCACGGCCAGGGCGAATTCGCAGGCCAGGCTCTGGATCGCGCGCATCGTCTCCTGGCAGATGTGATCGTAATGCGTAGTTTCGCCGCGGATGACGCAGCCGAGCGCCACGAACCCGTCGTACCGGCGGCGGTCGATGGAGAACTCGACCGAGCGTAACGCCATGCGGATCGTCGCCGGGATCTCGAAGGCGCCGGGCACGTCGACGCGACGAAACGTGACGTCGGCCTCGTTGAGGACGGCCTCGGCGCCGCGCACGAGCTCTTCCGTGATCTCCGGATAGAACATGGCCGCCACGATCATGATGTGCGGCTTGTCCGCCATGGTCCGCTCCTTCGGTGTTACGCGATCTCCGTCACGCGGGGAATCGGCCGCTGCTCGACCACTCTGAGGCCGTAACCCTCGAGGCCGACGATCTTGCGCCTGGTGTTGGACAACAGGATCATATCCTTGACGCCAAGGTCGAGCAAGACTTGGGCGCCGACGCCGTAGTCGCGCAGCGGCGGCACCGCTTCGCTGTCGCCGCTCTGCCGCGCCTTGACGCGATCGGACAGGCTGCTCGGCAGCGGCTCGCGAATCAGCACGACGACCCCGCGGCCGTGCTCGCCGATCATGCGCATGGCGGTGTGCAACTCGGCGCCGCGCCCGCTGCTGCGGTCGCCGAGCACGTCGTCGAGCACGTTCAATGCGTGCATGCGAACCAGCACCGGCTGAGGTCCGCGGACCTCGCCCTTCACCAACGCGATGTGCTCGGCATAGGCGACCCGATTGATGTAGACGCACATGCGGAAGCGGCCGCCGTAGCGGCTGTCGAAGTCGGTCTCGAGCGCCCGTTCGATGATTCGGTCGTGGCGCCGGCGATAGGCGATGAGATCGGCGATGGTGCCGACCTTCAAGCCGTGGCGCTGGGCGAAGCCGATCAGATCGGCGCGCCGCGCCATGGTGCCGTCGTCGTTCATGATCTCGCAAATGACGCCGGCCGGAACGAGGCCGGCGAGGCGCGCGATGTCGACCGCGGCCTCCGTATGGCCGGTCCGTACCAGCACGCCGCCGTCGCGGGCGACCAGCGGAAAAACGTGGCCGGGACTGACGATATCCTGCGGACCGCGCTTCGGGTCGATGGCGACCGCGATGCTATGGGCCCGATCGGGCGCCGAGATGCCGGTGGTAACCCCTTCGCGCGCTTCGATCGAGACGGTGAACGCGGTCTGGTGGCGGGTGCGGTTCTGCTGCGCCATCAGCGGCAGGCCGAGCTGCTCGACCCGCTCCCGCGTCAGCGCCAGGCAGATCAGCCCGCGGCCGTGCTTGGCCATGAAATTGATCGCCTCCGGCGTCGCCATCTGCGCCGGAACGAGCAGATCGCCTTCGTTCTCGCGGCCCTCGTCGTCGACCAGGACCACCATGCGGCCGTTGCGCGCGGCGTTGATGATCTCCTCGATGGGCGAAACCACCTCGATGAATGTCACGCGCGCCCTCCGTCGAAAAGGCGGCCAACGTAGCGCGCCAGGAGATCGATTTCCAGGTTCACCCGATCGCCCGCCGCGGCCGTGTCGAAGCCGGTCAGGCGCCGCGTATGGGGAATGACGTTGACGCCGAAGCGGGCGCCCGCCGCTTCGTTCACGGTGAGCGACACGCCATCGAGTGCCACCGAGCCCTTGGGCGCGATGAACCGTGCGAGTTCCGGCGGCGCGGCCAGGACGAAACGCAAGGAGTCTCCGTCGGCGCGCCGCTCGAGGATGCTGGCAACGCCGTCCACGTGTCCGGTCAGCAAGTGGCCGCCGAGTTCCTCGCCCAGCCGCAGCGCCCGTTCCAGGTTGACCCGCTGGCCGATCGGCCATGCGCCCAGCGTGGTGCAGGCAAGCGTCTCGGCCGAGGCCTCGACGGCAAACCGGCCCGCCGCCTTGTCGACCACCGTAAGGCAGCAGCCGCTGCACGAGATCGAGGCCCCGATGGCGATGTCCGCCGTATCGAACGCGGTGCCCAGCACGAAGCGCGTGACGCCGCCGGGACGGATTTCCTCCACCCGGCCCAAGTCCGTGATGATGCCAGTGAACATTTCGCCGGTAGCCTAGGAGTCCCGCCGGTAGGTTTCCAGCAGGTCGACGTCCGCTTCGACCGTCGCGAGGCGCCGAAAGACCGGCATCTCGGCGAGCGCACCTAAGCCGAACTCGCGCACCGCCGGCACCCCGTCGGCGCCGATGATGGCGGGCGCCCGGAACCACGCGATGCGATCGACCAGTCCGGCCCGCAGCAGCGCCGCCGCGATTCCACCGCCGCCTTCCACCAGCAGGCGGGTAAGGCCCCGCTCGCCGAGCAGGCGCAGGACCGCCGCCGGACCGTCATCGTCGGGCGGCAATCGGATCACCTCGACCCCGGCCGCCGCCAGCGCCCGGCAGCGCGCGCCGTCCGCCTCGGCGCCGGTGAACAGCCATAGCGGCGCCGCCTTGGCGCTCGCCACCAGCTTGGCGCCTTGCGGCAGACGCAAGCGCCGGTCGAGCACGACGCGGACCGGCGGGCGTCCCTCCAGGCCGGGCAGGCGGCAGACTAGCTCCGGGTCGTCCGCGAGCACGGTGCCGCTGCCGACAAGGACGCCGTCGTGGCTGGCACGCAACAGATGGGCGCGGTCGCGCGCGAGTCCGCCGGTGATCCACCGGCTCGCCCCTGGCCGGGTGGCGATGCGGCCGTCGAGCGTCGTCGCCAGCTTCAAAGTGACCAGCGGCCGGCCACCTTGGATGCGCAGGAAGAACCCGGCGTTGATCTCGCTCGCCGCCTCGCGCAAGACGCCGACGGCGACCGCCACCCCGGCCGCCCGTAGGCGCTCGATGCCGCGTCCCTTGACCCGTGGGTCGGGATCCTCGACGGCGATCGCGGCGCGGGCGATGCCGGCGCGGATCAGCGCCTCGACGCAAGCCGGCGTCTTCCCGACATGCGCGCAAGGCTCGAGGCTGACATAGGCGGTGGCGCCTTCCGCCAGCGGGCCGGCCCGGGCCAGCGCCTCGGCCTCGGCGTGCGGCCGGCCGCCGGGCTGCGTCCAGCCGCGGCCGACGACCTCGCCGTCCGCCTCGGTGCCCGAAGGCCCCGGGCGCACCAGAACGCAGCCGACGGCCGGGTTGGGCGCCACCAGCCCGAGGCCGCGCCGGGCGAGCGCCAGCGCCGCCCGCATGTGGGCGCCGTCGCCGGGCTGCTCACTTCGCTCACTCGCGTCCGCCACCGAGTTGGCCCACGATGTCCTTGAACTGCTCGATTTCCTTGAAGTCGCGATAGACGGAAGCGAATCGCACATAAGCGACCTTGTCGAGGCCGAGCAGGGCATCCATCACCGCCTCGCCGATGTTCTTCGAGCCGATCTCGGTCTCGCCGGAGCTCTCCAGCCGCCGGACGATGCCGTTGACCGCGCGATCGAGCTGCTCGTCGGGCACCGGCCGCTTCTGCAAGGCGATCTTCATGGAGCGGCGGAGCTTCTCGCGATCGAACGTCTGGCGCTGGCCGTTGCTTTTGATCACCATCAGGTCGCGCAACTGCACGCGCTCGAAGGTCGTGAAGCGGGCGCCGCAGCTCGGGCACTGCCGGCGCCGGCGGATGGCCGAGTTGTCGTCGGTCGGCCGCGAATCCTTCACTTGCGTATCTTCGTTGCCGCAGAACGGACAGCGCATGGTCCCCCCTCCCTTCTCGAGCCGCCCGCTACCGCCGGCCGGTGTAGATCGGGAAACGCCGACAGAGCGCCTGCACCTCCGTCGCCACCGCCCGTTCGGTGGCGTCGTTGTCCGCGCCGCGCGCGGCGAGCCCGTCCAGCACCTGCACGATCAGGCGGCCGACCTCTCGGAACTCGGGCCCGGCGAAGCCGCGCGTCGTGGCGGCCGGCGTGCCGAGACGGACGCCGGAGGTGACCGTTGGCTTTTCCGGATCGAACGGAATCCCGTTCTTGTTACAGGTGATGCCGGCGCGCTCAAGGCTTTCCGCCGCCACCTTGCCGGTGAGCCTCTTCGGCCTGAGATCGACCAGCATGAGATGCGTGTCGGTGCCCCCCGATACGATGTCGAGGCCGCCCTCCGCGAGCACGCCGGCCAGCGTCTTGGCGTTGTCCACGACCGCGCGAGCGTAAGCCTTGAAGTCCGGCTGCAACGCCTCGCCCAGCGCCACCGCCTTGGCCGCGATCACGTGCATCAGCGGCCCGCCTTGCAGCCCGGGGAACACCGCCGAGTTGATCTTCTTGCCGATCTCCTCGTCCATCGCCAGGATCATGCCGCCGCGCGGCCCGCGCAACGTCTTGTGCGTGGTCGTGGTCACGACGTGGGCGTGCGGCAGCGGGCTCGGATGCACGCCGCCGGCGACGAGGCCGGCGAAATGCGCCATGTCGACCAGGAGATAGGCGCCGACGCCATCGGCGATGCGCCGGAAGCGCGCGAAATCGATCACCCGCGGCACGGCCGAGCCGCCGGCGATGATGAGCCGCGGCTTATGCTCGTTCGCCAGCCGCTCCACTTCGTCATAGTCGATCCTCCCGTCCTGGCGCCGGACGCCGTATTGCACGGCCTTAAACCACTTGCCGGAAAGGCTCGGCGGCGCGCCGTGGGTCAAGTGGCCGCCTGCCGCCAGCGACATGCCGAGGATGGTATCGCCCGGCTGGCACAGCGCCAGCATGACGCCCTGATTGGCCTGGGCGCCGGAATGGGGCTGCACGTTGGCGAAATTGCAGCCGAACAGCTGCTTGGCGCGGTCGATGGCGAGCGCCTCCGCCACGTCCACGAACTCGCAGCCGCCGTAGTAGCGCCGGCCCGGGTAACCCTCGGCGTACTTGTTGGTGAGCACCGTGCCCTGCGCTTCCAGCACCGCCGCGGAGACGATGTTCTCGGACGCGATCAGCTCGATCTGCTCCTGCTGGCGGCGCAACTCGTCGGCGACGGCGCCGAAGATCTCGGGGTCGCGCTCGGCCAGCGACGCGCTGAAGAAGTCGGACCGGCGCAAGGGTACGGGGGCGGCATCGGTGCGGATCATGGGGTAAATTTCTCCCTGATGTTTTCAGTGCCGCGATCTCGGGCTAGCCGAGCTTGGCGACGCGTCGGGCATGGCGGCCGCCGTCGAAGGGCGTCGTCATGAAAGCCCTGAGACAATCCTTGGCCACCTCCGGGCCGGTCAGCCGGGCGCCCAGCGCGAGTACGTTGGCGTCGTTGTGCTGGCGGGCGAGCCGCGCGCTCGTGGCGTCGCGGCACACGGCCGCGCGCAAGTGGCGGTGCCGGTTGGCCGCCATCGCGATGCCGTTGCCGGTACCGCACACGAGGACGCCGCGCGAGGCGCGCCCCACCTCGAGCGCCGTGGCCAGGGCATCGGCGAAGTCCGGATAGTCGACCGCGTCCTTCCCGCCGGTGCCGAGGTCGAGCGCATCGATACCCATGGCCGCGAGCTCGGCCTTGAGCAACTCTTTCAGCTCGAAGCCCGCGTGATCCGCGGCAATGGCGACGGTTTCCGGCGACATGCGGACGAGAACCAAGGAAGACCGAGCGAAAGCCGGCGATAGTTACCACATATCGTTCGCCCTTGCCATTGCCACCCCCAAGGGCTGGCCGCCGGCCGGGGCTGGGCCGGCCCTGCGGCGCTCGCCACCCGTGGCAAGTCTCCATGACGCGGTTTCCGAGCATTACTGCCGCTTGTCCTCCTTGATTGACAAAACACCAGTTTCCGTGTCATGGACTGTGAAATCTATCCCGCTTCGTCAATCCGAGGACATGACCAGATGGAAGACACCGACAAGATTTCCACCGAACAACTCCTGCGCCTCACGACCGAGGTGGCCGCCGCCTTTGTCAGCAACAACCCGCTGCCGGCGGCACAGCTTGGCGAGGTGATCCGGGCGATTCACGGCTCGCTCGCGTCGCTCGGCGGCGAGGCGGCGAAGGATCCGGTGCCGGCCGTGCCGATCAAGAAATCGGTGACGACCGAGTACATCGTTTGTCTCGAGGACGGTAAGAAACTGAAGATGCTGAAGCGCCACTTGCGCTCCACCTATGGCCTGACGCCGGACCAATACCGCGCCCGCTGGGGGCTGCCGGCCGACTACCCGATGGTGGCGCCCGCTTACGCGGCGCAGCGCTCCGCGTTCGCCAAGAAGATCGGGCTGGGGCGCACCGGCGGACGCCGGCGCCGGGCGCGCCGCTAGCGGCGAGAGGCGAGAAAAGGAAGGCCCGGCGCCGTCGGCGCCGGGCCTTGTCGTTCTGTGCCCCGAAAGGCGCGCGTTACATCGAGCCGATTTCCTTGTACTCGCCCTTCGACCAGAGGAACCAAACGTACTCGGGATTGAGCACGTCGCCCTTGTCGTCGTAGGTCAGCTTACCGATCACCGTGTCGAAGGCCTGGCCGCGAATGGCCTTGGACAACGCAACCGCGTCGGTGGTGCCCGCCGCCTCGACCGCCGCTTTCCAGACCTGGAACGCGGCATAGGTGTAGAGCGTGTAGCCTTCGGGGTCATAGCCCTGGGCCGCGAACTTCGCCACCACGTCCTTCGAGGTGTCGAGCTTGCGCGGATCGGGCTGGAAGGTCATCAGCGTGCCCTCGGCGGCATCGCCCGCGATGGTCCAGAACTCGTTCGTGACCAGCGCGTCCTCCGACACGAGCTGGGCATTGAGGCCCTGCTCGCGCGCCTGCCGGACGAGCAGCCCGGCCTCGGTGTGATAGAGGCCGGCGTAGATGGCGTCGATCTTGCCCACCTTCAGCTTGCTCACCAGGGCGGAGAAGTCCTTGTCGCCCTGGTTGATGGCCTCGTACATGACCTCGAGCAGTCCCGCCCGGTTCATGTTCTTCTTGGTCTCGTCGGCGATGCCTTTGCCGTAGGTGCTCTTGTCGTGGATGATGGCAACGTTCTTGCCCTTATACTTCTTGGCCAGGAAGTTGCCGGCGACGATGCCTTGCGCGTCGTCGCGCCCGCAGGTGCGGAACACGTGCGTCCAGCCTTTTTCCACCGCGCCCTCGGTCAACGTCGGGTTGGTCGACGCCGGCGTGATCTGGAGCACGTTGGACTCGGCGTAAACCTCGGAAGCGGGGATCGAGGAGCTCGAGCAGAAATGCCCCGCGACGAACACCACGCCCTTCGATACCAGATCCTCGGCCGCCGCGCGCGCCTGCTTCGGATCGCAGGCGTCGTCGCCGATCTCCAGCTTGAGCTGCTTGCCCAGCACGCCGCCAGCGGCGTTGATGTCGGCAACGGCCATCTCGGCGCCGCGCTGCATCTGCTCGCCGAACGAGGCATACTGCCCGGTGATCGGACCCGCCGTGGCGACGACGAGCTCGTCCGCCGCGGCGACCGACGCGCCGAGTCCCGCCGCCAATGCAACGGCGGCGACAAACGGTAGTCTTAGCTTATACATCTTGTTCTCCCTGCTGTAGCTGTGGGGGGTGGGTTGGACACCGCCGCATGGCGGGCCAAGGAGCAACGAAGTCGTACTCTCAATGATAGCGCCCTGTTGCGGACGCTGCTGCCATGTATTGTACCGGTACGACCCCGTCTCCGCAACTACTGATGGCGAGGCCGCCTAGCGTTAACATTCATGCTTAATGGGCCTTCTCGCGCCAACTGAACGGCCCGGCTCTTTCGTACAGCCACGGGTATTGGGTCACCATTTTGCGCGCCCTCGTTATCCGAAAGGCGAACAGCGCGATCCCGACCAGCACCAGCCAATGCACCAGCAGGCCGAGCGGCGCCACGAGCTCGCCCCCGAACAGCGCGAAGGTGAGGAACCGGTCGCCCAGCGCCAACAAGACGGCATAGGCCACGTTGTGCCATTGCGGGCGCCAGGTCTCGGCCAGCGCCTGGCCCGTGATGAACGAGGCGCCGCCGAACAGCGCCACGGTGAGCCCGAGGAACACCGACCAACTGGTACCGAGGAGCTCTGTCATGAACCGATCCGTCCTCGACCGCTCAATGCCCGCCTTCGAGGTAGGCGGCGCGGACCTCGGTGTTGGCGAGCAGTTCGGCGCCGGTGCCGGAGAGTGCGATGCGGCCGTTGACCATGACGTAGCCGCGGTGCGCCAGCCGCAGCGCGTGATAGGCGTTCTGCTCCACCAGGAACACGGTCACGCCATCCTGCCGGTTGAGGTCGCGGATCACCTGGAAGATTTGCTTGACGAACATGGGCGCGAGGCCGAGCGAAGGCTCATCGAGGAGCAGGAGGCGCGGCCGGCTCATGAGCGCGCGCGCGATGGCGAGCATCTGCTGCTCGCCGCCCGACAGCGTACCGCCGCGCTGGTTGCGTCGCTCTTCCAGGATCGGGAATAGGCGCAAGACCTTGGCCAAGTCCTCCTCGAACGTCGTCGGATCGGCCGTGATGGCGCCGAGGCGCAGGTTCTCCAACACCGTCATGCGCGCGAAGATGCGCCGCCCCTCGGGCGCCTGCGCGAGGCCCCGGCGCATGATCTCGTAGGTCGGCAGCCGCGTGATGTCATCGCCGTCCAGCGCGATGCGCCCCTGGTGTGCCCTCGGATTGCCGCAGATGGTCATGAGCAGCGTGGACTTGCCGGCGCCGTTGGCCCCGATCAGGGTCACGATCTCGCCCTGCCCAACCGCCACGTCGACGCCGCGCAGGGCCTCGATGTGCCCATAGGACGCATGCACCCCCGTGACGCTCAGCATCATCGCCCGCGCTCCGATCAGGCCCGCACGCCGAGATCCTGGACAACAACCTCCGGCAGCTTCTCCGTTTCCTCCTCGCCCAGGTAGGCGCGGATGACCGCCGGGTCTTGCCGCACCGCCAGCGGCGCGCCGTCGGCGATCTTGCGGCCGTAATCCAGCACGACGATGTGGTCGGAGATGCCCATGACCACGCTCATGTCGTGCTCGATGAGGAGGATGCCGATCCTCGTCTCGTCGCGGACCGACAGCAGCAGCGCGTTGAGCTCCGCCGATTCGCGCGCATTGAGGCCGGCGGCCGGCTCGTCCAGGCACAGCAGCACCGGCTCGGTGCACATGGCGCGCGCCACCTCGAGCCGGCGCTGCGCACCGTAGGGCAGGCCGCCGGCCTGATCGTCCGCCTGCGCCGTCAGCCCGATCCTGTCGAGCCAGTGCCGTGCGAACTCGACCGCCCTTACCTCGGCATGGCGGTACCCCGGCAGCCCGATCAGTCCGGTGATGGTAAAGCCCGAGGCGCGCATCAGCTTGTTGTGCTGGGCGACGATCAGGTTCTCCAGCACCGACATGCCGGGGAACAGGCGTATCGACTGAAAGGTGCGCGCGACGCGGGCCCGCTGGGCGATGCGGAACCCCTCCATCTGCTCGAGCTGGAAGCGGCCGCCGGGTCCGTCCAGGATCAGGCGTCCGACGGAGGGCTTGTAATAACCGGTGAGACAGTTGAACACCGTCGTCTTGCCGGCGCCGTTGGGGCCGATGATGCTGGTGATCTCGCCGTCGGCGGCGGCGAAGGACACGTCGTCGATCGCGATAAGACCGCCGAAGCGCATGCTCAGGTGCTCGACGGTGAGCAGCGGCCGCGCGCCGCCCGGCAGCGCCGCGCCGTTCAAGGCGACGCCTTCGCCGGCGCGCCGCGCCGCATGAGAATGGTCGGATCGCGGTGCGCCAACAGGCCGCGCGGGCGCCAGATCATGATGAGGACCATGGCCGCGCCGAAGGCCAGCATGCGATAGGCTTCGAGCTCGCGGATCAGCTCGGGCCCCGCGATCAACAGCACCGCCGCCACCACCACGCCCACCTGGCTGCCCATGCCGCCAAGCACCACAATGGCGAGGATGATGGCGGATTCGAGGAAGGTGAAGCTCTCCGGGCTGACGAAGCCCTGGCGCGTGGCGAAGAACGACCCGGCGATGCCGGCGAACATGGCGCCCACGGCGAACGCCGTGAGCTTCGTATTGGTCGGATTGATGCCGAGCGACCGGCACGCGATCTCGTCCTCGCGCAGGGCCTCCCAGGCGCGCCCCAAAGGTAGCCGGCGCACGCGCAAGGTGAAGAAGTTTGTGACGAGGGCGAGCGCCAGGATGAGATAGTAGAGGAAGTACACGCGCTGCACGGAGGCAAACTCGAGGCCGAAGAAGGTGTGGAAGCTGTCGGTTCCCGCCGGCGGATTGGCAGTGAACGGCAAGCCGAAGAACGACGGCCGCGGGATGCTGTGAATGCCGTTCGGGCCGCCGGTGAACCACCACCAGTTCAAGAGGATGATGCGGATCATCTCGCCGAAGCCGAGCGTCACGATGGCGAGATAGTCGCCGCGCAGCCGCAACACCGGAAAGCCGAGCACGATGCCGAACGTGGCGGCCATTATGCCGGCGAACGGCAGGCAGAGCCAGAAGCTGACGCCGACGTAGTGCGCGAGCAGCGCGTAACTGTACGCGCCCACCGCGTAGAACGCCACGTAGCCGAGGTCGAGCAGGCCGGCGAGGCCGACCACGACGTTGAGGCCCCAACCGAGCATGACGTAGGTCAGCACCAGGACGCCCAAATCCACCTCGCGGCGGTCGATGAAGGGCAGGAACGGCATCAGGACGGCGAAGGCGATCAAGATCGGCCCCAGCCAGCGCGCGGCGTGCTGCACCTGGGCGCCGATGCGATCCATCGTGCGGTCGCGGTCGGCCGTCGCCGGGCCGGTCTGTCGCCTGCCGAGCGCCGTGGCGGCCCGCAGGCCGAGCGCGCCGGCCACGATCACCAACGTCCAATTGACGATCGGACTGGCGAAGGGAACGAACCGGCCGACCGCCGATTCCTCGCCGGACAGGAGCACGAAGGCGAGCGCCGCCGCGACGGCGACGCAGCCGATCAGGGCCGGCAGCGGCCATCCGGCGCGGATCGACGCCAGCGCAAACCGGCCGAGGGCGACCGTGATCACCGCATTGACGACGTCGGGAAAGCGCGTAGTGAACCCGAGGCCGGCGGCGCCCGTATCGACGGTCTCGAAGCCGACCAGGCCCACCGTGAGCACGAGGGTCAGCAGGCCGGCCATCGCCGATTCCTTCACGACCGGCAGCAGGCCCATTGCCCTCGGCAACGCTTCCGTCCTGGCAACCATGGCTCAGACTTTCTCTACCTCCGGCCGGCCCAACAGGCCGGTCGGCCGGAAGATGAGGGCCAGCACGAGAACGGCGTAGGCGGCCACATCCTTGTACTCGACCGAGAAATATCCCGACCACATGGCCTCGATCAGGCCGATGAGGACGCCGCCCAGCATGGCGCCCGGCAGCGAGCCGATGCCGCCCAGCACCGCCGCCGTAAACGCCTTGATGCCGGCCAAAAACCCGATGTAGAAGTCGACCACGCCGTAGTAGAGCGTCACCATGAGCCCGGCCACCGCGGCCAACGCCGCGCCGATCACGAAGGTCAGCGAAATGGTGCGGTCCACGTTGACGCCCAAGAGCGCCGCCATCTTCTGGTCCTGCTCGCAGGCGCGCTGCGCGCGCCCCAGCGCGGTGCGCCTGATCAGCAGCGTGAACCCGGCCATGAGGACCACCGTCACCAGCACGATGATCATCTGCAAGTAGCCGAGCCGCACCGTGAAGCCCTCGTGCTCCATCAGCGTGACGCCGCCCGAGATGATCGGCTGCAGCGGCTTGTTGCGCGCCCCCTGCAGCAACTGCACGTAGTTCTGCAGCAGGATCGACATGCCGATCGCCGAGATGAGGGGAGCGAGCCGCGTCGAGCCGCGCAGCGGCCGGTAGGCGATGCGCTCGACCGCCCAGCCGTAGGCCGCGGTCAGCACGACCGAGAGTATGAGCACCACGAGCAGGGCGAGCGGCACGTAAGTGATGCCGATGGTGCCGAGGATGAGGATGGCGATGATCGAAAGGAAGGCGCCGATCATGTAGATGTCGCCATGGGCGAAGTTGATCATCCCGATGATGCCGTACACCATCGTGTAGCCGATAGCGATGAGGCCGTAGATCGACCCGAGCGTCAGGCCGTTGATGAATTGCTGAACAAAATACGCCATCGCTGTCCGTCGCCCCTCCACGATGGCGCGGAGTTGCGGCGGGCGCCGCTTCCCCCTCGTTCTCGCGGCGACCCTACCTAACGCCGCGCGGGCCTACAAGGTCAAACTATTGGGAGCGGGTCAACCGGCCGACGCCTCTCGCGGCCGCGACAGGGTCCGGCCCGGCGGGAAGCGGACGGTCACGGCGGTGCCCTCGCCGAGGCGGCTTTCGATAACGAGCGTGCCGCCATGCAATTGCGCGAACGCGCGGGATAGCGGCAGGCCGAGACCCGCCCCCGCCCGGTCGTCGCGCACGGCGCTGTCGCTCGACCCGAAAGCAAGGTGGCTTCTCGCGATGTCCTCGGCCGTCATGCCCCGGCCGCTGTCGCGGACGACGACGGTCTGGCCGCCGTCGTCGGCGCATGCGGTCTCCATCGTCACGCGACCGCCGGCGGCGGTGAACTTCAAGGCGTTGCCGGCCAGATTGATCATGATCTGCGACACCAGCCGACGGTCGGCGGCGTTTCTCCTTGCGCCGCGCCACCCCGGCGCCCATCATCCGGCGAAGGCCGCACCAGGAGTAGCTCGACATGACCACCGCGGAAGCCATAGCCGCGCCGAAAGGGGCCGAGAAGAGCGGCTTCCAGTGGGACGACGCGTTGCTGCTGGAGGACCAGCTCGGCGAAGAGGAGCGGCTCATCCGAGACACCGCGCGGCAATACTGCCAGGAGCGACTGATGCCCCGCGTGCTGGAGGCCCACCGGCACGAAAAGTTCGATCGCGCCATCATGACCGAGCTAGGCGCGCTCGGCCTGCTCGGCCCCACAATTGAGGGCTACGGCTGCGCCGGGATCAATTACGTCTCCTACGGGTTGGTCGCGCGCGAGGTGGAGCGGGTCGATTCCGGATATCGCTCCGCCATGAGCGTGCAGTCGAGCCTGGTGATGCACCCGATCCACGCCTACGGCACCGAGGCGCAGCGCCAGAAGTACCTGCCGCCGCTTGCCAAGGGGGAGCTGGTGGGCTGCTTCGGGCTCACCGAGCCCGACCACGGCTCCGATCCCGGCGGCATGCAGACGCGCGCCCGCAAGACCGCCCGCGGCTACGCGCTCACCGGCGGCAAGACCTGGATCACCAACTCGCCGATCGCCGATGTCTTCATCGTCTGGGCCAAGGACGACGCCGGCGCCATCCGCGGCTTCATCCTGGAGCGCGGGATGAAGGGCCTCGGCACGCCGAAGATCGAGGGAAAATTTTCCCTCCGCGCCTCGATCACCGGCGAGATCGCGATGGACGACGTGCCGGTGCCGGAGGAGAACCTGCTGCCCAACGTCAAGGGCCTCAAGGGCCCGTTCGGCTGCCTCAACAACGCCCGCTACGGCATCGCCTGGGGCGCGCTCGGCGCCGCCGAGTTCTGCTGGCACGCGGCGCGCTCCTACGTGCTTAACCGCCGCCAGTTCGGCCGGCCCTTGGCCGCCAACCAACTGATCCAGAAGAAGCTCGCCGACATGCAGACCGAGATCGCGCTGGGCCTGCAGGCCGCCTTGCGCCTCGGCCGACTCAAGGACGAGGGCCGCGCGACGCCGGAGATGATCTCCATGCTGAAGCGCAATTCATGCGGCAAGGCGCTCGACATCGCCCGCATGGCCCGCGACATGCACGGCGCCAACGGCATCGCCGACGAGTTTCACGTCATCCGCCACGTCATGAACCTGGAGGCGGTCAACACCTACGAGGGCACGCACGACATCCACGCCCTCATCCTGGGGCGCGCGCAGACCGGGATTCAGGCGTTTTCGGCGTAGCCGGCGCGGGCCGCTCAGCCGGGCGCCACCTGGGTCAACGGCTTGATGGCGATGCCGGCGGCCTCGAGCCGCTCGCGCACGCGCCGAGCCATGGCGACCGCCGCCGGATTGTCGCCGTGCACGCAGATGGTGTCGACGGCGACGGGGATGCGCTTGCCGTTGATGCTGACGACGGCGCGGTCCTCCACCATGCGAATCACGCGCTCGGCCGCGGCTTCGACCTCGTGAATGACCGCGCCCGGCAGCTTGCGCGAGGTGAGATTGCCGGCATCGTCGTAAGTGCGGTCGGCGAACACCTCGCGGGCAAGCCTGAGACCGGCGCGCTCGCCGGCGCGCTCCGACTGGTTGCCCGGCATGACCACCAGAATCAACGACGGGTCCACCGCCTTGACCGCGCGGGCGACCGCGTCGGCGAGGCCCGCGTCCAGCGCCGCCATGTTGTTGAGCGCGCCGTGCGTCTTGACGTGCGTCACCTTGTGGCCGGCGCTCCGCGCGATCGCCTGCAGGGCGCCGATCTGGTAGACGAGCTCCTTCATGACGTCGTCCGGGCGCTCGCCCTGGATCGGGCGGCGGCCGAAGCCCCACAGGTCGCGGAACCCCGGATGGGCGCCCACCTCGACGCCGTTCGCCTTCGCCGTCGCCACCGTCTCGTACATGACCAGGGGGTCGCCGGCGTGGAAGCCGCAGGCGACGTTGGCCGAGCTCACGATCTTCAGCATCTCGGCGTCCTCGCCCAGCCGGTAGACGCCGAAGCTCTCGCCCATGTCCGAGTTGAGATCGACCGCGGTCATGACGCTCCTCCGCTCCTACTATAGCAGCAGGACCGCACCCCGCTATACTCCCGCCCCATGGCAATCGACGACGAGCCGCGCATTCTGCCCGCCGGCGACGGCGCGTTGGTCGTCGAGTTCGGCCACGCCATCGACCCGGAGATCAACGCGCGCGTCCTCGCCCTGGACGCGGCGCTCGTCGCGGCCCTGGCGGGCGCGATCGAGACGGTGCCGACCTACCGCTCGCTCCTGGTGCAATACGACCCGCTGGCCCTACCCGCGGCGGATTTGATCGCGCGCATCCGCGCGCTGGCCGCGACGCCGCCGCCAGCCCTCCCCCGTGGCCGCAGGGTGACTCTACCGGTCGCCTTCGGCGGCGGGTTCGGCAGCGACTTCGGCGAATTGGCCGGACGCCTCGGCCTCGACGCCGAGGGGATCCTGCGCCTGCTGACGGGGGCGGAGTTCCGCGTCTACATGATCGGCTTCGCGCCCGGCTTCGCCTATCTGGGCGGGCTGCCGGAATGTCTGCACATCCCGCGCCGGGCTAGTCCGCGCGCCAAGGTGCCGGCCGGCAGCGTCGGCATCGGGGGAGTCCAGGCGGCCGTGTTCTCGGTGGAGAGCCCGAGCGGCTGGCATCTGCTCGGTCGCACTCCCTTGCGGCCCTTCGACCTTCGGCGCGCCGACCCCTTCCTGTTCCGCGCCGGCGATCGGGTGCGCTTCCGGGCGATCGACGCCGAGGAGTTCGCGCGGCTCGACCGCCTGGCCGCGGCTGACGACAACCTGGCGCGAATCGAGACCCCATGAGCGCCCTCCTGGCCCTCGATCCCGGGCCGCTCGCCACCGTGCAGGACCTCGGTCGCTTCGGCTACCAGCGCTTCGGGGTGTCGCCCGCCGGAGCGATGGACGCGGTGGCGCTGCGCGTCGCCAACCTCTTGGTCGGCAACCCGCCCGACGCCGCCGCCATCGAGTTCACCCTCGGCGGTGGGACTTGGCGGGTCGAGGCGGAGAGTTGCCGCCTCGCCGTCGCCGGTGGCGCCTTCCCTCTCGGCATCGACGGCCGGCCGGCGACGGCCTGGCGCAGCCACACGCTCGCGCGCGGGGCTCGGATCGGCATCGCCGGCGCGCCGGACGCCGCGCGCGGCTATCTCGCGGTCGCGGGCGGGTTCGCGCTCGAGCCGGTCTTGGGCAGCCTTTCCACCCACCTGCGTTCCGGCATCGGCGGCCGCGCCATCCGCGCCGGCGACGCGCTGCCGCTGGCGCTCGCCCAAGCGCCCGCCGGCAACGACCTCGCTCTCGACCGCGCGGACCTCCCGGCGCGCCGGCAGCCGATCCGCGTCATCCTCGGGCCGCAGGACGACTATTTCGAGCCGGCGGCCATCGAAACATTCCTCGCGGGCGACTACACGCTCACCCATGAATCCGACCGCATGGGATATCGCCTGGCAGGGCCGCCGATCGAGCATCGGCTGGGCGCCGACATCGTCTCCGACGGCATCGTCACCGGCAGCATCCAGGTGCCGGGCTCGCGCCGGCCGATCCTGCTGCTGGCCGACCGGCAGACGGCCGGGGGGTATCCGAAGATCGCCACCGTGATCGGCGCCGACCTGTCGGCGGCGGGCCAGCTCAGGCCCGGCGACGGCATCCGCTTCGCCGCGGTCACCCTCGCCGTGGCGCTCGAAGCCCGGCGCAAGCAGGAAGCCTGGCTATCCACCCTTCCGCGGCGGCTGCGCCCGGTCGCCGCCGATCTTGCCGCCGACCGTCTGCTCGCCCTCAACTTGATCGACGGCGTGGTCGATGCCAGGGGCCGCGAATCCGCCGATTGACGGGGAAGAAGGTAGCGGTTGCAGTCGAGGCCCCGCCTGCCGAGAATGGCGCCGTGGAGTTTCGTCGATGATGCTGACCCAAGCGCAACTCGACCGCTACGAGCGCGACGGGTTCCTCGTCCTGCCGGGCCTGTTTTCGGCGGCGGAGGTGGCGCTGATGCGGGCCGAGCTGCCGGCGCTGTTCGCCGAGGACACGCCGGCGAATTTCCGCGAGAAGCACAGCGGCAAGGTGCGCACGGCGATGGGGCTGCACCTGCGCA
>CAYPKW010000023.1:0-38175 GCA_964411425.1 uncultured Rhodospirillaceae bacterium
GCGATCACCCGCTGATCGGCGAAGGCCCAGCCCACCTTGACCGGCTGGCCGATGGCGATGGCGGCGCGCCGCTTCGGATCGGCGTGATGGACGTTCACCTGCTCCCCGCCGTCGAGGCGCACCCGGTAGCGCACGAAGGAGCCGAGGAACACCACGTCCTCGAGCCGGCCCTCCAGCACGATGTCGCCGGCCGCCTCGGCGCCGAGCTGGAGCGCCTGCGGGCGCACCATGACGATCACCGGCTCGTCGGCGCCGGCGTCGGCGAAAGTGGCACCGGCGGCGAGCCGCACCGCGCCGCCTTGGCGCCGCCCGGCGAATACGTTCGCCTCGCCGATGAAGGTCGAGACGAAGCGGGTGCGCGGCGCCGAGTAGATCTCCTCCGGGCTGCCTTCCTGCACGATGCTGCCCGCCTCCATGACCGCGATCCGGTTGGCGAGGCCCAGCGCCTCGCCCTGGTCGTGGGTGACGAACAGGAACGTGCCGCCGATCTGCTGGTGCAGCCGGCGCAGCTCCTCCTGCATCGCCTGGCGCAGCTTGAGGTCGAGGGCACCCAAGGGCTCGTCCAGCAGCAGCACCTTGGGCCGCATGACGAGCGCGCGGGCGAGCGCCACGCGCTGCTGCTGGCCGCCGGAGAGTTGGGCGATGTCGCGCTCCACCAGCTCCTCGAGCCGGCCCAGCGCCACGATCTCGCGCACCCGCTCCGCGATCTCCGCCGCCGGCCGCTTGGCGATCCTGAGGCCGTAGGCGATGTTCTGGCGCACGTTCATGTGCGGGAACAGGCCGTAGCCCTGGAACACCATGTTGGTCGGCCGCCGCTCGGGCCCAAGCCGCGTCACGTCCGCGCCGTCGATCTCGACGCTGCCCGAGGTGGGTGCCACGAAGCCGCCGACGATGCGCAGCAGCGTCGTCTTGCCGCAGCCGGACGGCCCCAGGATGGCGTAGAAGTCGCCCGGGTAGATGTCGAGGTCGAGCGGCTTCACCGCCTCGACCGGGCCGAACTTCTTGCCGACGCCGCTCAGCCGGACCAAGGGGCCGGTCGTTCGATCGGTCGATTGGCGCGGCTCACTGTTCATGCGGGAAGAACGAAGGGTTGCGTCAGGCGAGTCAATGCCGGGGGCGTTGCCTGAGTCAATTGGGTTCTCGGAAAGAACCTGGCCCCCTGCCCGCCTTCGGCTATTCTGCCGGGCCATGCCCAAATTCGCCGCCAACCTCAGCATGATGTTCACGGAAGCGCCGTTCCTCGACCGCTTCGAGAGGGCGGCCGCGGCCGGATTCCGCGCGGTCGAGTACCTGTTCCCCTACGAGCACGAGCCGGCGACTCTGGCCGGACGGCTCGACGGACACGGGCTGCAACAGGTGCTGTTCAACCTGCCGCCCGGCGACTGGGCGGCGGGCGACCGGGGGCTCGCCGCACTGCCGGGACGCGAAGCGGAGTTCGCACGGAGCGTCGAGCGCGCGCTCGGCTACGCCGAGGCGCTGCGCTGCCCGCAGGTGCACGCCATGGCGGGCGTGCCGCCGGCCGGGGTCACGCGTGGGGAGGGCGACGCCGTCTATCTGGCGAACCTCCGCGCCGCCGCCGAACGGCTCGCCCGGCACGGCGTCCGCCTGCTCATCGAGCCGATCAACCGCCGCGACATGCCGGGCTATTTTCTCGCCACCGTGGAGGAGGCGCGCGCCGTCATCGAGCGCGTCGGGCATCCCAACCTGTTCCTCCAGATGGACCTCTACCACGCGCAGATCATGGGCGGCGACCTGGCGACACGCATCGCGGCCAACCTGCCGCTGATCCGCCATTTCCAGATCGCCGGCGTGCCGGAGCGCCACGAGCCCGACGGCGGCGAGGTGAACTACGCTTATCTGTTCGATCTAATCGACCGGCTGGGCTACGACGGCTGGATCGGCTGCGAGTACCGACCCAAGGGGAACACGCTCGACGGGCTGGGCTGGTTCGCGAGGGCGCGGGGCGCGTCATGATGGTCGTCATCACCGGCGCCAGCGGCTTCCTAGGCCGCAAGCTGGCGCAGAGGCTGTTGGCGCGCGGCCGGCTGACGGGAGCGGACGGCGAGCCCGCGCCGATCGACGAGCTGGTGCTGTTCGACGTGGTGCCGGTTCAGGCCAACCCCGATCCGCGCGTCAAGGTCGTCGTGGGCGACCTCGCCGATGGCGCCTTGCTCGGCCACCTCGTCGACGGCGCCGACAGCGTGTTCCATCTGGCGGCGGTGGTGAGCGCCGCGGCCGAATCCGACTTCGACCTCGGATACCGGGCCAACCTGGACGGCACGCGAAACCTGCTGGAGGCGGCACGCGTGGCCCGTGCACCGCGGCTCGTCTTCGCCAGTTCGATCGCGGTCTATGGCGGCGCGCTCGACGGGCCGCCGGGCGAAGCCGCGGCGCTGTGGCCCAAGACGTCCTACGGCACCCAGAAGGCGGTGGGCGAGCTCCTGGTCAACGACTACACGCGCAAGGGGTTCGTCGACGGCCGCTGCCTGCGGCTCCCCACCATCGTGGTGCGGCCGGGCCTGCCCAACCTGGCGGCCTCGGGCTTCGCCAGCAGCATCATCCGCGAGCCGCTGGCCGGCCAGCCGGCGGTCTGTCCGGTGGCGCGCTCGGCCGAGATGTTCATCCTGTCACCGCGCCGGGCGGTGGACGCGCTGCTGCACGCGCACGACCTCTCCGCGGCGCGCTGGGGGGCGAACCGCAGCCTCAACCTGCCGGGCCTGACGGCGAGCGTCGGCGCCATGGTGGAGGCGCTCGGGCGGGTCGCCGGGCCGGGCCCCGTCGCGCGCATCCGCTGGCAGCCCGACCCCGCCGTCGAGGCGCTGGTCGCCGGCTGGCCGCGCGCGCTCGGCGCCGCGCGGGCCGAGACGCTCGGCTTTGCCGCCGACGCCGACATCGACGAGATCATCCGGTTCCACATCGAGGACGAGCTCGGCGGCCGCTGGGCGGCGTGAGCTCAGGCGATGCCATGGCGCCGCAGCTCCTCGGCCTCATCGGGCGTGAGCCAGCGGGTCTTGTGCCCGCGCAGGAGGAGATAGAGCTTCGCCGTCTCCTCCAGCTCCTCGGCGGCGTCGGCCGCAGCCTGGAGCGACGCGCCCGCGACCACCGGCCCGTGGTTCGCCAGCAGCACCGCGTGATGCTTGCCGGCCAGCCGGCGCACCGCCTCGGCGAGCGCCGGGTCGCCCGGCGGATGGTAGCCGACGAGAGGCAGCCGCCCGACCCGCATGACGTAGTACGCCGTGATCGGCGGCAGTACGTCCTCGGGGTCGATGTCGGCGAGGCACGAGACGGCCACCGAATGGGTGCTGTGCAGATGCACGATGGCGTTGGCCGAGGCGCGCGCCCCATAGACCGCCAGGTGCAGGAACGCCTCCTTGGTCGGTGGATCGCCGGAAAGATGGCGCCCGTCGGCGTCGAGCTTCGACAGCCGCGCCGGGTCGAGCGAGCCGAGCGCCACGTTGGTCGGCGTCATCAGCCAGCCGTCCGCCAGCCGCACGCTCAAGTTTCCGGACGAGCCGAAGGTGAGCCCGCGATCGAACAGCGAGCGGCCGAGGCGGACGATCGCGTCGCGCTCCTTCTCCTCGCTCATGGCAACATGGCGAGCGCACGCCCGAAGAAGTCGGCGGCGCCGAAGTTGCCGGACTTGAGGGCGAGCGCGATTGCGGGCTCTCCGAGGCTCACGGTCCACGGCACGCCGGGGTCGATCTCCGGGCCAATGCGCAAGCTCCGCACGCCCAGGCGCCGTACCACGGCGCCCGCGGTCTCGCCGCCGGCCACGACCAGGCGGCGCACGCCGGCGGCCACCAGACCCGCGGCCAGTTCCGCCAATGCGTCTTCCACCAGCGCCGCCGCGCGCTCGCGCCCGAGCGCCGCGCGCACGCGCTCGACCTCGTCGGGCGGCGCGCTCGAGTAGATCAGCACCGGCCCGCCAGGGAGCCTCTCCGCGGCCCAGGCGAGAGCCGCCGCCGTGGCGGCCGGTCCCTCCGCCAGACGCGCCGGATCGAGGGCGAGCGCCGGACACCGCCGGCGCATCTCGGCCACCTGGGCGAGCGTCGCCGCCGAGCAGCTTCCCGCCAGCACCGCGGCGGCGCCGCCGATGGCCGGCAAGGCGCCGGCGCCCTTGATCGGGCCGAGCAGCCCGCGGCGGCGGAAATTCTCCGGCAGCCCAACGGCGACGCCGGAGCCGCCGGTAACGAGTGCCAAGCCCGCCGCGGCCGCGCCGATGTCGTGCAGGTGCCGGGGCTGGAGCGCATCGACGACGGCGTAGGCGATGCCCTCGCGCCGCAATCGGTCGAAGGCGGCGGCGATCGATTCCGGTCCCCCACGCACCGTGCCGTACGGCACCAGACCGACGCGGGCCTTCGTCTGGCGGCCGAGGACCCGCACCAGGTCGGGATCGGTCATCGGCGTCAACGGATGCTCGCGCATGGAGGATTCCGACAGCAGCCGCCGGCCGACGAACAGGTGCCCCAGATAGACGGTGCGCCCGTTTTCCGGAAACGCCGGGCAGGCGATGGTGAAACGCTCGCCCAGCGCCGCCAGCAGCGCGTCGGCTACCGGGCCGATGTTCCCGGCGTCGGTCGAATCGAAGGTCGAGCAGTACTTGAAGAAGTACTGCCGCGCCCCGGCCCTTCTCAGCCAGTCGAGCGCCGCCAGCGACTGCGCCACCGCTTCGCCCGGTGGGACGTTGCGCGACTTGAGCGCGATCACCATGGCGTCGATCTCGCCGGAGAGGGCGTCCGGCACGCCGATGGCCTGCACGGTGCGCATGCCGCCCCGCACCAGCGTGCTGGCGAGATCGGTGGCGCCCGTCATGTCGTCCGCGATGCAGCCGAGCAGCAAGGCGTTCGAGCCGCCGCCGGTCATGCCGACAAGGTCATTTCGCCGCCGGTTCGAGCCAGGCGAGCGCGTAGGCGCCGAGCCTGATCGAGGTCGGCCGCGCCAGGCGCCGGCCGCCGGCACGGAAGCCGGCCGGATCGGCGACGGCGGCGGCGAATGTCGATTCGTCGAGGACGCGCAGCGTCATCGGCCCGCCGAGGCCGGCGAGCGTCACGCTGCGCTCGGCTACCGTCAGGTTGGCGAGCCACAGCACCGGCCCCCGCGGCGAGCGATAGGCGAGGCAGGCAAGGCTCGCGGGGTCGTCAGATTCGGCGGCCAGCAACTTGCGCCCGCGCGCCGGCGCGAGGCCCGCCAGCACGTGATAGACGGGATAGACGGCCGGGCCGCGCAGAGCGTCGAAGTAGGGCTGCGCGTAGGCGGCCTTGCGATACACGATGCCGGCGGGTCCGGTGGAGGCGCCGATGGCGATCGCCTGGACGCCGCCCTTGGCGAAAGCGGCGATGTAGCCGAGCGTCCAGGCGGCGCCGTAGAGGCCGCGCCAGCGCGGGTCCATCTCCGCCAAGCACACCCGGCCGTTCCCGGGATTGGGCGAGACCGCCCTGCCGTAAGGGTTGTCGCGGCAGCCGATCGCGCTGGGGCCCACGCGGTAGGCGGTCCTGCCGATGAAGGCGCGGGTCGATTCGATGACGTAGGGCAGCGCCTCGAGCGTCTCCATGACCGAGACATCGTCGGCGGCGTGCACGATCGGGCAGGTGGTATGGGTGACGTAGTCGAGCAGCTCGGCCGGCGGCCGCTTGCGGTTGAGCTCGGTGAAGTAGGAGAACATGCCGCCGCCGAGCGGCACCCCGCGGAAGGCCGCGCGCGCCGCCTTGTAGATGTCGGCGAGGGGCGGCACGGGCGGCCCCAAGCTTCCGGGCAGTACCGCCTTCAGGTCTGGCGCCGGCGATACCGCGATCCCGGCGGGCCGCAAGCCGGCGGCGGCCGCGTCCCGGGCGGCGGCTTGCAATTCCTCGGCCGGCGGCCGTTTGCCCGCGAGCACGATCTCCAGCACCGCCTCGGCGCCGGTCGCCTCGGCGAGCCGCCGGTAGCGCTTCATCGCACCGACGCCGTGCCGCCGGCGCAGATCGACCTGGCAGACGAGCCACCGCGGCCGTGCCGCGCGGATAAGGTCGAGGTCGGGCGCCGCCGCTTCCGCGGCCGGCACGCCGAGCCCCAACATCGGCATGGCGGCGCCGAGTGCTTCGCCGAGCGACACCCGCGACCTACCGGCGGCGCCGGCGGCCTTCGCCCTCGGCAGCGAACCGCGAACGGAGAGCGTCACGCTTTGCGTGAACTCCGTGCCCGCCGCGATGGTGTACGGCCACGGCAGGGCCAGCGGGCGCACATAGGTCTTGAACGAGGCGTCGGTCCAGTTGCGGTGATCCTCCATCTCGAAGCTGTCGCCCTCCATGCGGCAGGTGGCCCAGACGCCGGGCGCCACTTCATGCGACAGCGCGCGAATATCGAGAAAAGGCTGCGCCGGCTCGATCAGCCGCGGGAAGCTGGACATGACCTTGCGCCCGTCGACGTGCTCGACCTCGACCGGGCAGCCGGCCACGCCTTGCAGCGGATGCAGCACGACGAACCCGGTCCGGTTGGTGAGGAAGTCGGTGCGCGCCGTCGCCGCGCACTCGAAGCGCAACGTGCCGTCGGCCTTGCCCACGATGTCGGCGCAGTAGCCGAGGTCGCGCGCGCCATCGCCGCAGCGCGCCACGTAGGTGACGCGAAACTCGTCGCGGCCCTGTTTCACCTTGAGGCCGGCGATCGAAGACGCGAAGGTGCCCCAATTTTCGTCGCGCACCAGGAAGGCGATGGCGCGCAGCACCTCCACGCCGGCGATCCGGATGTAGCGCAGCGCGCCGTTGTCGAGCTCCGCCGTGAGCGGCCCGGCGGCGAGCCGGCGGCTCTTGCCGTCGGCCAACTCGGTGCCGAACAGCGCCACCGCGCGCCGCGGCTTTCTCGCTGTCGTGCTGACCTTCATCGACTTCCCCTCCGAAGACTCGCCGCCCTACAGCACCCGGTCGGTCTCCGGGTCGATCAGCACGGCGCGGTTCATATCGACGTAGAGCTCGACGCGCTCATCGCGATGCTGCACGTCATGCGCCTGTAGCTCGGCCACCACCGGGACGCCGCCGAGGGTGAAGGTGGCGTAGGTGCGCGAACCGGTCGGCTGGACCAGCTCGATGACGACGCTCAAGGGCACCACCCCGTCGCGCCGTTCGCCGGCCGCGCGGCGCATGTGCTCGGGCCTGAGCCCCAAGGCGACCGCCCGATCGGCATAGGAGAAAAGCGCCGGCTGGCGCGCCGCCGGCAGCGCCAGCAGGTTGCCCCCGACGGCGACCGCGAGCCCGCCGTCGGCCTTGACGACCCGCGCCGGCACGAAGTTCATGGCCGGCGAGCCGAGAAAGCCGGCGACGAAGCGCGTGGCCGGCCGCTCGAACAGGTCCAAGGGCGTGCCCAGCTGCTCGATGCGGCCGTCGCGCAGCAGCACGATGCGATCGGCCAGCGTCATCGCCTCGATCTGGTCGTGAGTGACGTAGATCATCGTCGTCTCGATCTCCTGGTGCAGCCGCTTGATCTCGCTGCGCATCTCGTCGCGCAACTGCGCGTCCAGGTTGGACAGCGGCTCGTCGAACAGGAACAGCCTGGCGTTGCGCACGATGGCGCGCCCGATGGCGACGCGCTGGCGCTGGCCGCCGGAGAGCTGGCGAGGCAGCCGGTCCATGAGCCCGGCGATGCCCAGCATGTCGGCGGCGCGCTGCACGCGCTGTTCGATCTCGGCCTTGGGCGTGCGGCGCGCCCGGAGCCCGAAGGCGATGTTGTCGGCCACCGTCATGTGCGGATAGAGGGCATAGTTCTGGAACACCATGGCCACGTCGCGGTCGCGCGGCGGCATGTGGTTCACCACCTGGCCCGCGATCTCGACGGTGCCTTCGTCGATGTCCTCCAGCCCCGCGATCATGCGCAACAGCGTGCTCTTGCCGCAGCCCGAGGGCCCGACCAGCACGGTGAACTCGCCCTCCGGAATCTCCAGGTCGATGCCGCGCACCGCCTGGACGCTGCCGAACCGCTTGTGCACGCTCTTCAGCTTGACATCGGCCATGGTTTCGTCAGCCCTTGACCGCGCCCATCGAGATGCCGCGCACCAGATAGCGCTGCAGCGTCGCCACGGCGAGGAAAATCGGCAGCGTGCCCAGCACCGACATGGCGGCGATCTTGGCCCAGAAATTCGACTGGCCGCCGAAGTAGTGCGTCACCTGCACCGGGTAGGTCACGACCTCGGTGCGGGTCAGCACCAGGGCGAAGATGAACTCGTTCCACGCGAACACGAAGGTGAAGACCGCGGTGGCGAACAATCCCGCGCGCGCCAGCGGGAACACCACGCGCATCAGCACCTGCCAGCGCGTGCAGCCGTCGACCAGCGCGCTCTCCTCCAGCTCGATCGGCACGTCCGCGATATAGCCGCGCATCATCCAGATCACATAGGGCAGGTTAAAGGCGGTGTAGAGCAGGATGAGGCCGAAATAGGTGTCGACCCAGCCGAACCAGACGTAGAGCAGGAACACCGGGAACACGACGGCGATGGGCGGCACCATGCGCTGCGAGATGATCCACACGGCGAGATTGTCGCCGCCGGTCCTGAAGCGCGCCAGGCTGTAGGCGCCGAGCGTGCCGAGGAACATGGCGACGAGCGTGCTGGATCCTGCGATCACCAGGCTGTTCCAGACAACCAGCACGTCGCCGTCCTTGAACAGGACGCGGAAGTTCTCGAACTGCAGCGCGCCCGGATACCACTTCGGCGGCGAGGCGAAGATTTCCTCCGGCGTCTTGAAGGAGGTCATGAACAGCCAGTAGATGGGGAACAGGAACAGGGCCGTGACCGCGGTGGCGGCGGCGTAGCGCGCCCACAGGCGAAGCCGGCGGCGCCGCGCCATCATCGGGCGAACTCCATCCGCTTCAAGGCCAGGGTGACGACGACCGACAGCAAGACGACGACCAGGAACGCGATCGCCGCGGTGTAGCTGGTGTCGAATTGGAGGAACCCTACGGCGTAGGTGTAGAGCGAGATCGTCTCGGTGAGCGTGCCCGGCCCGCCGCGCGTCAGGCTCCACACGATGTCGAAGAGCCGCACCAGATCGAGCCCGCGAATGAGGATGGCGATCGCCATCACCGGCCAGATCGCCGGCAGCACGATCTTGAAGAAGGTGCGCCAGTAGGAGGCGCCGTCGATCTCGGCCGCCTCGGTGAGCGACTTGTCGACGTTGGAGAGCGCCGCCAGCAAGATGAGGAACATGAACGGCGTCCACTGCCAGATTTCGCACACCAGGATCGCCGGATAGACGGTGAGCGAGTTGATGATCCACAGGATCGGCGTGGGCTCGCCCGCGAACCAGCCGATCACCTGATTGATGGGTCCGAACCGGTGATCGAACATGAGCCGCCAGTTGGCCCCGGCGACGATGGGCGAGATCACGGTCGGCAGCACCAAGAGCGCCACGAACGCCTGCCGGCCCGGCAGCCTTTCCAGGAACAACTGCGCCATCAGCAGCCCCAGCACCAACTCGGCCGGAAGTGCCACGGCGGCGAAGACGCCGGTGTGCAGCAGGGCCTGCCACAGCCGCGCATCGTCGAACAGCTTGGCGTAATGGCGCAGGCCCTGAAAGCTGGTGTCCGCCTCGGCCATGGTGAGGTTCTGGAAGCTCACCATGAGCGAATAGAGAAGCGGGAAGAGGCCGACGAGCAGGAGGACCAGGATCGAGGGCCAGATGACCAGGTACTTGAAGTTGCGATCGGCGAAGTGCCCGGCCCGGTGCCCGAGGCCGGGCGCGGGCCGCGAATGCGCCACCGCCGTGACGTGGGTCATGCCACGATCCGGGCGGCGCCGCGTCGGCCGACGCCCAACGTCAGAATCGGGTATCGCTTGAGCATCGGACGCAGGCGCCACGCCCCTCATGCTTCGACAGGCTCAGCATGAGGGGTGCATACCCAGGGCCTCATCCCGAGCCTGTCGAAGGATGAGGCCCGATTCGCGTACCGGCGACGGCGAGTGCCTGGCCAGCGGGGGCGTCGCCTTCCCCGCTGGCCCTTGACCCTCTACTGCGGGTAGGCGCCGGACTTGGCCGCCCAATCCTGATAGACGGCCTTCTGCGCGTCCACGCCCACCTCGTTGGTGACCGCGTCCCACTGCGCCGCGGCCTGGTCGAGGATGGCCTGCGGGTCCTCGCCCGCCCACAGGCGGCTGATGGCCTGACGCAGAGCCTCCTCGTACTTGTCGGTCTGCAACAACGACAAATCGAGCAGGCCGCTTTCCGAGCCGGCCTTCAGGGTATCGAGATACTGCTTCGCCTCGGGCCAGCGCCCGATGTACTCGGCGCTCTCGAAGTGCGAGGTGCGGAACGGGTCGCGCAGCGCGTAGGGTAGTTGGACGCGCTGCAGGCTGATCTTCTCGCTGTTCAGCCATTGGATGAACAGATAGGCCGCGTCCTTGTTCTTGCTGGTGGACGCGACCGAGAGGGCGAACCCGGCCGCGAGCTGCGGATGGCCGCCCGGCGGCAGGGCGTAGCCCACCTTGCCGGCCACTTGCGACTTCGGCACCCACGAGAACGCCTCCTGCTCCAGGCCGTAACCGGCGGCCCAGCGCCCGTAGGGCGGCCACGAGATGGTCATCGCGGTCTTGCCTTCGAGGAAGGCCGCCAGGTTCTCGACGAAGCCCCAGGTCTCGACCCCCGGCGGCATCAGCTTGTTCTCGTCGCGCATCTCGGTGAAGACGCGCGCGCCGATGTCGCTGTTGATCGTGGCCTTCATGGTGTCGGCGTCGAAGAACTTGCCGCCCTCGTTGCGGAAGCGCTCCTGGAACATGTACATGACGTAGGGCGCCTCGCGGAAGAAGCCGGCGCCGTACATGTTCGGCTGGTACTTGGCGGTGAGGAACCCGGCGATGTCGCGGAACTGCTGCCAGGTCGTCGGCGCCGCCAGGTCGTAGCCGAACTGGGCCTTGAACTCGGACTGGTTCGCCGCGTCGCCGAAGATGTCGGTCCGGTAGTAGAGGACGAAGGTGTCGCCGTCGTCCGGGAAGCCGTAGATCTTGCCGCCCACCGTCATCTGGTTGTCGCGGTAGGTGGGGGCGATCATCTGCAGCTCGTCGCGGAAGCCGTACTTGTCGACGTAGGGGTCGAGCACCTCGAGCGCGCCCGCATTGGCGAGATCCGGCATCCAGGCCGGAATGACGTTGAGCGCGTCATAGGCGCCGGTGCCGGCGCGGAATTCCTGCAGCGTCTTGGTGAACATCTCCGCCGTCGGCACCTCGACCACCTTCACGTCGATGCCGGTCAGCTCCTTCCACTTCGGGCCCGAGAAATTGAGCGGGTCGAGCGACTGCAGGCCCGCTTCCCAGGTGATCGTGATCGTCGTGCCGGCGTACTGCTTCGCCGCCTCGACGGCGCGATCGGCCGCGTCCATGGTGGCCGCCGCGGCGGCGGCCTCCTCCGCCATCTTGGCGGCCTCCGCGGCCGCGTCTGCCTCGGCTTGCGCCTGGGCCTGTTGCGCCGCCTCGATCCTCGCCTGCTCGGCTCGCTGCTGGTAAATGACGACGCCGCCGACGATCACGACGGCAATCACCGCAAGGATCACTATGATTCGTTTGCTCATTTCCTTCGATCTCCCTAATCCAAGCCCATGTTGTTGCGTAGCACCCGACCGGGCCAATGCACTCTACACGCAAGCGCCCGGCCACGCCAAGCGTCAACCCCCGAAGCGGTCGCGGTAGCCCTCGAGCCGCCGGCGAAAGGCCGGCGCCGCCAGGACCGAGCGGTTGACGACGCCGGCCGGCTCGCGGCCGGCCATGATGTCCAGCACCGCGCGCAGGTCGGCGGCGCCGATGCCGGCGAAGCATTGGTCGGTCCAGGACAAGGCATGCGGCGTCAGGATCACGTTGTCCAGCGCCAAAATGGGATCGCTTAACGGCGGCGGCTCGGGGTCGAATACGTCGAGGCCGGCGCCGGCGATGCGCCGCTCCCTGAGCGCCCGCGTCAGGGCCGCCTGGTCCACGATGGGGCCGCGCGCGGTATTGATGAGATAGGCGGTGGGCTTCATGAGGGCGAGCCGTTCGGCGTTGACGAGGTGGCGCGTCGCGGGCGCGAGCGGGCAGTTCACGGTCAGGAAATCGGCTTCGCGGAAAACCGTGTCGAGATCGACCATGCCGACGCCGAGCGCCGCGGCGACGGTCGGATCGGCGTAGGGATCATGCGCGATGAACCGCATGTCGAACGGCCGCGCGAGCCTGAACATCTCGGCCCCGATGTTGCCGACGCCGATCGAGCCCAGCGTCAGGCCCACCAGGCCCTGGCCCATGTGCAGCGCGCGCCGGCCGAAGCCGGGCGGCCCCTCGCGCGTCAGCCGGTCCTTCAACATGAGCCTGCCGGCTAGCGCCAGCATCAGGGTCAGGATCGCCACCGCCACCGGTCGGCGCACGCCGTCGGGCGTGATGACGAGCGCCACGCTGTGCTCGCTCAACGCCTCGACGTCCACGTTGTCGTAGCCGACGCCGAAGCGGGCCACGGCGGCGAGCCGCCCGCCCGGGTGCAGGCTCGCGCGCGTGAAGCGCGGCTGCAGCAGGACGAGCGCGTCGGCTTCGGCCACCTGCTCGGGACGGATCTCGTCGCCCGGATCGAGAAACCGCCACTCCAGGCCCGGTTGCCGGTCGAGCGGCGCGAGATCGAAGTTGGGAAAAGTGGGGGTGCCGTCCGGCTTGCGGAAATCGCCGCTGAGCACCACGCGGAAAGGGCTTTGGGCCACGCCGCCGGCCCGTTCAGCGCCGCCGGCACCTGGCGCGGAGTTGGCCCAGCGCCTCCGCCACGGCGTTGTGCAGCACCCACACGTCGCCGGAATAGCAGATGAAATCGAACCCGGCGCCGTACAGCTCGACGCCCTGGTCGACGTTGGGCACCAGGCGCCCCAACGCCTTCTTATGGCGGCGCGCCGCCGCCACCACCTTGTCGATCGCCTTGAGAAATTTCGGGTTGTCGAACTCGCCGGCGACGCCGAGCGACGCCGACAGGTCGAAATGCCCGATCCACAGGCAATCGACCCCGGGGACGGCCGCGATCTTGTCCGCGTTGGCGACACCCTCGGCGGTCTCGATCTGGGCGAACAGCGTCGTGCGCCGGTTGGCGGCGGCGAGCTTCTGCTTGGTCGGCCCCGGACGATAGCGGTCGTGCGCGATCTGCAAGGCGACGCCGCGGGCGCCCTCGGGCGGGTACTTGAGGCAGTTGACGATGTGGCTCGCCTCGGCCGCGGTGCCCACCATCGGCAGCATGACGCCCTCCGCGCCCATGTCGGCCGCCCGCGCGATGTGATGGTATTCCTTCGAAGGCACCCGCACGATGGCGGCAAGCTCGGCCGCCTCGAAGTAGCGCAGGGCGCTCTTCACCGTCTCGAAACTGAAGCCGCTGTGCTCGGTGTCGAACAGCACGAAATCGCAGCCCGCCGACTTCAGGATGTGGCCGATGCCGGGCGTAGCGAATTCGACCACAAAGTGGCCCGCCTTCAGCTTGCGCGTCGCCGCCATCGCCTTGAGACCGCGGACCGCCATGACTCCTTCCCCCCTGTTCGTGCGACTTCTTGCGCTTAAGCGGAGCCTTCGACCGCGAGGCTGCCTTGGGTTACCGTCTTCTTCGCGACCAGCGCGCCGCAGGCCCGGTCGAAGGCCGCGAAATGCGGCGTTTTCAGGTGCAGGGCGAAGGCGGCCGCGTCGTCGTAGATCTCGTACAGCAGCACGCGGTCGCCGACACCTTCCGGCACCACCACGTCGAAGCGCCTGCAGCCCGGCTCGTCCCTGACCGAGGCGCGCGCGTTCGCCGCGACCAGGGCGTGGAACTCCTGGACAGCGCCGGGCTTGAGCCGAAAATCGACGATGACGACGAAACCGCCCAATTGCGGGTGCTATGACCGGTTGGCCCCTGTCGGCTGGAAACCCTAAGGGTTGGCCGGAAGCAGGTCAAGCCGTTGCGCGCGCCCGCCGTTGCGCCCTATGAGTGAGCTGGAAGGGGGAGCGCAAGGATGCCGGCGCTGTTCTCGCTCGATGGCAAGGTCGCGCTCGTCACCGGCGCCTCGCGCGGGCTGGGTGCCGCGATCGCCGACGCGCTTGCCGAAGCCGGCGCCCATGTCGTGCTGAACGCCCGCGGCGCGGCGGCGTTGGAGGCGCGCGCCGGCGACATGGCGCGGGCCGGGCGCAGCGTCTCGCTCGCCTCCTTCGACGTGGCCGACTATGCCGCCGCCGGCGCCGCCATCGAGCGGATCGCGGCTGAGCGCGGCCTCGACATCCTGGTCAACAACGCCGGCATCGCCCATCGCCGTCCTGCGCTCGAAACCGAGACGGCGGACTGGCAGCGCCTCATCGACGTGCATTTGACGGCGAGCTTCGTGCTGGCGCGCGAGGCGGGCCGGCGCATGGCGGCGCAAGGCAGCGGGCGCATCGTCAACATCGGCTCGATCATGGGCCAGGTCGCGCGCCCCACCGTCATCGCCTACGCCGCCGCCAAGGGGGGCGTGGCGGCGATGACGCGGGCGCTCGCGGTCGAGCTGGGGCCGCACGGCGTCACGGTGAACGCCGTGGCGCCCGGCTATGTCGCCACCGACCTCAACAAGGCGCTGGTCGAGAACGAGGAGTTCAACGCCTTCGTGCGCAGGCGCACGCCTGTCGGCCGCTGGGGGCGGCCGGAAGAAATCGCCGCCGCCGTGCTGTTCCTCGCCTCGCCCGCGGCCTCCTATGTGAACGGCCAGGTGCTGACCGTGGACGGCGGCATGACGATCGCGCTCTAGGGGCCTATGCCTTTAGAGATATTTTCATTATCTCCTAGTACATAAGGGCGCGGCGCCGGCGGCGCACATCGCTGCGCGGCGTTTCCGCTTCATACAAGCCCGGTAGAATTTCTTCGTCAACGATTCGTCACCGGCCTCGCCGTTCGGTTAGGCCGCCCGATACGATCGGTGACCGCGATCGGCCAAAGATTTGCATAGACGATACCCGCAATATCCTGACAAGTCTTCAAAATATGCTTCAAACCTTCCAACAATACGTTCGGAATACGGTGCGAGTTTTACCATCGAATACTCTGGCTTCGTTCAAAGCAACGAGACGGAGATTCGCGCCATGTCGCACAACGTCGTTCCCTTCCGCTCCGCCGGCCGAGGCGCCCCGACGGCGACGGCGAAGCCCGCGGATACGCTCAGCCAGGGCCTCGAAGCGGTCGAGGAATTTGCCGAGCTCAGCCGCCTCTACGGCCTTCTGGCGGACGCGGCACCGGCGCCGCGCGTGCTGACCGAGCCCGAGATCGCAATCCTGCTCGGCCGCTGAGGCGCCCTCGGATTGACGCCGGCGCCGGGCGCCGCGATGATCCCAGCGTATTTCCAATCGTCGCCGGGGGCGCCATGAGCGTCGTCTCGTCCTTCCCGCGCCAGGTCCGCGAGATCGAGACCTGCTGGATTCCGCTGTCCGACGGCACGCGGCTCGCCGCGCGCGTCTGGCTGCCCGAGGACGCCCTGCAAGACCCGGTCCCGGCGATCCTCGAATACATCCCCTACCGCCGGCGCGACGGCACGCGCGACGGCGACGAGCTCACCCATCCCTATTTCGCCGGGCACGGCTATGCCGCGATCAGGCTCGACATCCGCGGCTCGGGCGACTCTGAAGGCGTCATCCGCGACGAGTACTTGAAGCAGGAGCAGGACGACGCGCTTGAAGCCATCGCCTGGATCGCGGCGCAACCCTGGTGCAGCGGCAGGGTCGGCATGATGGGCATCTCCTGGGGCGGGTTCAATTCGCTGCAGGTGGCGGCGCGCCGGCCGCCGGCGCTCAAGGCCATCATCACCGCCTGCTCGACCGACGACCGCTACGCCGACGACATGCATTACATGGGCGGCTGTCTCGTCACCGACAACTTGGCGTGGGGCGCCTACTTTTTTTCGATCATGGCCCGGCCGCCCGACCCGCTGGTGGTGGGCGACAAGTGGCGGGAGATGTGGCGCCAACGCCTCGACGCCGTCGAGCCGGCGTTCGCCGGCTGGATGGAGCACCCGACGCGGGACGAGTTCTGGCGCCACGGCTCGGTGGCGGAGGACTTCGGCGCCATCGAATGCGCGGTGCTGGCGGTGGGCGGATGGGCGGATGGGTATCGGAACGCAGTGTTTCGCCTGCTCAACGGGCTCGGCTCGCCCTGTCTCGGGATCGTCGGGCCGTGGGGCCACAAGTACCCGCACAATGGCGTGCCGGGCCCCGCCATCGGGTTCCTGCAAGAAGCGCTGCGCTGGTGGGACCACTGGCTCAAAGGTAGCGACACCGGGATCATGAACGAGCCGATCTTGCGCGCCTACATAGAGGACAGCGTTCCGCCCAAGTCGCACTACGCGGAGCGTCCCGGCCGCTGGGTGGCGGAAGACGCCTGGCCCAGCGCCAACATCGTCTCGCGCCGCCTCGTTCTCAATCCGGGGCGGATCGACTCCGGCGCGCCCGCGAAGCCGGGCGAGACGGTCGAGATGACGGTGAAGTCGCCGCAGACCCTGGGCGCGCTTGCCGGGGAATGGTGCCCTTATGGGCTGGGCGGCCTCGGGCCGGAGCTGCCGCTCGACCAGCGCGCCGAGGACGGCCAGTCGCTCTGTTTCGATTCAGGCCCGCTCACCGAGCGGCTGGAGATCCTGGGAGCGCCGGCGGTTCTCCTTCAGCTCGCCGCCGACCGGCCGGGGGCGCTCGTTTGCGTGCGGCTCAACGACGTGGCGCCGGACGGCGCCTCGACCCGCGTCACCTACGGCGTGCTCAACCTGACGCACCGGGCGAGCCATGCCGAGCCGACGCCGCTGGTGCCCGGCAAGGTGTTCGCGGCGCGCGTGCAGTTGAACGACATCGGCTTCGCGTTCCCGCCGGGCCACCGGCTGCGCATCGCAGTTTCGACCGCCTATTGGCCGATCGTCTGGCCGGCGCCGGAGGCGGCCACGCTCGTCCTCCATGCCGGCGCCTGTTTCCTCGACCTGCCGGTGCGCCCGCCGCGCCCCGAGGACGCCGCCGTCGCCTTCGCGCCGCCGGAGACGGCGCCGCCGCTCGCGCGCAAGGTGCTGCGGCCGGGCCTGGTCACGCGCACGCTTGAGACCGATGTCGCCACCGGCATGACGGTGAACCGCGTCTTGCGCGACGACGGCGCCTCCATCATCGAGGCGATCGGCGTGGAGACGGATTTCGTCAAGACGCTCGCCTACCGCATCCACCCCGACGAGCCCGCCAGCGCGCGGGCCGAGGCCACGCATCGTTTCAGCTATCGCCGCGGCGACTGGCATCCGCGCATCGAGACCATGGCATCGGTGGCCTGCGACAAGGCGGCGTTTCACGTGGCGGCCGACCTCAGCGCCTACGAGGGCGACGTGCGCGTGTTCTCGCGCAGCTGGACGCGGCGCATCCCGCGCCGTCAAGGCCACTGACTTCGAGCGTCGCCGGATGGCCGCCGTACGAACCGAGTTCGATCGGCAATACGAGGCCCAGGTCGGCCTCGCGAAGCCAACCTCGAAGGAAAAGCACCCCGGCAGGTTATCCAGCAACTCTCGGATTCGACTTGACTAAACTCAACTCAACTTAACCATACATTTATCTTGCAATGGGCGCGGCGATGGGCATACTAAAAAAAATTTAGGCGCAATAGTGGGAGACCGTACATGAAGCGTCGTGAAAGCGGACCTCGCGGACACAGGAAACTAGGGCCAGGGTTAGCGACTCTAGGCGCCGGTTTCGTCGCGGTAACCTTGTCGGCGCCCGCGGTCGCGGGCGGCAACCGCGACATGACCGAGGCGAAGCCGACGCCGGTTATTGCGCAGCCGTCGGCAGCAACCGGTTCCGATGATTGGTTGGCGAGGGTGTGGTCTGCGTTAACCAGTATACAGCTTGCTGCGCTCCCGCCTGAGAACGAAGCGTTCGACGAGGCGGTGGCTGATGGCGACGCCGCCGCCGCCCGCGAGTTCCTCAAGAATTATCCAGGCAGCGACCTGGGGCTCGAGTTGCTCAGATTGCTAGAACCGGACGTCGCCGCGGAAGTTTGCGCCGGCAATTCGTCGGCGGCCTGTGTGGCCTTCACCGAGACGGGGGCCGGGACGCCGGCCGCGCCTGCCGGTCCGAGCACCGAGGGCGGTGGGGGCACCGGCAACATCCCTGGTGACTATAATTAAGGATCGCGGGCCGCGTTTCGAACGTCCCGCGGGCGTGCCGGCGCGGATTTAGGACGCGCCAGCCGCGGCCGGTCCCGTGCCCTGTCCTTCGGAATTCGGTGGTCGCCGGACATTGGCCGCGGCCAACAGCCGGTCGAAGTACGCGATCGTCGGGGCGAGCCCATCCGCTAGTTGCGTCTTCGGCTCCCAACCCAGCAACGACTTCGCCAACGCGATGTCCGGCCGGCGGCGCACCGGGTCGTCCTGCGGCAGCGGCTTGAAGACGATGTCGGACCGCGACCCGATGAGTCGGCGGATGATTTCCGCCAGCTCGATCATCGTGACTTCGCCGGGGCTGCCGAGATTGACCGGACCGGTGACGTCGTCGCCGGTGGCCATCATGCGCAGGAAGGCTTCGATCATGTCGTCGACGAAGCAGAACGACCGCGTCTGCAGGCCATCGCCGAAGACCGTCATCGGATCGTTCTTCAGCGCCTGGATGATGAACGTCGGAACGACGCGGCCGTCGTCCGGGTGCATGCGCGGGCCATAGGTGTTGAAGATCCGCCCGACCTTGACCCGGACCCTGTGCTGGCGGCGATAGTCGAAACAGAGCGTCTCCGCGGCGCGCTTGCTCTCGTCGTAGCAGGCGCGGGGCCCGAGCGGATTGACGTTCCCCCAATAGCTCTCCTTCTGCGGATGCTCGGCGGGATCGCCATAGACTTCGCTCGTGGACGCCTGGAAGATCTTGGCCTTCGTCCGCTTGGCGAGCCCGAGCATATTGATGGCGCCGTGGACGCTCGTCTTGAAGGTCTGAACGGGATCGAGTTGGTAATGGACGGGCGAGGCCGGGCACGCCAGGTTGTAGATCTCGTCCGCCTCGGCGTAGAGCGGAAACGTAACGTCGTGTCGCAGCGCCTCGAAGGCCGGGTGGCCGATGAGCCGCTCGATATTCCGGCGCCGGCCGGTGAAATAGTTGTCGACGCAGACGACCTCGCAGCCGTCCTCGATCAGCCGATCGCACAGATGGGAGCCGAGAAAGCCGGCTCCGCCGGTGACGATCACGCGTCGGGGTTCTTGCACTTCTCTGCCTCCATGGTTGATCGTGTTCGGCAGCCCTTCCGCGGATTGTCCTGGAGTCGGCGGCAGGACGAGGCATCGGGCCGAATCGCCTCGGGATTGGTCAACCGGGTGGTCCTCGCGACCGCTCCCATAGAGTATCTGGCCACAGCGACTTCCGCAATTGCTGGCCGATGGTACATATCAACAACCCGAAGCGATGTGAACGACGATGGATATCACGTATTCTGAACGCGACTTGAAGATAATACGCCACTTTGGAACAGCCTATGTTCACGGCCATGTCCTGAGCACAAGTCCATTGGTGATTTATGGCACCGAGCCCGGTCGCGATCTTCCAGATAACAATTTTCTTGGCCCAGCGCTGCCACTTAATCGGTATTTGCGCGGCCGCCGGACATATTTCTTGATTGGCGTATTGTGGACATTGGAGTCGGACTCAAGGCTTAGGGCCTTAAGCGAACAGTATTTCCCTTACGTGGCGGCCTATCCTGAGCACGTGCTGATCTATCTGTGCAACACGCCTGGCGAGGTTCGCGCGCTTACCGAAAGGGGCATAAGATGTCAGCTCAGCAATCACAACATACTTGTCAGCGAGGACCTATTCCGAATCATTCCGCGCGTCGATAAGAAGTATGACGCGGTCTACGACGCGCAGATGGCCGCATACAAACGACACTACCTATGCACCAGTATTGAGTCTCTTGCTCTTATATATTTTTTCTGGGGCGACGCGGACTTTAGTTTGACATATTTTCAGCAACTTCAACCGATTCTGACACAGGCAATTTACTGCAACCGTGGGCCAACCGGAAGTTGGCGCAGGTTAGAGCCTCGGCAGGTCGCGGAAATCATGAACTCGAGCCGAGTCGGCCTGTGTCTGTCGGAAATCGACGGAGCAATGCGGGCGAGCATGGAATACCTCCTGTGCGGCTTGCCGGTGGTGACGACGCCGAACATAGGGGGGCGAGATGAATTTCTCGACGATGAATATTGTGTCACCGTGGCGCCCGACCCGGAGGCGGTCGCGGCTGGGGTCCGCCAATTGATCGACGCCAGGATCGATCCCCAATACATCCGCGACACGACGCTGCACAGGGTGCGGGCGGAGCGCGAGAAATTCTTCGACTTCGTGCAGGAGATTTACGACCAGGAGGGCGCCGGCCGCCGATTCCGCGACGACTGGCCGAAGGTCTACATCAACAACCTAATAACCTGGCACCAGCCGCCCGAGAATTTCCTGCGCGCCGCGAACCTTCTGTAACCGGATCGGCCCTTTCGCCCACGGCGCCGACTACCCGAGCGATCTGGGCTCATGCGTCCCACGACAGGACGAATTTTCGCCAGAAGGCGTGGTTGTACGACGGGCTCTGCCCGGCCGGCAGGCGGACCGCGACGGCGAGCGTCATCGGCTCGGCCGACACCGTCGGCACCTCGACCGCGAGATCGCGGAGCTCCCACTTGTCGGCCACGGTGAGCCAGCCGGAGAATGCGGCGCAATTCTCCGGCTCGGCGCCGGTCCAGGCGATTGGGCGCCGGGATGCCACACTGTCGAACAGGGCCATGGCGAACTCGACGATAGGGCCCTCGTCGTGGGCGACCTCCACGCTGGCGATCAACCTGCGCGCGAACCCGGGAAACACGCCGGCGAGCCTGGCGACGACGACATGCCCCGGCCGTGGACGTAGCTGGAAGCCGGGTCCGTCGCCCTCGAAGGCAGGGACTGGGAGTTTGCTGGGGTAGGGCGTTTCGAGCTTGATGGCGGATTTGAGATCGGCATCGGACAGCGCCCGCGATAGTTGGTGCTCCGGCGGAGCACCCAGCCGCGGCCGGCGCAGCAGGGGTTCGCTCACCGCGTGATGGACCAGGACGTTCGAGAAAAGGCCGACGCTCCCGCCCTCCGGCCCGCCGGCTTGGACGCGGACCGCGAACGTCAGGTCCATCGCCTCCGCCGCCGGCTTCGGGAACGACAGCGCCGTGACCCAGCGTGCGTACGGCCGGTCGAGGCGCCGCCAGCCCGAATTGACCTCTTCGAGACTGACGAACATATCGACGACACTGCCGAGGGGGGCCTTCGCGCTCGCCGCGCCGAAGGCGTCGACGCGGGTCGCCAGAAGCAGGAACTCGGTGGGAACCACGATCTCCTGGTCCAGCGAGATTTCCGCCATCGCCCGCGTGGCGCCGGCCGGGCAGGCCCCTTGCAGCGTCGCCGCGGCGACGCCGCCGGCTTCCGCCCGCAAATACAGCCGGTCGTCGCGGGTGACGAAACCCACGGGCGGCGACCCCGCCGGCGCCGTCGGCCTGAGCTGCGCCAGCCGCAGCGCGTCGGCCGTCAGCCGGACCTCGCGGACCGGGGGCACCGCCGGCGGCGTCGTCGGGTCGCGGCCGACGCCGGTATCCACGATGGGGGCGAACCGGGCCGCCAAGTCACTGCTCGGCAGCATCAGCGACAGAATCTGCACCGCCGTGTTGGCGCGGCCCTCGTTGGCGGCGAAGTCAGCCAAAATCTGGAGTGCTTCGTCGGAGGAGACGGCCATATTTCCCAGAGTCTGCAGCTTCTTGTAGGCCGGGTTATAGCCAAGATTGGCCTGGTAGATCTCCCGTTCGCCGTCGTCGACCAGATGCGCCAATATGGTATCGTACAGGCGATCGACACCCGCGAACCCGAATTTCCTGAACAAGGCAATGATCGGCTGTCGATTGTCGTACCAGTGTGACTGCCGGTACATGCTGTTCGGGTCGGACCGGTACCAGTAGAGCGGCTCCGGGATGACGCGAAGCTTCAGCCCGCTGAAGGTAGCCCGGGTGAAAAATTCCCAGTCTTCGCACTTGTAACGAACGTCCTCCGATAGGTAGCCAATCCTATCGAAGATCGACCGGCGGAACATCGCGTTAGCGTCCCCAAAGATGTCCTGGATGAACGCCAAGTCGATGCAGCCGCCCAGCGGCACGAACCAGATTTTCCCGTGCCGCTCGTCGGGCACGCCGCGGTCGTCGAACAGGAATCGCGATAGGCAGGTGCAGATGTCCGTCCCGGCGTGCAGCATGGCCCGCACGAAGCTTTCGACCGCATGGTCGAAAAGCACGTTGTCGTCGTCGAGGAACAGGATGAACTCGCCCGAGGATTGGCGGATGCCGTTGTTGCGCGCTGCGCCGAGATACTTGTTCTCCTGGCGGACGATCTTCCATTTTCGCTCGGCGAATGATGCCTCCAGTTCGGCAAGAAGCATGTGCGATTCGGGCCGCGTACTGCCGTCATCGACCAGCACGACCTCGATATTTGGATAGGTCTGCCGGCGCACGGATTCGACCGCCCGGCGCAGCAATGTCGGGCGGTCGTAGTGCGGTATTACGATGGACACCAGCGGTCGATGGGGATCCTCGCCGGTGTTCCCGTCTGCCGGCGTCGCCGGGGTCTGCCCGAGCGAGCGATGAAAGGCCGCCCACGTCTCGACGTTCCGGGCGGGCGCCGAGGCCGCCGCGGCCGGCGCCGGCGGGTCGTCTAGGGCCTTCCCCAGCCGCTCGGCGAGCGCGGCGGGCGTCGGGGCCGACAGGCAGCGCGTCCGGTCAGCCTCGGCGACCAGCTCGGGGATGCCGCCGACCGCGGTGGCGACGAAGGGAATACTCTCGGCCAGGCAGTCGATCACGGTGCGGGGCGCATCGTCCATCAGCGCCGGCATCACGGCGAGCCGGCCGGGCACCCGCAGGTACGCCAGCTCCTGCACCGCCGTCATGCGCGGCTGGAGGGCGACCTCGTACGGCCAGCGCCCGGCGCGACGCAGCAGGATGCTGCCCGTGTGCTCGCCCAAAATGCGGGCGAAGCGCCCGAGCAGGGTGATTTTCAGGTCCTGGCGGCCCCGATCGACCAGGCAGTCGATTGCATCGCAGAACAGGATCAGGCCCCGGTGGTATTCGGTGTTGCCGAAGAACACGAGCTCCGAGACGCGGTGGCCGCCGGCTTGCGCCGGCACGCCGGCCGAACCCTCGCGCATTGGCCGCAGAACCGGATGCACCAGGGTCCTCTCGGGCAGGGCCCAGCCCTTGTCGCGCATCCAGTCGAGCATGGCCCGGCTTGGCGCGATCAGGTAATCCGCCGCCTCGGCGCAACGCATTTCCATGAAACCGATCGCCAGGTCGTGCTTGTCCTTGAAGAACATCTTGTTCGCCGCGGCCAGCCATTCGAACGGCCGGCACGCCAGCACGGCGAGAATGGGGCCGCGCGGATATTGTCCGGTTTCCTTGGCAAGGAGGCTGTAATAGCCGATGCCGCCATCGATGCAGAAATAGACGACGTCGAAATTTTTGGATTTCAGATAATGATATGCCGCAAGCGATCTCTGCTGCGGTCCGTAGTTATGCCCAGGAAGATCGGGCGAAGGCGCCAGGGCAACGAGGTCGACTAGGAAATTGACATTGTAATAGTTCTGCCACTTCTGCCACCAGTCTTCTTCAACCCTTAGGGATAGCAGCCACTGGGGCGCATAGAGGATGGTGACGTTGTCCCCCTGGGCGGCCAAGATCTGTGCCAAGCCGGTGCAGGCAAAGGCGGTGTCGTTGCCTTCGAGCGGTTCAAGAAGGATGTCGCCGGTGACGATGCAGACCCGCAGCGGCCGCTGACGGGCCCCTGAGAGCGAGGTGTTCGCGGTATTGTCAGGCGTCGCCATGGGTGCGTTCTCGGGGGTCACTGGGAATCTCAAAGCATAATGGAGATGTTCGGGAGCGCCTGGTTGTCCCCGCAGCTCGGACCGGGCCGGTCACGACTGCCTTCGTGATGGCTTAATAGATATTGATTAATTTTCCCGTGGCAAGCTATCTCTGTCGAATTGGACCGGCAACGCTTGGCTCGTCGCTCGGCCGTCGAGGGGCCGGCCGGTCGCCGGCCCGGTGCCTTAACTTCTTGGAACTTGGAGGTCACGGCGTGGGACACCAATTCGGTTTAATGAAACTGGACGAACGCCGAGTCGACGACGACCGCGAGGAAATCCGCTGCTTCTTCGCGGTCAAGAACGAATCGATGCGGCTTCCCTACCTGTTCGATTACTACAGGAAGCTGGGCGTCCGCCGTTTCTTCGTCGTCGACAACGACTCCGCGGACGGCTCCAGGGAATTCGTCCTGGAGCAGCCGGACGCGCATTGCTTTCATACGCCCGCGTCCTACTTCCAGAGCCTTTACCAGACCAACTGGATGAACGGCATCGTGAACGTCTTCGGCGACGGCCACTGGTGCCTCGTCGTCGATGCCGACGAGCTGCTGGTTTATCCCGACAGCGAGTCGGTCGATCTGCCTGAGCTGTGCCGCTACCTCGACGAGACGGGTGCCCAGGCGCTCTTCGCGCCGATGCTGGACATGTACGGCGCCGGGCCGGTTGTCGACATTGACTACCGGGCCGGCGAGCCGTTCCTGTCGGCCTGTCGGTATTTCGATGCCACGCCCTTCACCACGCGTTCCGTTGCGGGCGCATGCCCGCCGATCCAACTATTCGGCGGCGTGCGGCAACGGGTCTTCTGGTTCGGGGAGCATCGCCGGCACCTTCCGCCCAGCCTCAACAAGGTGCCGCTGGTCCGCTGGCGCCGGGGCGCAAGGTTCCTCAATTGCACTCACTTCGTGACGCCCCTCGCCCTCTCCGAATTGCAGGGCGCCCTACTGCATTTCAAGTTTCTTCCCGGCGTCGCGGAGCGCAGCGAGGCCCAGAGGAAGATCGGCGGCAATCCGGAGTGGTCGGCCTACGCCGAGGCCTTCGCGCGCGATCCCAAGCTGTCGCTGATGGGCGAAGAGTCGGTCCGCTACCGCGACACGGCCCAGCTCGTCGATCTCGGTTTCATGAAGACCTCCCTGCGCTATCGCGATTACATCCGATTGCCGCAACACCCGTCCAAAGAACCGAGGTAACCAATGACTACGCCCCCCTACTTCGAAATCAAATCTCACGTCGATGAGGAGAGGTTCCTCTGCGCCCGGAGATTGACACCTCGACACCTTCTTAATTGTCTTCTGCTCCCCGATCGCGTCGAGCTTCTCAAGTACCTGCCGACGAAGGGCACGGTCGCCGAGGTTGGTACTCTACGCGGCGAATTCGCGAAAGATATCCTGTCAATCGCGACACCCGCTAAGTTCCATATTATCGACAAGGATTTTACTCAATTTGACAGAGCCCATTTCTCTGAGCATATCAAGAACAACGCCGTCGTCCTCCATGAGGGCGATTCTTCATCGATTCTTGGGCAATTCCCGGATAGATCCTTTGACTGGGTCTACATTGACGCCGATCATACGTTTGAGGGAGTGCGGAAGGACATAATCAGTTCGTTAAAAATAATCAAGGAGAGCGGTTATTTGGTTTTCAACGATTATACGGCCTATTCGTCATTGGAAAAGTGCCAATACGGTGTGATGCGAGCAGTCAACGATCTCTGTTTGGATGAGAATTTCGAGTGTATCTTCTTCGCCCTAAACCCTTTAGGATACCACGATGTAGCCGTCCGAAGAATGAGTCTTCGCTAACCCGATCAATTCCCGATGGCGGCGAATTTCGACAAGCGGTCGGGCGATACCGGAGTGCGGGCATATGGGGGTGGCGTCGTGAGCACGGTTGCCTTGCATGATTTCCGATCGGGATGTGGTTGACGGGGGTGGCAAACGACCCGACGAAACGCCGCCACCGAATCACGGGCCATGGCTAAGCTGCTGGTGACCGGGGGCGCGGGCTTTGTCGGCAGCCACGTCTGCAAGGCGCTGGCCCAGGCCGGTCATCAGCCCATCGTGTACGACAGCCTGGCGCGAGGGCACCGGGAACTGGTCAAATGGGGGCCGCTCGAGGTCGGCGACCTGGTCGACCGCGAGCACCTCGACGCGGCGATTCGCCGGCACCGTCCCGACTGCGTCGTCCACATGGCGGCTCTCGCCTATGTCGCCGAATCGGTGGCCGATCCCCTCGGCTACTACGCCAACAACGTGGGCGCCACCGTATCGCTGCTTGCGGCGATGCGCCGCGCCGGTCTCGACACGCTGGTCTATTCCAGCAGTTGCGCCATTTACGGAGTGCCCGACCGGGTGCCGATCCCCGACGACCTGCCGCCGAAGCCGATCAATCCCTATGGCGCCGGCAAGCACATGGTCGAGCGAATCTTGCGCGACTGCGAGGCCTCGCACGGCCTGCGCGCCATCGCCCTGCGTTATTTCAACGCCGCCGGCGCCGACCCCGACGGCGAGACCGGCGAGCTGCACGACCCCGAAACCCACGCCATCCCGCTCGCCATCCTGGCGGCGCTGGGCCGCAGCGAGCGGTTCGAGGTCTTCGGCACCGACTATCCCACGCCCGACGGCACCGCCATCCGCGACTACGTCCACGTCATGGATCTGGCGCGCGCACACGTGGCCGCCGTCGATCGGCTGTTGCAGGGGGCCGGCAGTGCGGCGATGAATCTGGGGACGGGCGTCGGCACTTCGGTGCGCGAGGTGATCGGCGCGGTGGAACGGATCGCCGGCCGACCGGTGCCGGTCGCGTTTCGCCAGCGACGGCCGGGCGATCCGCCAATCTTGGTTGCCGAGGTCGAACGCGCGCGTGCCGTATTGCGGTGGGAACCGCGGTATCGCATTGTCGACGACATCGTCGCCACGGCTTGGGCGTGGTTCTCCAGGCGTTAGCTCGTCGAGGCTCCGTGGCTGGCCGACGAACGGTTGCCACGGCGCGAGTTCTGCTATTGGAGTGAAGCGGCGACCGGGCAGAGCCGATCGCGGCGATCTCGGAACGAGGGCAGGGCTTAACTTGAGCACTTCCAAACGGACATTGTCCCGAGCAATTGACAGGCGCTCGTGAATCTGGAGACTTGCTCCGCACAGCCTTTTCTAGGGACCGCCAGAATGCCGATGAGTGACGAAATGCCGCCGGTGAATGACTCTTCGCAGAGTCCCTTTTTCAGCGTTGTAACTCCAACCTATAACCGCTCCTCCCTGCTTCGGCGCGCGCTGAAGAGCGTGCAGCGGCAGGACTTCCAGGACTTCGAGGCGATTGTCGTGGACGACGGCTCGACGGAGGACGTGGCCGCCGTCGCGCGCGAGATCCTGCCGGCAGTCAAGGTCGTGCGGCTCGAAAAGAACAGCGGTATCCCGAAGGCTCGCAATGCCGGCTTGCGCGCCGCCCGAGGACGCTACATCGCCTACCTGGACAGCGATGACGTCTGGCATCCGAAATATCTCCAGTTTCAACACGGAGCCTTCCAGGCCGTGCCCGATGCGATTTTTGTCTTTTCCAACTATTTTGCTCAAGGACCACGCTTTGGCGGTCCGGTACGGCAACTAGCCCCCGAACCGGAAGCCGAGAATGCCCTCCTCCATATGATCATGCGGCCGTTCGTCCACACCATGTCCTCCGTGGTGTTTCCACGGTCGGCCCTTCTGCTCGCCGATGGCTTCAAGGAGAACTATCTGCGCTTCGATGACCTGGACATGTTTGTCCGGCTGCTGGCCGGCAGGCGCCGCGAGCGTGGATTGGCGTGCCTGGAGAGGCCCGTTCCCAATCTGCCGCACTTTCTTGTGCTCAAGACAATTCATATCGAAGAACGGACGCTCGAGGAGTATGTGGCGGACTGGGATGCGCATCGGCGCAGGTTTTTCGATCAGGTGTTTTCTTACGACTTCATGGCGCCATATGGCCACCTGCGACGGCGATGCGAGGCCAGACTGCGCGAGGAGCAAGAAAGGCTATTCTTGAATTTCGCCGATATGACGAATGTCGCCGGATAGGATCACCGCCGTATGCAACGCATCTTGGCCCGTTTTTTCTGAGTGAAGATCGGCGATGAACCTCGTGACAGGCGGAGAGCAAGACAGTCATGCCGGCAGGCACGTGCCCGGCGACCCCGATGCGAGGAAAGGGAAAGCGGAGACACGCCGGCCTTTCGTCAGCATCATCATCACAAGTTACAACTTCGAGGATTTCGTCGGGTCCGCGATCGACAGCGCATTGGCCCAGACCCATCGCGAGCGCGAGGTCATCATTGTCGATGATGGCTCGACCGATGGATCGCGCGGCGTCATCGAGCGGTATCGCGACAGGCCAGGCGTAACGACCATCCTTCAGCAGAACGGCGGTCAGGCCAGCGCCATGAATGCCGGGTTTGCCGCCTCGCGGGGCGATATCGTCGTCTTTCTCGATGCCGACGACAGGTTGAAGCCGGAAGCCGCCGAGACCGTCGTTGCTCACTGGGAACCCGGCCTCTCGCATTGCCAATACGTGCTCGAGATCATCGACGCCGACGATCGGGTCGTTGGCCTCCACCCCTTAGCACAGCGCATGGAACAGGGCGACATGCACTGGAAACTAGTCGTGGGCGGTTTTTTTTGGTTCATGCCGACGAGCGGCAACGCCTTCGCGCGGCAGGCGCTCGCCCGAATCTTCCCGATCCCGGCGGAAGCATGGCGTATCTGCGCCGACGTCTATATCAACGCGCTGTCGACCGCGCACGGTCCGGTCCGCAACATCGACAAATCACTTGGCTACTACCGTGTGCACAACCGGAACAATTGGTACCGCGACGCCGTAGATCGCGAGTACGTGCTCGCTAATCGGCGGCACCGACTGGAGATGTGGCGTGGCCTCACCTCCGTCATCACGCCGGATGGCACGTTGGCGCCGGCGCAAGCGCGCCGGGCCAAGGACTATGCGGCCCTCCATGTCTATCGGCGGATCGTTGCCGCGTATGCCATGGACCGGGAACTAATGACTCGCCACAGGTTCCGCTCCATCCTGCTCGGTGGGATATGGCGAGCGCTCACGGCTTCGCTGCCGCTCCGGCACAAATTTCTGTACCTCGGCTTCTTCGGCTTGGTGGGCGCGAAGGGCTGGCGGTTTCCCGCGGCGCAGCGGTGGAACGCATACAGTGGCTCCCGCCCGCGCTGGCTCAATCGCCTGACCACCTACCTGAAGGGTGAGAAGTTCTATGAATGGATAACGCAGCGGGCACGCCCTTCGCGCGTCCATCTGATTGTCCTTGACCGGGCCATTGAGTTCGGCGCCGGCGGCAATGCCCGAAAGTATCTCTGGTACGGGTGGGACCAGTCCGATGCGAGACAGAGCTGGAGTTATGGTCACGAAGCGGCGTTCATTGGCCGCGCGGCGGACACCTACGACCTCGATGTCGAGATCGCTTTGTCGCCCTTTCTTGGCGAGTATCTGCAGGCTCAGAGGCTCATTGTGTTAGTCAATGGGCAGTTGATAACGGAAAAATGGATTCAAAAGGATGAAGTTGTAAAATTCGCGATTTCCCGCTCGCTGTTCGGCGAGGATAAACGGCTCGTCATTGTCTTTAGGTTTCCCGACTGCCTGGTCCCCAGCTTTGTCCGCAAGGAGGCCCACGACTATCGGCCCTTGGGATTCGCCTTTCGAAGCATTCGATTCTCGACTCGGGCGATCGATGCCGGCGCGCTCGGCGGCCCGCTCGCGGCCGCCGACCGGCGCGTCGCGTTCGACGATGACGCAGCCGTCGGCTATCTGGGCGAGGGCTGGCACCCCATCGTGAACGGCGTCGCGCGGATGGCGAGCTCCAGCGCCGCGCTGCACATGACCTTGCTGCACGGGTCCGCCTTCGACCACATGATCGCCCTCGAGTTCGCTCCCGAGGACCGGCAATATCTTCCGCGCTCCACCGTCAGGGCTGCGGTGAAGGGGGCGGCGGTCCGCTTGATCGACACGGTCCGCGACCCGGAGGCTTGCCTACTCATTCCGCGAAATCTGGTGCCGGCCGACGGCAAGCTCGTGGTGGAGTTCTCTGCCGGGAATTTCCTTCCTGCCCGATTCCGCGAAGAGGGTTATTCAGAAGCCTCCGGACCGGGGCTGCGCGCCTTTGCCCTGCATCGGCTGCCGGTCCCGATCGAGCATCCCGAGTTCGTGCCCGGCCAGGTCCTGAACTTCCGGGCCGGGGGGTCTGCGCGTCGGTTCATGGCGACGGGGTGGCGAGCGTCGGAGGCGCGCGGCACGCTGACCTCGGATGTCTCGGCAAGTCTGGTCGGTGTCTTTCTGCGCCACGATCGGGAAGTGTTTCTTACGGCGGTGGTCTACCCGCCGATCGACGAGGGCCTGTATCTCGAACAGACGCTGGCCGTACTGTGTAACGGTGCCAAGGTGGCGGTCTACGAGATATCGGAACGATCGGAGATTACCGCCATCCTTCCGGTCGGGCTCGTCGGCGACGACCGCGTCCTGCGCATCGAGTTTCAGGTCGCGTTCGTCGGCCGGCCGAGCGATCTCGGGCTGGGCAATGACCGGCGGACGTTCGGCATCGGCGTGGAAGCGCTGAAGCTCGAGTGAGTTGCGTCGCGTTCCGCCCCGCGTCCAGCGCCGAGCCTGGGGAATTCCTGGGCGTCCCAGCTTGACTTGGACGCCGGCGGCACTCCTCTGAACGGCGCCGCGCCTTACCGCCAGGCCTCCTCGCCGCGGATCGCTTCGTCCAGCAAGGCCGCCAGTTCGCGCCGGCCGAGCGGCACCGGATTGGTCGGCCGGCAGACGTCCTCGACCGCCTTGGCGGCGATCTCGTCGATACACGAGGCATCGAGGCCGAGCGCCCGCAGGTCGTTCGGGATCCCGATCTCCCTCCGCAGACCGACCACCCACGCCAGAACCGCATCGAAGGAGAGTGTCGCGAGGCCCAGGTAAGCGGCGAGCCGGGCCATCCTCACCTCGATCGCCGGCCGGTTGAAGCGCAGCACGTAGGGCATCAGCACGGCGTTGGTGCGCCCGTGATGGGTGTCGAACACGGCGCCGATCGGATGGCTCAGCGCGTGCATGGCGCCCAGCCCCTTGCAGAACGAGGTGCCGCCGCAGATGGCCGCCGCCATCAAACGGGCGCGCGCCTCGAGGTTGGCGGGCTCGCGCACGCCCTTGGCGAGCCAGCCGGCGGTGAGCCGAATCCCTTCGATGGCGGCGCCGTCGGCCATCGGGTGATAGACATCGACGACCAGCGCCTCCAGGTTGTGGCTGAGCGCGTCCATGCCGGTGGCGGCGGTAAGGGTCGCTGGCAGCGACACGGTGAGCGCCGGATCGGCGATGACGATGGACGGCAGCATGCCCGGCCGGCCCAGGGCCTTCTTCTCGCGGGCGCGTTCGTCGGTGATCATGGCGCCGCCGTCGATGTCGGCGCCGGTGCCCGACGTGGTCGCCAGCGCGACGATCGGCGGCACCGGCCCGGCGGAACCGGGGTTGTCCGGGCTGTCCCACACCAGGCGCCACAAGGAGCCGCGCTCGTTCGCCATCGCCGCGATGGACTTGCCGGCGTCGAGGCCGCTGCCGCCGCCCATGGCGATCACCCCGTCGTGGCGCCCGGCGCGGAACGCCTCCGCGCCCGCTTCGACGTCCGAGCCGGTCGGGTTCTCATGCACCGCGCCGAACAGGCCCGTCTCCAGGCCGGCCGCGCGCGTCCGGGCGAGCGCGTCGCGGACGATGGCGTGGCTTGCCAAACCGCGATCGGTCACGAGCAGCGGGCGCGACATGCCGAGTTGCCGGCAGGCGTCGGCCAGCTCGGCGACGCGCCCGACACCGAACCTTATGGCGGTCGGGTAGTTCCAGTCCGCGCGCATGCCGCCCATCCTGCCGGTTCGGGCCACATGATGACACAACCGCGCCGCATGGACACGGTCCCAGGCAAGGAGCCGAACCCGCCGTTGACCCATGGGCGGGACTTCCCGATGATCCGGGCCGGGGGTCGACCTCGCCGGCTTCTCGCCCGACCGATTCTAGCAAGCCGCCAGGAGATCGCACGTGCCGTTGGAGGATGTCTTCGATCTGCTGATCGTCGGCGGCGGCGTCAACGGCACCGGCATCGCGCGCGACGCGGCCGGGCGGGGCTTGCGCGTGCTTCTGGTCGAGCAAGGGGACCTCGCCGGGGCCACCTCCTCGGCCAGCACGAAGCTGGTCCACGGCGGACTCCGTTACCTCGAGCACTACGAGTTCCGCCTGGTGCGCGAAGCGCTCAAGGAGCGCGAAGTGCTGCTCGACAGCGCGCCGCACATCATTTGGCCGCTCGCCTTCGTGCTGCCGCACGAACGCTCGCTGCGCCCGGCCTGGATGATTCGCCTGGGCCTCGTTCTCTACGACCACCTGGGCGGACGAATGCGGCTGCCGGCCTCCTATGGCGTGGACCTGCGCAAGACGCCCTTCGCCCCGCTGCGGCCCGAGTTCAAGAAAGGTTTTGTCTACTCCGACTGCTGGGTGCAGGACGCGCGGCTCGTGGTGCTGAACGCGATCGACGCGCGCGAGCGCGGCGCCGCCATCCTCACCCGCACGGCTTGCGTCGCGGCGCGGCGCCAGGACGGTCTCTGGGCGGCCGACACGCTGGACACCGTTTCCGGCGTTCGCCGCCAGGTCCGCGCGCGGGCCCTCATCAACGCCACCGGCCCCTGGGTCGGCGACTTCATCGACGAAGCGCTCAAGCTGCCGCGCCCCAACGCGTTGCGCCTCGTCAAGGGCAGCCACGTCGTCGTCAAGCGGCTGTACGAGGGCGAGCACGCGTTCATTCTGCAGAACAGCGACCGGCGCATCGTCTTCGCCATCCCCTACGAGCGCCGCTACACGCTGATCGGCACCACCGACGTGCCCTTCGAGGGCGATCCCGGCCGCGTCGCCATCTCGCCCGAGGAGGCCTCGTACTTGTGCGAGGCCGTCAACCGCCACTTCGCCACCCGCGTGACGCCGGCCGACGTGCGGTGGAGCTACGCCGGCGTGCGGCCGCTCTATGACGACGCGACGGTGGCCGCCTCGGAGGCGACGCGCGACTACGTCCTCGATCTCACGGACGAGCGGGGCCGGGCGCCGCTCCTCAACGTGTTCGGCGGCAAGATCACGACCTATCGCCGGCTGGCCGAGCACGTCATGCTACGGCTGGCGCGCTATTTCCCGCAGGCGCGCGGGCCCTGGACGGCCGGCGCGAAGCTGCCCGGCGGCGACATGCCGGGCGCCGACTTCGAGCGCTACCTCGCCCAGGCGCGCGGGCGTTACCCGTGGCTGCCGGCCGAGTTCCTCTGGCGGCTCGCGCGCAACTACGGTACCCGCATGGAGCGCCTGCTCGACGGGGCGCGGCGCCTCGAGGACCTCGGCCGCCATTTCGGCGGCGATTTCTACGAGCGCGAGGCGCGCTATCTGGTCGACGAGGAGTGGGCGCGCGAGCCCGACGACGTCCTGTGGCGGCGCTCGAAGCTGGGGCTGCATCTGTCGGCCGAGGCAAAGGCAAGGCTCGCCGACTGGTTCGGTCTCTCCGCCGCCGGCGCTCAGCCCCTGAGCCGCGCTCCCTCGGGGTCGTAGAGCGCGTGGGGCGCCACCCGCGCGCCGTAGCGCTCGCCCAGGATCTCGACCTCGAAGCCGCCATCGGCCGCCGCCGGAACGTAGGCGAGCGCGATACTCTTGCCGAGCCAATGCCCGAAGCCGCCCGAGGTGACGCGGCCGACCGACTTGCCGTCGTGGAAAACGGACTCGTTGCCGATCGGGTCCACGTCCTTGCAGTCGACGACGAGCGTCCTGAGCCTGCGCGCCGGCGGCTTGGCAAGGTCGCGGGCCGCGGCATCGCGGCCGATGAAGGCGGGTTTGTCCAGGCGCACGAAGCGCGCCATACCCGCCTCGCCCGGCGTGTAGTCGAGGGTGTATTCGCGCCCCCAACTGCCGTAGCCCTTCTCCAACCTGAGCGAGTTGAGCGCGCGCACGCCGAAATGCCTGAGGCCCAGGGGCCGGCCCGCCTCGACGAGAACGTCGTAAACGTGCTGCTGCTGTTCGGGCGCCAGGTAGATTTCAAAGCCCAGCTCGCCGGTGAACGAGATGCGGATCACCAGCGCCTCGGCGAGACCGACGCTCATCCTCCGCGAGCGCAAGAACGGCAGAGCGCTGTCGGAGACGTCGGCGCGCGTCACCTTCGCCAACAGCTCGCGCGCCCGCGGTCCCGAGATCGAGAGGCCGACCAGCTCGCCCGTGCGGTCGCGTAGAGTGACGCCGCGTTCGGGCAGGTGACGCTCGAACCAGCGCATGTAATAGGCGACGGCCGCGGGCGAGCCGACCAGCAGATAGCGGCCGGCGGCAAGCCGCGTCACGGTGAGGTCGCCGTACAGCCTGCCCTTCGGGCTCAGGAGCGGGCACAGCGCCGTGCCGCCATCGCGCGCCGGCAAACGATTGGTCACCAGTCCGTCCAGCCACCTCTCCGCCCCCTCGCCGGTCACCTCGAACTTGGCATAGGTCGACGTCTCCCATAGACCGACCGCCGTGCGCACGGCGCGGCACTCCTCTCCCACGCGATCGAAGGCGTTCGAGCGCCGGAACGTCGGCGTCTCGAACGGCTCCGCGCCGTCGGTGGCGAACCACAGCGGGTACTCCCAGCCGTAGACGGCGCCGAACAGGGCGCCCGCCGCCTTCTGGCTGGCATGGACCGGCGTGGTCTTCAGCGGCCGCGCCGCCGGCAGCTCCTCGTTCGGGCAGGTCATGGCGAAGCGCCGGCGGTAGTTCTCCTCGGTCCTGGCCAGCACGTAACTCTGGTTGGCGTAGTCGCCGAAGCGGGCCACGTCCATGGCGAACACGTCGATGCCCGGTTCGCCCTCGACGATCCACTCGGCCAGCGCCAGGCCGACGCCGCCGCCCTGGCAGAATCCGGCCATGACGCCGCAGGCGACGTAGAAGTTTCTGACGCCGCGCACCGGCCCGATGATCGGGTTGCCGTCCGGGGCGAACACCATGCCGCCATTGACGATCCGCTTGACGCCGCCCTCCTTGAGGCAGGGATAGCGCTCCATGGCGGTGCTGAGCGCGTCGGACATGCGGTCGAAGTCGGGGGCGATCAACTCGTGGCCGAAATCGGCGGGCGTGCCCTCGACCGACCAGTGCTTGCAGCCGTGCTCGTAGGTCCCGATCAGAAGCCCCCTGCCCTCCTGGCGCAGGTAGCTTTCGCCCTCGAAGTCCACGGTCATCGGGATTTCCCGGTCGAGCGCGACCACCTCCTTGATGTCGTTGGTGACCAGGTACTGGTGCTCCATCGGCATGATCGGCAGGCTGACGCCGGCGAGCGCCGCCACCTCGCGGGCCCACAGGCCGCCGGCATTTACCACCACCTCGGCCTCGATCGTTCCCTGGGGCGTCACCACCAGCCAACCGTCCTTGCTCGCCCGCAGCTCCACGGCCGGGCACTGGCGATAGATTTCCGCGCCGTTCTTGCGCGCCGACTTGGCGTAGGCGTTGGTGACGCCGCTCGGGTCGATATGACCGTCGTTGGGGTCGAAGAGCGCGGCCACGAACTGCGAGGTATCGACCAGCGGGTTGATCCGCCGCGCCTCGTCGAGCGACACGAAGTCGAGGTCGAGGCCCAGGTGGTGCGCCCGCGACCGCTCGGAACGGAACGACTCGCGCCGCAGCTCGTTGGCCGCGAGATAGAGACACCCCACGCGATGGATGCTGCAAGACTGGCCCGATTCGCGCTCGATCTCCTGATAGAGCTTGATGGTGTACGACTGCAGGTACGACATGTTGGCGTCGCCGTTGATGGCGTGCATGCCGCCCGCCGCGTGCCAGGACGAGCCGGAGGTGAGCTCCGAGCGCTCGACCAGCACCACGTCCTTCCAGCCGAGCTTGGTGAGATGGTAGAGGACGCTGCACCCCACCACCCCGCCGCCGATCACCACCGCCTGCGCATGGGTCTTCATCGCCGGGTTCCGTCCCCCTCTCCTATGACGCCGAGCGCGCGGCCCGCCCGAACGAACGCCTCGACCGCCCGGTCCAGGTGCCGGCGCTCGTGCGCCGCCGAGATCTGCACCCGGATGCGGGCTTCGCCCTTGGGCACCACGGGGTAGGAGAAACCTATCACATAGATGCCGAGGTCGAGGAGGGCCGCCGACATCTTCTGCGCGAGCGCCGACTCTCCCAGCATGATCGGCACGATCGGGTGCTCGCCCGGCTTGATGGCGAAGCCGGCGTCGGTCATGCGGCCGCGGAAATAGCGCGTATTGGCCAGCAGCCGCTGGCGCGGCTCGGCGCTCCGCGACAACAGCTCGAACGCCTTGATGCCGGCGGCCGCGATGGCGGGGGCGAGCGTGTTGGAGAAGAGATAGGGCCGCGAGCGCTGGCGCAAAATAGCGACCGTCTCCCGGCCCGCGGCGATAAAGCCGCCGGAGCCCCCGCCCAGCGCCTTGCCGAGGGTGGAGGTGAAGATGTCGATTTCGCCTTGCACGCCATGGTGCTCGGCCGAGCCGTGTCCGCCGGCGCCGAGGAAGCCGGTGCCATGCGAATCGTCCACCGCCACCACCGCATCGTACCGGCGGGCCAGCGCGACGATCTTGTCGAGGTGCGCCAGGTCGCCGTCCATGCTGAACACGCCGTCGGTGACGACGAGGCGGGTGCGGGCGTCGCTCGATTCCTGCAATTGCCGGCCGAGATCGTCCATGTCGGCGTGCCGATAGCGGTAACGCCGCGCCTTGCAGAGCCTTATCCCGTCGATGATCGAGGCGTGGTTCAAGGCGTCGCTGATGACGGCGTCCTCCTCGCCCAGCAGCGTCTCGAACAGGCCGCCGTTGGCGTCGAAGCAGGAGGAATAGAGAATCGCGTCCTCGGTGCCGAGGAAGCGGGCGATCGTGCGCTCGAGCTCCTTGTGCAGGTCCTGCGTGCCGCAGATGAAGCGCACCGAGGCGAGCCCGAAGCCGCGGTCGTCGAGCGCCTGGCGCGCCGCGGCGACGATTTCCGGGTGGGTGGCGAAGCCGAGATAATTGTTGGCGCAGAAGTTGAGCACCTCGCGCCCCGAGGCGAGGCGCACCTCGGCCCCCTGCGGGCCGGCGATGACACGCTCCTCCTTGTAGAGGGCGTCCCTGCGGATCGCATCGAGCTCGCCCGCCAGCCGGACTCGCAGTTTCCTCCCCGCTTCGCCGCTCATGCCCAGTCGCACACCACCTTGCCGCACTGGCCGCTCGCCATCAGCTCGAAACCCTTCTCGAACTCGGCGATCGGCAGGCGGTGCGTCAGGACCGGGCGAAGATCGAGGCCGCCCAGCACCATCTGCGTCATCTTGTACCAGGTCTCGAACATTTCGCGGCCGTAGATGCCCTTGATGTGCAGGCCCTTGAAGATGACCTGGTCCCAGTCGATGCGGGTGTCGCTGGGCAGGATGCCCAGGAGTGCTACGCGCCCGCCGTGGAACATGTGGCGCAGCATGTCACTGAAGGCCCGCGGGTTGCCCGACATCTCGAGGCCGATGTCGAAGCCCTCGCGGATGTCCTGCTTCGCCATCGCCTCGGACAGCGTCTCGCGCTCAACGTTGACGAGGTGCGTCGCCCCCATCTTGCCGGCGAGCGCCAGGCGGTAGTCGTTCACGTCGGTGATGACGACGTGGCGGGCGCCGAGATAGCGGCAGACGCCGGCGGCGATGATGCCGATCGGACCGGCGCCGGTGATCAGCACGTCCTCGCCCACCATGTCGAAGGAGAGCGCAGAGTGCACGGCGTTGCCGTAGGGATCGAAGAAGGCGGCGATCTCGGACGGGACCTGCGGGGGAATCAGCCACAGGTTCGACGCCGGCACGGCGATGAACTCGGCGAAGGCGCCGTCGCGATTGACGCCGATGCCCACGGTGTGCGTGCATAGGTGCCGGCGGCCGGCGCGGCAGTTGCGGCACTGGCCGCAGGTGATGTGACCCTCGGCCGAGACCCGATCGCCGACCTGGTAGTTGTCCACGCCGGGACCGAGTTCGACGATGCGACCGACGAACTCGTGGCCGATGACGAGCGGCGGGCGGATGGTGCGCCGCGACCATTCGTCCCACTGATATATGTGCAGGTCGGTGCCGCAGATGGCCGTCTTCTCGACCTCGATCAGCACCTCGTTCATGCCGACCTTCGGCACCGGCACCTCGGCCATTGAGATGCCCGGTTCCGGACGACGTTTCACCAGTGCCCGCATGGTCGCCATCGGCGCGGCTCCGAAATCTCCGCCCCGTCTGGGGCGGATGGCGGACAACCTAGCACCGCCGGGAGGGCGGCGTCATGGGCGCGTGGCGGCCGGCGAGGCGGCCTCGGTCGGTTGCGCGGGCCGC
>CAYPKW010000024.1:0-35935 GCA_964411425.1 uncultured Rhodospirillaceae bacterium
CATGCGCCAGGTGAAACTTGCGCTCGACCCGTTAAACTTGATGAACCCGGGTAAGATTCTCCGGCTATAGTCGGCCGTTCGGATTGGGCGTCGGGGGAGCGTGGCGGAGGAATGGACGAACGGAAGTCCGGCTTCAACCAGTTCTTCGACATCGTGGAGGAGGCGGTCGATGCCCGCACGGCGTTCCGCAGCGCGTTGGTGCGCCATCTCTACGACTGGTGGATCGGCGCCAGCCGCGACGGCCTGCCGCGGCACGAGGATTTCGACATCGTCGAGCACGGCCAGATCGTCGCCAACGTCTTCGTCACCGATTGCCGGCCCGACGGCAACTTCGTGTTCCGGCTGCTCGGCGAGGAGGTCATCCACATCATCGGGCGCAATCGCACGGGCGATATCGTCACCAGCGGCGCGGTCGGAGAATACGGCCACGCGCTGTTCGAGTATTACACGGACATCGCGCGGACCAGGCGCTGCATGAAGTGCCTGGGGTCGCTCAAGTTCGCCGGCAAGGACTTCGCCCGTTTCGAATCGATCGACTGCCCGCTCTCCGACGACGGCGTCAGGGTGAGCCGCATCATCGGCGTGATGGACCTGCTGTAGCCGGCCGCGCGGAGCGTCGATTTTGCGCGCTTTGCGCGGTCGGTCGAGATAGACAATCCGTGCGGTCGAGGCTTACCCTTCACGCGCCATGAAGAAATTTCTCATCGGCCTCCTCGTTCTCGTCGGGTTGGCGGTCGGCGCCGTCTTCGTCGGGCCGAGCCTCGTCGATTGGGAGAGCTACAAGCCGGAGATCGCGGCGGCGGCGTTCGATGCCACCGGGCGTGAGCTCGCCATCGACGGCGACATCGGGCTCAGCGTGCTGCCGGCGCCGACGCTGTCGGTGGAGGGCTTGCGCTTCGCCAACGCCGCCGGCGGCAGCGCGCCCGACATGGCCACCCTCGACTCGCTCGACGTGCGGGTGGCGCTGTTTCCTCTCCTGTTAGGCAAGATCAAGGTCGAGAGCGTCACGCTGGTGCGCCCGACGGTGCTGCTGGAGCGGTTGGCCGACGGCGGCGCCAACTGGGAGTTCGCCAAGTCCGGCGCGCGATCGGAGGGGGAGGCACCGCCCGAGGTCGAGCTCGAGCTCCTGCGCATCGAGGACGGCACCATCGTCTACCGCGACGCCGCCGGCAACGAACGCAAGCTGGAAAGGCTCGGCGCCGAGGTGACGGCGGGCTCGCTCAAGGGCCCGTTCCGGGCGGCGGGCAGCATCGTCTTACGCGGTCTGCCGGCGACCTTCGAGGCGCAGGCGGGGCGCCTCGAGGAAGGCCGGCCGGCGGCGGTGGACCTCGCCGTGACGCTGCCGGAGACCGGAGCCGAACTGGGCTTCGCCGGCGAGCTTGCGCTCGATCCCGCGGGTACCGGCGTGACCGGCACGCTGCGGGCGAGCGGGGAAAGCTTGGCGCGGCTGCTCGCCGCCGTCACGGGCGGCACGCCGGCGACGGGCCTCGTGGCCGAGGCATTCTCGCTGACAAGCGAGATCGAGGCGACGCCGCGCGGCGCCAACTTGCGCGACTTGGCGCTCAAGCTAGGCGAGCTGTCCGCCGCCGGCGCGATCGAGATCGCGGCCGGCCCCCCCATCGCCGCCAAGGTAATACTGGAGCTGGGCCGCCTCGACCTCGACAAGCTGATGGAGAGCAGCGGCGGCGGCGCGGGCGCGGGAGCACCGGCCGCCTTTGCCCTGCCCGAGGGTATCGTGGCCGAGTTCGAGGTGACGGCGCCGAGACTCGATTACAAACGCGGGGCGATCGAGAACGTCGCGTTGGCCGCCAAGTTGGAGGAGGGCGCGTTGGCGCTGACCGAGTTCAGCGCGCTCTTGCCCGGCGGCTCGCTGGCGGCGCTCGACGGCACGCTTGGCGCGGCCGACGGCCGACCCCGTTTCGCCGGCAGCCTCAGGCTCGCCTCGGACAACCTGCGCGGGCTGTTGGACTGGCTGCAAGTCACGCCCGCGGGCGTGTCGGCGGAGCGTCTGCGCAAGGCCTCGTTCGCGGCCAAGGTCACGGCGACGCCGGCGCAGGTCGATCTGAGCGACATCGATCTCGCGCTCGATTCGACCAGGATAGCGGGCGGCATCGCCGTGGCGCTACCGGGCACGGGCGGGCGCAAGCGGCCCGCGTTCGGCATCGGGTTGACGGTCGATCGGCTCGACCTCGCCGGCTACGTTCCGGCGCGGGGCGCGGCGGAGCAGCCGGGAAAAGGCCTGCCGCTCGCGGCGCTGGCGCCCTTGGCCGGCTTCGACGCCAACCTGGCCCTGCGCGTAGGCAGCCTCACCTACCACGACGAGACCGCGAAGGGGATCTCTCTCGACGGCACCATTCAGGACGGCAGGCTCACTTTGCGCGAGCTCGGCGTGAGGGACTTCGCGGGCGGTGGCGGCAAGGCGAGCGGCACGGTCGAGGACCTCGCCGGGCGGCCGCGCTTCGACCTCGGCGTCGATCTGGCGGTCAAGGACGCGACCCGCATGCTGCGGTTCGCCGGCTTGCCCGACCCGCCGAAGAAGCTCGGCGCCTTCAAGCTCGCCGGCAAGCTCGCCGGCGGCGCCGAGGACGTGGCGTACGACATCGCGTTCTCCGTGGCCGGCATCGGCGCCGAGGGCGGCGCCAAGGGCAAGGCGGTGCTCGGCGCAGGCCTGCCGCGCATCGACAGCGTTTTCGTATTGAAGGCGAGGGAAGCGGGGCCGCTCCTGGCCATCGCCGGGCTGCCGGGGGCGGGGGCGAAGCTGGGCGCGCTGGCGCTGACCGGCAAGGCAGCCAGCGGCGCCGACGATCTCGCATACGAAATCGAGCTGACGCTGGCCGGCATCGAGGGCCGCGCCGCCTTGAGCGGCAAGATCACGAGCCTGTCCGGCCAGCCGCGCGTCGATACCCGCCTCGACATCGCGGCCAAGCGGCCGGCGGCGCTGCTGGCGGCGCTCGGTCTGGCGCCGGGGGTGAAGCCGGGCGTCTTGTCCGTGGCCGGCACGCTCACCGGCGGCGCCGACAGGATGAACCTCGACCTCAGTCTGGGCGGCTTCGGCGGCGAGGCAGCGGTCAAGGGCGAGATCGCCGCCGCCGCGCCTTCCAGCCCGGCGTCGTTCGATCTCGACCTCGGCGCGAGCCACCCGGAGGCGGGCGAGCTTCTGGCGGCGTTCGGCGCCGGCAAGGCCAAGAAACTCGGCCCCTTCAAGCTGGTGGGTTCGGTCATGGGGACGCCCACCGCGGCCTCGATCAGCGGGCTCGAAATCGCCATCGGCGCCGCGCGCATCGAGGGCGAGCTGGAGGCGACCCTGGCCGGCCGGCCGCGCGTGACCGCGGCCTTCAGCGCCGGAACGCTCGACCTCGACGCGCTCATGGGGCCGGCGCCTTCGAGCCCGGCCAAGGCCGAGCGCTGGTCCAACGAGCCGCTCGAGCTTGGCGCACTCGATATCGTGGACGGCGAGGCGGAGTTGGCCTTCGACACGCTCACGTTCGGCGGCAACCGGTTCGAGCGGCTGCGGGCGAAGCTGGCGCTGGCCGACGGGACGCTGACAATCCGCGAGTTAAGCGCCGGCGCCTTCGGCGGCGCCATCGAGCTGACGGGCGAGCTGGCTGGGCGCGGCGTGCCGGCGCTGGCCGGCAAATTCGCCGCCAAGGAGGTGCGGATCGAGCAGGCGATGAAGGGCGGGACCATCGCCAGGCAGGTGTCCGGCCCGGTGTCGGTCGAGGCCGAGGTGGCGGGCAGCGGCGTGAGCATGGCCCAGCTCGCGCGCAGTCTCAGGGGCGAGGGCAGCCTGGGCGGCACGATCAAGATCGCCTCCAAGGGCGAGCAGTTGGCGGGCTCGCTGCTTCTCGGCCTGGGCGGCCAGGAACTGAGCCGGCTCACCGGCGTGGACGCGCGGAATCCGCTGGCGCTGGTCAACGAGGCGTTCACGCTGTTCGTCGGCAGCGTCAACGCGCTGTCCGGAAACTTCGCGATCGAGGACGGCGTGCTGCACACCGACGATACGGCGCTCTCCAACGACCGGGCGAGTGCCTTCACCGTCGGCGACCTCGACATCGCCGCCTGGACCATGAACACCGTGACCGACGTGGCGCGGACCGGGGCCGAGCCTTATCTCACTATCGGGCTTGCCGGGCCGATGGACGGGCCGAACGTCAAGGTGTCCGGCACCGCCGCTGCGGCGGCCGGGACGGCGGGCACCGGGCTGCTCGGCGGCGCGTTGCAGCAACTCGTCCCAGGTGCCGCGCCGGAATCCGCCACCGGCACTGCGCCCGGCACGGGCGGGTTGCTGCAACAGCTCATCCCAGGTGCCGCGCCCGAACCGGAGCCAGCGTCCGAGGAGCCGGAACCGGCGCCGGCGGCACCCGGCGCCGCCGGCATCGAGCCTGGGGCCGAGCCTCCGCCCGGCGGCGGCCTCGAACAGTTTCTGCCGCAGCTTTTCCAGCAGTAGGCGGCCGGGTCCGTTATCGCCGCCCGGCGCGGAATTGCGCCGACTGGAATCGCTGCTCCGGTCTTCGCCGGAGCCGGCCTCTGTTGTCGTCCCGAGCCATGCCCTGAGCGCAGCGAAGGGGCAGGGAGGGAGCAGCGAGGGACCTAGACTCGGTCGACGGATTGAATGTCATGCCGAGCGCGAGCGAGGCATCTCGACTCGCTCGGCAGGGGGTCCTTCGCTGCGCTCAGGACGACGCTGACGCGCCGAGATTCCTCGCTTCGCTCGGACAATTAACTGGGGACAGTATATTATTAGGATAATCATCTCAACGAGGACAATTTCCTAACTGATCGAGGGTCAAGGAAACTGTATGCTGTCCCCAATATCCGCCAATATCACGATTCCGCTCTGGTCCGCTCGAGCACGAACACGCGGACCGCGCTGGACAGGTTGGCGGCGGGATCGCGGCCGCGGTCGATGTCCTCGACGAGGCGGTTGAGCGAGACGCCGGCGGTGGCGGCGATTTCCTTGAGCGCCCGCCAGAACGCGTCTTCGAGGGAGAGGCTGGTGCGGTGGCCGGCGAGGACCACCGAGCGCTTGCGGGCCGGCCTCAGGGCTTCGGCCCCAGCATGTCGGCGGGGCGCACCAGGCGGTCGAACTCCTCGGCCGTGAGATAGCCGAGCGCCACCGCCGCCTGCTTCAGGCTGGTCCCTTCCTTGTGCGCCTTCTTCGCCACCCGGGCGGCCTTGTCGTAGCCGATGTGCGGGTTCAAGGCCGTCACCAGCATGAGGGAGCGGTGCAGCAGTTCGTCGATGCGCGCGCGGTTGGCCTCGATGCCGGCGACGCAGTTGTCGGCGAAGCTCCGCGCGGCGTCGGCCAGCAGCCGGCCCGACTGCAACAGGTTGTGGATCATGACCGGCTTGAACACGTTGAGCTCGAAGTGCCCTTGCGAGCCCGCCACCGTCACCGCCACGTTGTTGCCCATCACCTGCGCCGCCACCATGGTGAGCGCCTCGGCCTGGGTCGGGTTCACCTTGCCCGGCATGATGGAGGAGCCGGGCTCGTTCTCCGGCAGGACGAGTTCGCCCAGGCCCGAGCGCGGCCCCGAGGCGGCGAGCCGGATGTCGTTCGCGATCTTCATCAGCGAGGCGGCGAGCGTGTTGTAGGCCCCCGACAGTTCGACGATGGCGTCGTGCGCGGCCAAGGCCTCGAACTTGTTGGGCGCGGTGGTGAACGAGAGGCCGGTGAGCCGTGCCGCCTCGGCCGCGAAGGCCTCGGCGAAGCCAACCTTGGCGTTGAGCCCGGTGCCGACCGCGGTGCCGCCCTGGGCCAAGGGGTAGAGGCGCGGCAAAGAGGCCTCGATGCGGTCGATGCCGTTCCCGACCTGGGCCGCGTAGCCGGAGAACTCCTGGCCGAGCGTGATGGGGGTGGCGTCCTGGAGATGCGTGCGCCCGATCTTGACGATGTCCTTGAACGCCTCGGCCTTGGCGTCGAGCGCGCCGTGCAGGTGGCGGAGCGCCGGGACCACTCGGCGCACGGCCTGCTCCACCGCGGCAATGTGCATGGCGGTAGGGAAGCAGTCGTTGGAGGACTGGCCCAGGTTGACGTGGTCGTTGGGGTGCACCGGCGACTTGCCGCCGCGCCGGCCCGCCAGCATTTCGTTGGCGCGCCCGGCGATCACCTCGTTGGCGTTCATGTTGGTCTGGGTGCCGGAGCCGGTCTGCCAGACGACGAGCGGGAAGTGGTCGTCGAGCTTGCCCGCCGCCACTTCGGCCGCAGCCGCGGCGATTGCTTCGCCCAGCTTCCGGTCGAGCAGGCGCATACGCATGTTCACCGTTGCGGCCGCCTGTTTCACGAGGCCGAGGGCGTGGATCAGCTCCAGCGGCATGCGCTCGCCCCCGATGCGGAAGTTCCGCAGCGAGCGCTCCGTCTGCGCGCCCCAGTAGCGGTCGGCGGAGACGCTCACCTCGCCCATGGAATCGGTCTCGACGCGCGAGTCGGGGTCGTTCATGGAGGCACTCTTAGCGGCAACTTGGTCCGCGCTCAACGCCGGCGCTTCGCCGCCTTCGCCCGGCGCCCGGCCTCGATCGCCTTCTTCGCCCAGGCGCGCAGGCGTTCGGGCCGCGATTGCACCTGGCGCGGCACCTCCCAGTAGGGGAAGGCGACCGTGCCGCCGTCGCCCTCATAGGCGAATTGCTCGGCGCGGAGCGCCTCGTAGTCGGCCTTGCTGCGCTCGTCCGCCTTGAAATAGAGCGTGTCCCAGGCGATGAGGCCGAAGATGGTGTCCTCGAAATAGATGCCGTAGCCGCCGAACATGGCGCGCCCCTTGACCGGCCCCAGGGGCGTCAGGCGTTGCAGCACGGTGTCGAGGAGCGGGTGGGGTTTGGGCGGCTGGCGGCGACGGCCCATGGGCTACTTCTTGCGGAACGCGTCGAGGGCGACGACGGGAGCGGATTTTTGCTCGGCCAGCCTCTCATCGGCGGGCCTGGCCACGTCCTTCGGCTCGCGTTTGCGTGCCCCCTCGGCGTCGAACTGGAGCGAGAACTTGACCGATGGATCGCTGAATCCCACCACGGCGGCGAACGGGACGACGAGGCGCTCCTGCCGGTTGTTGAAGCTCAAGGTCACGGTGAAGCGGTCGTCCTCCACCTCGAGGCCCCAGAACTGATGCTCGAGCACGATGGTCATCTCGTCGGGGTACTTCTGCTTGAGCCAGTCGGCGAGGTCGGCCCCGGGGTGGGCGGTGCGAAAGGCGATGAAGAAGTGATGGCTCCCCGGCAGGCCGTGCGTCGCGACTTCCCGCAACGCCTGGCGCACGACGCCGCGCAGCGCGTCCGCCACCAGCTTGTCATACTTCAGCCGATCCACCATGCCGGTTCCGGCCGTACCCCTACGGGGCGAGTGGGGGGCTTCTGTTGCCCGGTGCCCCCCGGACCGCGCTTACCTAGAGACTAGGCAGCGAGAGCCAAACGATTGTCGTTGGCACTTCTAGGTTGGCCCGATAACGGCGGTACCATGCCGAGCAAAAACCTTGCCTTTACGACGCGCGTCGATCCTGTTTCGCCCCCTCGAACCAAGCGGAGAAGGATGGTGGAGGCGCCGGGTACTGCCCCCGGGTCCGCTACGTATATGCCACAAGGCGTTTATCGCCATAGTCGGTTGCCCGACGCCTCTAATATAGGCACGATTCGGGCGTCGCGAAAGGGGCAACGCTGGCCTCGGCCAGGCCGGGCCGCTACACTGCGAGGCCGGGGGACGACCATGCCGCTTTCCCGCGACCAGGAAGCCGAGATCGAGGCGCAGCGCGCAGAGGTGCAGCCGACCCGGCGCGCCTCTGTGCCGGCGCTGGAGGAAATCCTTTACGAACCGTTACCCGTGCTCGACCGCGGGTTCGTGCGCGTCGTCGACTACATGGGCGACGACGCGGCGATCGTGCAGGCGGCGCGAGTCTCCTACGGCAAGGGCACCAAGAAGGTGAGCGAGGACCGGGGGCTCATCGGCTACCTCATTCGCCACCGCCACACGACCCCGTTCGAGATGTGCGAGCTGAAGCTGCACGTGAAGCTGCCGATCTTCGTCGCCCGCCAGTGGATCCGCCACCGCACCGCCAACGTGAACGAGTATTCGGCGCGCTATTCCATCCTCGACCGCGAGTTCTACGTGCCCGATCGCGACTACCTGCGCGAGGCGCACAACCTGGCCAAGGGGCAGCCGGACATGTTCCCCGAGCCGCCGCGCCACGTCGCCGCCCAGGCGCGCCGCAACCGCCAGGGCCGCGATGACATGCTGAGCCCGGCGGAGGCAGAGGAGGCCTTACGCCTCATCAAGGCGGAAGCGACGCGCGAATACACGATTTACACGAAGCTGCTCAACGAGGACGCCGACGGCAAGGAAATCGACCCGAAGCGCCACGGCCTCGCGCGCGAGCTCGCGCGCATGGTGCTGCCGGCCAACATCTACACGCAGTGGTACTGGAAGACCGACCTGCACAATCTCATGCACTTTCTTTCGCTGCGGGCCGACCCGCACGCGCAGTATGAGATCAGGGCCTATGCGGACGTGATGCTCGATATCTTGAAGCGCTGGGTGCCGGTGACGTGCGAGGCGTTCGTCGAGCACCGGCTTCATGCCGCGACGCTTTCCAAGAGCGCGCTCGCGGCGGTGCGCCGGATGCTGGCCGGCGAAACGGTGACGGCCGAGACGAGCGGCCTCGGCAAGCGCGAGTGGGCCGAGCTGGAGGCGCTCCTGGGGCGGGAGGGATAGGGCGGGGAGGCCGACGGCCATCTTGAGGGCATGTCATCCCGGCGAAAGCCGGGAACCATCGTGAAGGCATGCGATGTTCTGCGCCTATCTTCTCGCCAGCCGGCCGCGCGGAACTCTTTACATCGGCGTCACCTCGGACCTGCATCGCCGCGTCTTCGAGCACAGGACCAAGGCGGTTCCGGGATTCACCGCCCGTTACGGTGTGGATCGGCTGGTCTGGTTCGAGCCGTACGAGACCGCGGTAGAGGCGATCCGGCGGGAGAAGCAAATGAAGGAATGGCGGCGGTCCTGGAAGATCGAGTTGGTCGAGGGCAGCAATCCACAGTGGATCGACCTTTACCCCGGCTTGGGTGCTTAAGGCGCGATGGGTACCGGCTTGCGCCGGTATGACGATCGGAGGAAACGGCCGCGAAACATCCGGCGGGTCGTCGGGACGATGGAGTTTCCGATGTCGTAGCATCGTACGCGGCCGGCGCGACGGACCCCCCCTACTGCACGAGGATGCGGGGGCGTTTCCGCCCCTCGCCCAGGGCCGCCGCGACCTTGGCCCAGACGCGCGCCGCGATGGCGCGATAGACCTTGGCGTGCGGGCTGTCCGGCTGCGAGACCACGATCGGCCGGCCTTCGTCGGAGGTCTCGCGGATCGCCATGTCGAGCGGAACTTCGCCCAGGAACTCGACGCCGAGCCGTTCGGCCTCGCGGCGCGCGCCGCCATGGGCGAAGATGTGGCTGCGCTCGCCGCAGCGCGGGCACAGGAAGTAGCTCATGTTCTCGACGATGCCCAAGACCGGCACGTCCACCTTGCGGAACATGTTGAGGCCCTTGCGGGCGTCGATCAGCGCGATGTCCTGCGGCGTCGACACGATGACGGCGCCGGCCAGCGGCACCTGCTGCGCCATGGTGAGCTGCGCGTCGCCGGTGCCGGGCGGCATGTCCACCACTAGCATGTCGAGCTCGCCCCAGTCCACGTCGCGCAGCATCTGGTTCAGGGCGCTGATCACCATGGGCCCGCGCCAGATCATCGGCGTCTCCTCGTCCACGAGGAAGCCCATCGACATGCACTTGACACCGTAGTTTTCCATCGGCTTCAGCGTGCGCCCATCGGAAGACGTGCCTGGCCGGCCGGAAATACCCATCATGCGCGGTTGCGAGGGACCGTAGATGTCGGCGTCGAGCATGCCGGTGCGCAGGCCCTCGGCCGCCAGGCCGAGCGCCAGGTTCGTGGCGGTGGTGGACTTGCCGACGCCGCCCTTGCCGCTCGCCACGGCGACGATGGCCTTGACGCCGGGCACCAGCGCCTTGCGGCCGGCGCCGTGCGGTGCCGCTGCCTGCGGGGCGGCGCGCGGCGCCGCCCGCTCGGCGGTGAGCACGGCCGAGACCGAGAGCACGCCGGGCAGCGCCGCCACCGCCGCCTCGGCCGCCCGGCGTAGGGGTTCGAGCCTGGGCCCGCGCTCCGGCGTTACCTCGATGGCGAAGACCACGTGGCCGTCCTTCAGCGCCAGGCCCGAGATCATGCCGAGGCCGACCACGTCGCCGGCGCGATCGGGATCGTTCACGCGGCGGAGGGCATCGAGGACCTGGTCCTCGGTGACGGGCATGCTGGCTGTCTCTCCCGGTGGCGCCGTGCAAGGCCGGTTGCGGACCGGCGGTCTGAATGTCATATAAGGCGTGGGCGCGGCTTTGCATAGTCCGCGAACCCCCGGGGCGGAGAGGATTGTTCACATGCCGTGGCAGAACCAGGGCGGCGGTCAAGGCCCGTGGGGCGGCGGGCAAGGCCCGTGGGGCCGCGGCCCCGGCGGCCAGCGTCCGCCCGACATCGAGGACATGCTGCGGCGCGGGCAGGACCGCATGCGCCGGTTCCTGCCGGGCGGCGTCGGCGGCGGGCGCGGCCTCGCCCTCGTCGCGGTGGCGGCGGTGGCGCTGTGGCTGGCCAGCGGCTTCTACCGGGTGCAGCCCGACGAGCAGGGGGTGGCGCTCATCTTCGGCCGCTGGGTGGCGACCACCCAGCCCGGACTCAACTACAACCTGCCGTCGCCGATCGGCGCGGTGGAGACGCCCAAGGTGACCCGCGTCAACCGCGTCGAGGTCGGCTTTCGCTCGGGCGCGGAGGGCAGCGCCGGCGCCCGCGACATTACCGCCGAGAGCCTGATGCTTACGGGCGACGAGAACATCATCGACATCCAGTTCGTGGTGTTCTGGGTGATCAAGGACGCCGGTCTCTACCTGTTCAACATCAAGGACCCGGAAGACACGGTGAAAAACGTGGCCGAGAGCGCCATGCGCGAGATCCTCGGCCAGACCGGCTTCGAGTTGGCGCGCACGCAGGGCCGGGCCAGCATCGAGGCGCGCGCCCGCGAGCTCATCCAGGGCATTCTCGACTCCTACGGAGCCGGCATCGAGGTGACGCAGGTCGAACTGCAGAAGGTCGATCCGCCGGAGGCGGTGATCGAGGCCTTCCGCGACGTGCAGGCGGCGCGCGCCGACAAGGAGCGCGCGGTCAACGAGGCGCAGGCCTATTTCAACGAGGTAACCGAGCGCGCCAAGGGCCAGGCGCAACGCCTGATCAAGGAGGCGGAAGCCTACAAGGCCGAGAAGATCGCCGTGGCGCAAGGCGAAGCCCGGCAATTCATTTCGGTGTACGATCAATACGTCGCCAACAAGGACGTGACGACGCGGCGCATGTACCTGGAGACCATGGAGTACGTGCTCCGCGGCATGGGCAAGGTGCTGATCGACAAGAGCGTGGGCGCCGGCGGGGGCGCCGTGCCCTATCTGTCGCTCAATGAGTTGATCCGGCATGGCCCGCCGCCCGCGTCGGGGGCGCCAGCGGGCGGCGGGGCGCCCTCCGCGGGTGAGACGGGAGCATCGCAATGAACCGCCGGTTTTCCCTCGGCATGCTGATCGCCACCGGCGCCGCGATCCTGATTTTCCTGGCCTCGACCTTCACGGTGCACCAGTCGGAGCAGGCGCTCGTGTTGCAGTTCGGCCAGCCGCGCCGGGCCATCACCGATCCCGGCCTCAACTTCAAGCTGCCGTTGATCCAGAACGTGGTCTATTTCAGCAAGCGCGTGCTCAACTTCGACGCGCCCTCGGAGGAGGTGCCGACCCTCGACCAGAAGCAGCTGATCGTCTCCGCCTTCGCCCGCTTCCTGATCGTCGACCCGCTGCTGTTCTTCCAGGCCGTCAACAACGAGGCCGGCGTGCAGGCGCGGCTCCGGCCGATCATCAGCTCCAACTTGCGCCGGGCGCTGGGCGAGGTACCGATGGTGCAGATCCTGACCGAGAAGCGCGCCGCCTTCATGCGCCAGATCGCCAAGCAGGTGAACGCGGAGGCGAAGACCTTCGGCATCAACGTGATCGACGTGCGCATCAAGCGCGTCGATCTGCCGGAGGAGAACAGCCAAGCCATCTTCCGGCGCATGCAGACGCAGCGCGAGCAGCAGGCCCGATTGAGCCGCGCCGAGGGCGGCAAGCAGGCGCAGACGCTGAAGGCCGAGGCCGACAAGCAGCAGGTCGTCATCCTCGCCGAGGCGCGCAAGACCGCCTTCATCCTGCACGGCGAGGGCGACGCCGAGGCGACGCGCACCTACAACGAGGCCTACGGGCGCGATCCCGCCTTCTTCGACTTCGTTCGCTCCATGCAGGCGATGGAAAATGCGCTCGCCGGCGAGACCACCACCTATGTCGGGCCGCCGACCGGCGACTTCTTCCGCTTCTTCGGCGACCAGCGCGGAGCGCGCGCCGCCTCGCCGCCGGCCCCCTGACCCCAGTACCGACCTTCACGGATAGGTAGCACGCATGATCGCCGCCCGCAGGATGACCGGCAGGAGCCGACGCGAAGGCGATGCCAGCATCGGCGAGCGTCGGCGACGAACCGGGGGCCTGCGGGCGGCGACCCTCTCGGGCGGCCTGCCGCTGCCGCCGGCGGCGTTGCGAAGGCTTGCCGATGCTGGCATCGGCGGCGCCTTCGCGCCTGGCCGGCGATTGCGGCAAGCCGTCAGGCGTACCACCTATCCGTGAAGGTCGGTACTAGTGCCGGCCGGCCTCGGCGACCTCCTAACCGCGCTTGGCCTAGTGCTGGTGTTGGAGGGCATCGCGCTGGCCTTGCTGCCGCGGCACCTGAAGCGGGTGCTCGCCAGGATCGGGGCCATGCCCGCGCATGCGCTCAGGGCGGGCGGCCTGTTGGCCGCGGCACTCGGCCTCGTCGTCATCTGGCTGGTGCGGGGCTAGTGGATCGTCACTGACAGATGAATCCCGAGCCATTTTCCATCGTCACCCCGGACGAGCGAAGCGAGATCCGGGGTCCATCTCGCCTGTGGCGCCATGGACCCCGGCTCGCGCGGCTGTGCCGCTTGGCCGGGGCGACAACCGAAAAACGTCACACGCGGGGTATCATCTGTCAGGATCGGACCACTAGAATGACCCCCGCTCACGCCAATGTGACCCGGGCGGGCCGGCAACGTGCGTCTTGAAAGGCGGCCGGCATGGGTTACATGTTAGCCACCCCCCCGATCCGCTCCCGGCCAGGGCCGCGGAGCGAAACGAGCCAAATGGAGAATAGCCCCGTGAATCGACCGCTCATCGTCGCCGGGATGCCGAGGGCGGCCGCGCTCGCGCGTCCGCTCGCCTTCGCCGCGCTCGGCTGGATTGCGCTCTTGTTGCTGGCGTTGCTGCTGGCCGCCGGTCCTGCGGCGGCGCGTCAGGCGCCGGACAGCTTCGCCGACCTCGCCGAACGCCTGCTGCCGGCCGTCGTCAACATCGCCACCACGCAGGAGGTGGAGCAAGACGCGACGGGCGACGAGCACGTCGAGGAATTCTTCAAGGACTTCTTCGACCGCCAGAACCGTGGCGAGACGCCGCGGCGCATGACCTCGCTCGGCTCCGGTTTCGTCATCGACCCCGCCGGCTACATCGTGACCAACAACCACGTCATCGCCGAGGCCGACGAGATCAAGGTCCGGTTGCAGGACGACCGCGAGTACAAGGCGACCATCGTCGGGCGCGACGACAAGACCGACTTGGCGCTGTTGAAGGTGGAGGCGCCGGGGCCGCTGGCGTCGCTCGTCTGGGGCGATTCGGACCAGACGCGGGTCGGCGACTGGGTGCTCGCCATCGGCAATCCGTTCGGCTTCGGCGGCTCGGTGACGGCGGGCATCGTGTCGGCGCGCCAGCGCGACATCAACGCCGGGCCGTACGACGACTTCCTGCAGACCGACGCCTCGATCAATCGCGGCAATTCCGGCGGCCCCATGTTCAACATGGACGGCGAGGTGATCGGTATCAACACCGCCATCATTTCGCCCTCGGGCGGCAGCATCGGCATCGGCTTCGCGGTGCCCTCGGCGATCGCCAAGAACGTCGTCGACCAGTTGCGCGAGTTCGGGCACACGCGGCGCGGCTGGCTTGGCGTGCGCATCCAGAGCATTACCGACGACATGGCGGAAGGCCTGCGCCTCAAGGACACCACGGGCGCCCTGGTCGCCGAGGTGAACGACGGCGGCCCGGCCGAGAAGGCCGGCATCGCGCAGGGCGACGTAATCCTCAGCTTCAACGGCCGGCCGGTGGACGAAATGCGCAAGCTGCCCCGCATCGTGGCCGACACGGCGATCAACGCGACCGTCGATGTCGTGCTGTGGCGCAAGGGCCAGGAGATGACGCTGCGGGTGGTGGTGGGCGAGCTCGAGGAGGAAGTCGAGGAGGCGGCGGCCAAGAGCGCCGCGGAGGAGGCGCCCAAGGCGGCCCAGGGGCGCGTCGAGCTGCTCGGCATCGGGCTGGCGCAGTTGACGCCCGAGATGCGCCAGAAATACGAACTGCCCGCCGACACCGCGGGCGTCGTGGTAACGGACGTGGATGCCAGCGGGCCGGCGGCCGAGAAGGGACTGACGCCGGGCGACGTCATCATCGAGATCGACCAGCAGGCCGTGGCCTCGCCCGAGGAGGTGGACAAGCGGGTCGCCCAGGCCAAGGCGAACGGCTATCGCGTGGTCACCATGCTGGTCTACCGGCAGGGCGAGTACCAGTGGGTGGCGCTGCGCATCGACCAGGGATAGCCGAACGACGACCCGGGCCGAAGCCGCCCAGGGGCCTGCCCGTCGTCGTCGTCGCCGGCCCGACGGCGAGCGGCAAGTCGGGACTGGCGCTCGGCCTCGCGCGGGCCTTCGACGGCGTGGTGATCAACGCCGACAGCCTGCAGGTCTATAGCGAACTCAGCGTGCTGACCGCGCGCCCCGGGCCCGCGGCGCTCGCCCAAGCGCCGCACCGGCTCTATGGCGTGCTGTCGGTTGCCGAGCGCTGCTCGGCGGCGCGCTGGCGCAACATGGCACAGAGCGAGATCGCGGCGACGCGCCTTGGAGGCTGCTTGCCGGTGCTGGTGGGCGGGACCGGGCTTTACCTGACGGCCCTCATGCACGGCCTAGCGCCGGTGCCGGAGGTGCCGGCCGAGGTACGGCGGAAGGCGGCGGCGCTGTTGGTCGCGCTCGGGCCCGCCGGTCTCCATCGCGAGCTCGCGCGCCGCGATCCGGCAATGGCCGGACGCCTTGAGGCGGCCGACCGGCAGCGCGTCTTGCGCGCCTGGGAGGTGATCGAGGCGACCGGGCGCTCGTTGGCCTACTGGCAGCGAGCGCCGGCGGAGCCGAGCGGATACCCGTACCTGTGTTTCCTTCTGACGCCGCCGCGCCCGGCGCTCTATGCCGCCTGCGATGCACGGTTCAGGCGGATGATGCGCGACGGCGCGCTCGACGAAGCCAGGGCAATTTCGGCGCTCCGCCTCGACCCCACGCTGCCGGCGATGAAGGCGCTGGGGCTAAGGGAGCTGCTGGAATACCTGGCCGGCCGGCTCGACCTTGCCGAGGCCGTCGCTGCGGCGCAGCAAGCCACCCGCCGCTATGCCAAGCGGCAGCTTACCTGGTTCCGGCACCGGCTTACCAACGCGGTGGTCCTGGCGGACTCCGCCGGCAATGAGCAAGATTCGGAAAGGTTGGAGGAAAGAATCTTTCCAATTATTCGCAGTTTGTTATTGACCAATTAACCGCTGCTATTTAGTTTCAGTCCAACGCGATGGTTACCGCCGTCGCGAATGGGTGTTGTTGTGCACCGCGGTAAGAGCGTAAACCGCGTGAGACGAAGGACTTAGACCATGGCGAGCCAGGAGACGATCGGCGCCGGCGTCGTCATACGCGCCTTGCTCGACCAGGGCGTCGACGTGGTCTTCGGCTACCCGGGCGGCGCCGTGCTACCCATTTACGACGAGCTGGCGAAGCAGAACGCGCTGCGTCACGTCCTGGTGCGCCACGAGCAGGCGGCGGTGCACTCGGCCGAAGGCTACGCCCGCTCGACCGGCAAGGTGGGTGTCGTGCTGGTGACCTCGGGGCCCGGCGCCACCAACGCGGTGACGGGGCTGACCGACGCGTTGATGGACAGCGTGCCCATCGTCTGCCTGACCGGGCAGGTGCCGACCCACCTGATCGGCAACGACGCCTTCCAGGAGGCGGACACCACCGGCATCACGCGGCCCTGCACCAAGCACAACTACCTGGTCAAGAACGTGGCCGATCTGGCGCGCGTCATCCACGAGGCTTTTTACGTGGCAAGGAGCGGCCGGCCCGGCCCGGTGGTGGTCGATCTGCCCAAGGACGTGCTGCAGGCGAAGGCGGTCTACGCCGGTGCCGCCAACGGGCGGCATCGCAGCTACCGGCCGCAGATCAAGGCCGACCCAAAACGCATCGAGGAAGCGGTGGCGCTGATGGCCGCGGCGGAGCGCCCGCTGTTCTACTGCGGCGGCGGGATCGTCAACTCAGGTCCCGTCGCGGCACAGCTTCTCACCCGGTTCGTCAGGCTGACGGGCTTCCCCTGCACTCTCACGCTGATGGGCCTCGGCGCCTTTCCGGCGTCCGATCCGCAGTTCATCGGCATGCTGGGCATGCACGGCACCTACGAGGCCAATCTCGCCATGCACCACTGCGACGTGATGATCGGCATCGGTGCCCGGTTCGACGATCGCGTGACGGGCAGGCTCGCCGCCTTCTCGCCCGGCTCCAAGAAGATCCACGTCGACATCGATCCGTCCTCGATCAACAAGAACGTGCGCGTCGACGTGCCCGTCGTGGGCGACGCCGGCCACGCCATCGAGGACATGCTGAAGGTGTGGCGGGCGCGCCAAGCCAGCCCCAAGGCCGCGGCGCTGCAGGACTGGTGGCGGCAGATCGACGGCTGGCGGGCGCGCGACTGCCTGCGCTACAAGCACTCCGACACCGTGATCAAGCCGCAGTACGCGATCCAGCGCCTGTACGAGGCGATCAAGGACAAGGACGCCTACATCACCACCGAGGTCGGCCAGCACCAGATGTGGGCGGCGCAATTCATCAAGTTCGAGCAACCGAACCGCTGGATGACGAGCGGCGGGCTCGGCACCATGGGCTACGGCCTGCCGGCGGCGATCGGCGTCCAGATCGCGCACCCCGAGGCACTCGTCATCGACGTGGCCGGCGAGGCCTCGATCCTGATGAACATCCAGGAGATGTCCACCGCCTGCCAGCACCGCCTGCCGGTCAAGGTCTTCATCATCAACAACCAGTGGATGGGCATGGTGCGCCAGTGGCAGGAGCTGCAGTACGGCGGCAACTATTCCGAGAGCTACACCGCCTCGCTGCCCGATTTCGTCAAGCTGGCGGAAGCCTTCGGGGCGGTCGGCCTGCGCGCGCAAAAGCCGTCCGAGGTGGACGACGTGATCCGCGAGATGATCGCGGTCAAGCGCCCGGTGATCGTCGATGCGTGCGTCGATCAGACCGAGAACTGCTTTCCCATGATCCCGGCCGGCGCCGCGCACAACGAGATGCTGCTCGGACCCGAGGACGAAGCGCAGCCCGTGTCCGAGGAAGGCATGGTGCTGGTGTAGCGGAGGCGCGGGTTTTCCCGCGGGCGGGGCGATCTTGGCGGACAGCGAGAAACATACCATCTGCGTGCTGGTCGATAACGAGGCCGGAGTGCTGGCCCGCGTCATCGGCCTGTTCTCGGGCCGCGGCTACAACATCGAGAGCCTGACCGTGGCCGAGGTGAACGCCGGCGAGCAGCTTTCGCGCATCACCGTCGTCACCTCCGGCACGCCCATGATCATCGAGCAGATCAAGCACCAGCTCGAACGCCTGGTTCCGGTGCACAAGGTGAGCGACCTCACCACCGAGGGGCCGCACCTCGAACGCGAGCTGGCGCTGGTCAAGGTGCGCGGCACCGGCGAGAAGCGGGTGGAATCCTTGCGCATCGCCGACATCTTCCGCGCCCGCGTGGTGGACAGCACGATCGAATCCTTCGTCTTCGAGATGACCGGCTCGACCGAGAAGCTCAACGCCTTCATCAACTTGATGCAGCCGTTGGGCCTCATCGACGTGTCGCGCACCGGCGTCGTCGCCATCGCGCGCGGGCCGGAGGCGCTGTAGACTGCGCCGGAACCCCTGGCTTTCTCGCCAACGAAGGTGAGCCCCATGCGCGTTTATTACGACCGCGACGCCGACGTGAACCTGGTCAAGGGCAAGAAGATCGCCGTGGTCGGCTACGGCAGCCAGGGCCACGCCCACGCCCTCAACCTCAAGGACAGCGGCGTCAAGGAGGTGAAGGTGGCGCTGCGCCCCGACTCGGCCAGCGTCAAGAAGGCCGAGGCCGCGGGTCTCGTGGTGACGGGCGCGGCCGAGGCGGCGAAGTGGGCCGACGTCGTCATGGTGGTGACGCCGGACGAGCTGCAGGCGAAGCTCTACCGCGACGACCTCAGGGCCAACATGAAGAAGGGTGCGGCGCTCGCCTTCGCGCACGGGTTGAACATCCATTTCAACCTGATCGAGCCTAGGGGCGACCTCGACGTCTTCATGGTGGCGCCCAAGGGGCCGGGCCACACGGTGCGCTCGGAATACATGAGGGGCGGCGGGGTGCCGTGCCTCGTCGCCGTCGCCCAGAACGCCAGCGGCAACGCGCTCGAGATCGGGCTCTCTTATGCCTCCGCCATCGGCGGCGGGCGCTCCGGCATCATCGAGACCACGTTCAAGGAGGAGTGCGAGACCGATTTGTTCGGCGAGCAGGTCGTGCTGTGCGGCGGTTTGACCGCCCTCATCACGGCCGGCTACGAGACCCTGGTCGAGGCGGGCTACGCGCCCGAGATGGCCTATTTCGAATGCCTGCACGAGGTGAAGCTGATCGTCGACCTCATGTACGAGGGCGGCATCGCCAACATGCGCTACTCGATCTCCAACACCGCCGAGTACGGCGACTACACGCGGGGACCGCGCCTCATCGGCCCCGCCGTGCGCGAGGAGATGAAACGCATCCTCGCCGACATCCAGTCGGGCCGCTTCGCGCGCGACTGGGTGCTGGAGAACCAGGCCGGCCAGCCGAACTTCAAGGCCATGCGCCGCTTGCACGCCCAGCACCCGATCGAGGAGGTGGGGGCGAAGCTCAGGGCCATGATGCCGTGGATCGGCGCCAACCGGCTCGTCGACAAGAGTAGGAACTGAGGCGGTCGGACATGGTCGGCGGGCATCTAGCGCGACCCGTAGTTGTTGGCGCGAAGCCTCGGGCTGCAATGCTCTTCATCCGACGAAGACAAGCCAATGACTAGAGTGCTCGCCGTCGTAAAGCGCGAGCTTCTCACGTGGGCGCGGACAAGCGCTGGTCTATCGGTTGACGACGCGGCCAGGAAGCTCGGGAGTAGGTCTGAAAGGCTGCGGATCTGGGAGAGTGGTGAGAAGCGACCGACGCTCGGTAGGCTGCGGAAGATGGCGCATGTCTACAAGCGCTTGCTTAGCGACTTCTATCTTCCGGAGCCGCCCGCCGAAGAGCCGATACCCCGTGATTTCCGACGTCTGCCAGGGGAGGTCGCGCTCAGGTACTCCCCTGCCCTTCGGCTGCAGATTCGCATGGGGCAGACGCGTCGCGCCATCGCGCGAGATCTGGTCGAGGAACTCGGGGAACGGCCGCCAACCTGGACCTTGCGCACTTCGCCCGACGCCGACCCGGAGCAGGTTGGAGGGGAGGTCCGCCGGCACCTCAAGGTCGAATTCGACGAGCAGAAAACTTGGCGCGATGCGCGAGCAGGCTATCGTGCATGGCGGTCCCGGATCGAGGCAGCGGGCGTCCTAGTCTTTCAGGCTGTCGGCGTAGATACCAGCGAGATGCTAGGTTTCTCGTTGGCCCATGAATTTCTGCCGGTCGTTGCGGTCAATCGTAAGAGCAAGCCCAATCAGCGCATATTCACCCTGATCCATGAGCTAGCACATGTGATGATCGGCGCGAGCAGCACCTGCGACCTGGATGAGGAGTCGCCGAGGCAGCAGGCGGAGCAGCGCGTCGAGACATTCTGCAATCGCGCCGCCGGTGCGGCCCTCGTGCCGGCGCCCGAGCTACTCGCCGAGCCGATCGTCAGCCAGCGAGGGCCGGGTGCGCATGCATGGGACGATGACCAGCTTGAAGCCCTGGCGCGAGTATTCTGTGTCAGTGAGGAGGTGCTCCTGCGGCGACTCTTGACCTTGGGCCGCACGACGCCCCAGTTCTATCAGGCGAAGCGGAAGGACTTTCTTGCACGGTACAAAGGAATCGTACAGCTGGACCGCGCCGAGCTGGAAGAAGGGAAGATGCGGCGCAATATGCCGCGCGAGGCAATCAGCAACTTCGGCCGAACATACACGCGAGTCGTCCTCGACAGCCTCGCGCAGGACCACATCACGCTCGTCGAGGCCTCGCGATTCCTGAACGTGCGCCCCGGGCAGCTGCGGAAAATCGAGCAAATGATGATGGCGGAATGACGCAGTGGCGGAGCCCACCATTTACTGTTTCGATACGAGCGCGTTGACCGCTTGGTGGGTCCGCCTATATCCGCCTGACGTTCTGCCTGGCCTAGTGACGCGCATGGAGGAACTCATCGAGCAGGACCGTGCATTCGCGCCGCGATCGGTGAAGGACGAACTGGAACGCGGCGACGACGACCTCTTCAAATGGACCAAGAGGCAGCACGAATTCTTCGTCGAGGAAAATGAAGACGTGCAGCGGCGAGTGGCCCAACTCATGGCCGCGTACTACGATCCGTTGAAGCCGGCAAAGGGCATCAATGGTGCCGATCCATTTGTCATCGCCTTGGCGGCAACGCAATACCCACCGTGGGTAGTCGTGACGGACGAGCACGCGGGGAGCCAAGAAAACCCGAAGATCCCGTATGTCTGTAAGCAGTTGAAGGTCGGATGCATCTCGTTCCTCGATTTATGGCGGACGGAAGGATGGCAGCTCAAGTGAGCGGTACAACGCCATGAAGCGGACTCGGATTACTGAAGCTGGATTGACGCCGGCGGCCCCCTCTTGCTTCACGGCGTGACGCGGAAGAACGGCACCGGCGCCTCGAAGCCCTTGATCGAGGCGCGGTCGGCGGCGGGGGCATGGGGCGCCAGCAGGCCGGCCACGTCGGCGTCGTCGTAGAGCGCCTGCGACAGCACGATGTCGCCGCCGACGCTCTCCGACTGCAACCGCGCCGCCAAGTTCACCGTGCTGCCGAAATAGTCGAGCCGGTCGTTGAGGGTGACGGCGATGCACGGCCCCTGGTGCAGGCCGAGCTTGATGACGATGCCCTCGGCCCCCTGACCGGCGTTGAACTCGGCCACCTTGTGCTGGATGGCGAGCGCCGCGCGCACCGCCCGCAAGGGGTCGGCGAAGGCGGCCATGACCGCGTCGCCGATGGTCTTGACGACGGTGCCTTCGTGGCCGCGCACCACCTCGGCCAGGAAGGCGAAATGCTCGCGCACCAGATGGTAGGCGGCGGCGTCGCCGATCCGCTCGTAAAGCGCGGTCGAGCCCTTGAGGTCGGTGAACATCAGCGTCACCCGGCCGATGGCGACGTCGTCGCCGGGGCGCAGGGTCTGGTCGGCGAACAGGTCGCGGAACGCCTGCAGGGCGGTGACGCGGTCGGCGGTGAGCGCGTCCTTGAGCCAGGCGCGGTCCTCGACCAGGAGGGTGAGGCGCCGTCCGCTCGCGTTCTCCAGGCGCACGGCGCCGGGCGGCGCCGGCGGGCCGGCCAGCACCGTCTCGGCCCCCGCGATCACGGCCGGAAACCCGCCGCCGGCGAACTCGACCGTCTCCTCCGGCCCCGGCTCGAGGGTGCGGATGCGGTAGCGCCCCGGCGCGAGATCGGCCGGCACGTCGCGCACGGCACCAGGCTCGAGCGTCACGTGCACCTTGACGTGCGGCGTGGTCATCGGTCCGAACAGGCAGAACTCGCCGCTCTCGATCGGGCGCACCGCGGGCGAAGGCCGGAAGCTTGCCTCGACGTTGCGCGAGAACTCGCGCTCGTAGTCGATGTTGCAGCTAGGGCAGTGGGCGCCGGTGGGAAGCCGGTCGAGCGAGGCGGCCCAGGACTTGGCGACGCGGCAGCGCGGGCAAAGCAGATCCCAGCGCAGCTCCAGAAGGCCGCTCCGCACCGCCTGCAGGCAGAGCTCGATGATGGCGAGCTCGTCGGCGCCCCAGTCGCGGGCGAGTTGCAGCGGGCGGACGTGCCACAGGTCCACCTCCTGCGCCGTCAGCACGAGGTCGGCGAGGCGGCGGGCGAGCCCGTGGCCGTTCGCCGTCGCCTCGATCGCCGCCACCATGGCATCGACCCGCCGGCCCGTGGCGGGTGCCACCGGCGGCGGGCGATAGTCGAACGGCTGGTCCCTGACGCCGGCGGCAAACTCGCGGGCGTTGGCGGCGAGGCGGCCGAAGTTGCGGCTGGCCGAAGTGAAGAAGCTGGTGGCGAGCATGAGGGCGCCCAAGGGGTTTGCCGCCGCCGCCTCGATCCGATAGGTGCCGGTGCAGCCAGTTCCGGACGGCTCCAGCGAGAAGGAGGCGCAGAGGAACTCGAGCGGCCCGTTGCGGAAGTAACGGCAGTGCTCGAACCAGCGGCCGAACACCCAGTTGGCCGGCCGCTCCTCCCACTCGATGCGGAACGGCCCGCGGCGCATGCGCGCGGTCCAGCGCACCGAGCCGTCCGGCCCCGCTACCTCCTCGATCTCGTGCTTGGGGAGCTTCGCCGCCTCGTTGAAACGCGCGGTGTCGGCCATCACCGCCCAGATGGCCGGCGCCGGATGGTCGAACTGCCAGACGAAGGTGCGGCTCTTCGGTTTACCCACGCGCGCTCTCCACCCCGTCTCGCCACATTCAGGAGCCCATACGTATGATAGCCGTCACAAGATGCGGCGGGAATGAGGGAGCGGGCGGCCGGCGCCGATAAATCTCTTGTTAACCGTGGGCTGCCAGGTTTACAAATCGATCGGTTGGTCCTGGAAAGGACGAACGGAATCATGAATTTGTCGCGACCGAGGCGCGGATTTCGGACGGTGGGGCTCTTCGGCTCCGTCGCCGCTGTGGCCCTCGGCGCGACCGCCGCCCTGGCATCGGTTGGCCTCAACCTGCGACTTAGGCACCCCTGAGCCGTCTGCGCCCCGCGGCGCCGACGGGTCGGGGGAAGACGCCGTCCTAGTCACAGGTTTCAACCGATATATCAAAGGGTTATCTCCATGAGCGGTAAGCAGGACAAGAACCGGGTGGTGATCTTCGACACCACCTTGCGCGACGGCGAGCAGTCGCCGGGTGCCTCCATGAACCTCGAGGAGAAGGTCCGCATCGCCTTGGTGTTGGAGGAGATGGGCGTCGACGTGATCGAGGCCGGGTTTCCGATCGCCTCCAACGGCGACTTCGAGGCGGTGGCGGAAGTGGCGCGCCTGATACGGAACAGCAGCGTCGCCGGCCTCGCGCGGGCTTCCCGGAAGGACATCGACCGCGCCTTCGAGGCGCTCAAGGGCGCCGCCCGCCCGCGCATCCACACCTTCATCTCGACGAGCCCGCTGCACATGAAATTCAAGCTGCAGATGGAGCCCGAGCAGGTGCACCAGGCGATCATCGACAGCGTCACCCATGCCCGCAACCTGTGCGCGGACGTGGAGTGGTCGCCCGAGGACGGCTCGCGCACCGAGCGCGATTTCCTCGCCCGCTGCGTCGAGACCGCGATCAAATGCGGGGCCGGCACCATCAACATCCCGGACACGGTGGGCTATGCCGTTCCCGAGGAGTTCGCGGCGCTCATCGCCATGCTGATGAACCGGGTGCCGAACATCGACAAGGCGGTCGTCTCGGTGCATTGCCACAACGACCTGGGGCTCGCGGTCGCCAATTCGCTGGCGGCGGTGGGCGCCGGCGCCCGCCAGGTGGAATGCACCATCAACGGGCTGGGCGAGCGGGCCGGCAACGCCGCGCTCGAGGAGATCGTCATGGCGCTGAAGACGCGCCAGGACGCCATGCCGTACAGCACCGGAATCAAGACCCAGGTCATCACCAAGGCCTCGCGCCTGGTGGCCGCCATCACCGGCTTTCCGGTGCAGCCCAACAAGGCGATCGTCGGCGCCAACGCCTTCGCGCACGAGGCCGGGATACATCAGGACGGGGTCCTCAAGCACGCCGGCACCTACGAGATCATGACGCCCGAATCGGTCGGGCTCAGCCGCTCCACGCTGGTCATGGGCAAGCATTCCGGGCGCCACGCGTTCCGGGAGAAGCTGAAAGAGCTGGGCTTCGATCTCGGCGACAACGCGCTCGAGGACGCCTTCCGCCGGTTCAAGGACCTGGCCGACAAGAAGAAGGAGGTGTTCGACGAGGACCTGATCGCGCTGGTGGACGACGAGATCGGGCGCGTCAACGAGCGCATCAAGTTTGTCTCCCTGCAGGTGATCGCCGGTTCCAAGGGACCGCAGCGCGCCGATCTGGAGCTCGCCATCGACGGCAGGGTCAGCGCCACCACCGCCACCGGCGACGGGCCGGTGGACGCCACCTTCAACGCCATCAAGCAGATCTTCCCGCACGAGGCGAGACTGCAGCTGTTCCAGGTGCACGCGGTCACCGGCGGCACCGACGCGCAGGCCGAGGTCACGGTGCGGCTGGAGGAGAAAGGCAAGACCGTCAACGGCCAGGGCGCCGACACCGACACGCTGGTGGCGTCGGCCCGCGCTTACCTGCACGCCCTCAACAAGCTGCTCGTCAAGCGAGAGAAGACGGCGCCGGCGGCGCTCACGGCTTGAGCCGACACCGGATCGGCCTTGCAATCGCCCCGGTCGCCGGCTATGCCCGGCGGCCAACGGTGGCGCGGACGAGGTGCGATGTTCAATAGACTGCTCGGCTTTCTGTCCGACGACATGGCGATCGACCTGGGCACGGCCAACACGCTGGTCTACGTCAAGGGACGCGGCATCGTGCTGAACGAGCCCAGCGTGGTGGCGATCGCCGACGTGCGCGGCAAGAAGCACGTGCTGGCAGTGGGCGACGAGGCGAAGATGATGCTGGGGCGCACGCCCGGCAACATCCAGGCCATCCGCCCCTTGCGCGACGGCGTGATCGCCGACTTCGAAGTCGCCGAGGAGATGATAAAGCACTTCATCCGCAAGGTGCACAACCGGCGCAGCTTCGCCAGCCCGCAGGTCATCATCTGCGTGCCGTCGGGCTCGACGGCGGTCGAGCGCCGCGCGATCCAGGAATCGGCCGAAAGCGCGGGCGCGCGCCGCGTGCTGCTGATCGAGGAGCCGATGGCGGCCGCCATCGGCGCCGGCCTGCCGGTGACCGAGCCGACCGGCTCGATGGTGGTCGACATCGGCGGCGGCACGACGGAGGTGGCGGTGCTGTCGCTGGGCGGCATCGTCTATTCCCGCTCGGTCAGGGTCGGCGGCGATAAGATGGACGAGGCGGTCATCGCCTACATCCGGCGCAACCATAACCTGCTGGTGGGCGAGGGCAGCGCCGAGCGGATCAAGAAGGAAATCGGATCGGCCTGCCCGCCGGAGGACGGCGACGGGCGCATCATGGAGATCAAGGGGCGCGACCTGATGAACGGCGTGCCCAAGGAGCTGGTGATCACCGAGCGGCAGGTTGCCGAGAGCCTGGCCGAGCCGGTGGGCGCCATCATCGAGGCGGTCAAGGTCGCCCTCGAACAGACGCCGCCGGAGCTGGCCGCCGACATCGTCGACAAGGGCATCGTGCTCACCGGCGGCGGGGCGCTGCTGTCCAACCTCGATTTCGTGCTGCGCCACTCGACCGGCCTGCCGGTCTCGATCGCCGACGACCCGCTGTCCTGCGTGGCACTCGGCACCGGGCGGTGCCTCGAGGAGATGAAGACGTTGAAGCACGTTCTGGTGAATTCGTATTGACGGCGTTAGGTTGAGCGGGAAGTGATCGCGCCGCCACCGGCGGGGCAGGCGCGGAGGAAGACGGTGGAAGGACGCTCGCTGCAGCGGTTCGCATCGCCGCTGAGGGCCTGGGCGCAGCGCTTGCCGTTCGCGGCGTTGGCGGCGGCGGCGGTCGTGCTGATGGTCCTGGGCAAGGCCGACACGGTACTGGTCGAGCGGGCGCGTACCGCCGTGACCGACGCGGTGACGCCGATCCTGGAGGCCCTGGCGGTGCCGGTGGCGGCGGTCACGCGCGCCATCGACGGCATCGGCAAGTTCGCCGATCTGCCGGGCGAGATGGCCCGGCTCGAGCGCGACCGCGACCGGCTGCTGCAATGGGAGGCGCTGGCGCGCCGGCTCGAGGCCGAGAACCGCGAGCTGCGGGGGCTGCTCAGCATGGCCACCGATCCCAAGCTCGGCTACATCACGGCGCGCGTGGTGGGCGACACCGGCGGCCCCTTCTTCCGCGCCCTCTTGGTGGCGGCCGGCAGGCGCGACGGGGCGCGCGAGGGGCAGAGCGCGGTGACCGGCGAGGGCCTGGTCGGCCGCACCATCGAGGTGGGGGAGCGCTCGGCCCGGCTGCTGCTGCTCACCGACACCAACAGCCGTGTCCCGGTGATCGTCGAGCGCGCAAGAGAGCGCGCCATACTGGCGGGCGACAATTCCGACCGGCCGCGGTTGTTGTATCTTTCGGTCGACGCCGACGTGGCCGTGGGCGACCGCGTCGTCACCTCCGGTCATGACAAGGTGTTCGTGTCCGGCCTGCCGGTGGGCGTGGTGAGCGAGGTGCGCGGCGGCATCGTCGAGGTCGAGCCATTCGTCGACTGGGCGCGCATCGACTACGTGCGCCTGCTCGACTACGAGCTGCCGCGCGTGCTGCTGGCGCCGCTCGGCGAGGACACGGGCGCGCCGCGATGAGGGTCTGGGCCCAACTCGACTGGCTGGCGCGCGTGCTGGTGCCGCTCACCATCACCGTCGCGCTGGTGGTGCTCGGCATCGTGCCGCTGCCGCTCCCCTATTTCCACTCCATGGGATCGGGGCTGGCGACAATCGCGGTCTATTACTGGGCGATTCACGCGCCGCATCTGTTGCGCGCGCCGCTGGTGTTCGCGGTAGGCCTGGTGGGCGACGCGCTCGGCATGGCGCCCCTGGGCGTGGGGACGCTGGTGCTGCTGCTGGTGTACGGCCTGGTGCTGTCGCAGCGCCGGCTTCTGGTCGGCGCGCCCTTCGTCGTCGTGTGGTGGGGATACATGGTGACCGGCGCCGGCGCCGGGCTGATCCTCTGGCTGCTGAGCTCGTTCACCGCCGGCACGCTGATCGATCCGACCTTGGCGGCGTTCGCCTACCTGTGGTCGCTGGGCGCCTATCCGTTGGTCGCCTTCCTGCTGGCGCTGGCCCAGCGCGTGCTGCCGCGCGAGGCCGCCTGATGCAGCCGCAGGACCAGGCCCGGACCCGCACTTGCACCCGCCGCGCCCTCATGTTCGCCGGCGTCCAGGGCGCGCTCATGTCGGCCCTCATCGGGCGCATGTACTATCTCCAGGTCCTGCAGTCCGACACCTATCGGCTGCAGGCCGAGGAGAACCGCATCAACTTGCGCCTGCTGGCGCCGCCGCGCGGGCGCATTTACGACCGCTTCGGCGTGCCGCTGGCGCTCAACGAGCAGACCTACCGCGTGGTCGTGGTGCGCGAGCAGGCCGGCGACGTGGCGGCGACGCTGGCGAAGCTCGACGCCATCATCTCGCTTAGCGACGAGGAGATCGCCGCGGCGCTGCGCGATGCCGAGCGCAAACGGGCCTTCGTGCCGATCACGGTGCGCGAGAACCTCGACTGGGAGCAGGTGGCCGCGATCGAGGTCAACGCGCCGCACCTGCCCGGCGTCGCCATCGAGGTCGGCCAGACCCGGCGCTACCTGCTCGGCGGATCGACCGCGCACGTCCTAGGCTATGTCGGCGCGGTGTCCGAGGCCGAGCAGACCGGCGACCCGCTCTTGGAGCTGCCCGGCTTCGCCACCGGCAAGAACGGCTTCGAGAAGCAGCACGACCTCTCCTTGCGCGGCGCCGCCGGGTCGAGCGAGGTCGAGGTCAACGCCCTCGGGCGGGTCAGGAAAGTACTGACCCGCCGGGAAGGCCGGCCGGGCAAGGACCTGCAGGCGACGATCGATGCCGGACTGCAACAGTTCGTCCAGCAGCGGCTGGCGAGCGAGCTCGCCGGCGCCGCCGTCGTGCTCGACGTGCGCGACGGCGCCGTGTTGGCGCTGGGCGCGACGCCGACCTTCGATCCGGGCGCCTTCAGCCGGGGGCTCGGCGTCGAGGAGTGGCGCGCCCTCGTCACCGACCCGTTGCGCCCGCTCAACAACAAGGCGATCGCCGGCCAGTACGCGCCCGGCTCCACCTTCAAGATGATGGTGACGCTGGCGGCGCTCGAGGCCGGAATCAAGCCCGACCATCGCGTCTTCTGCCCCGGCTTCGTTTACCTGGGCAATGCCAAGTTCCACTGCTGGAAGGAGGAGGGCCACGGCTCGCTCGACATGATGAACGGCATCAAGCAGTCCTGCGACGTGTATTTCTACGATCTGGCGCGCCGCGTCGGCATCGACGCCATGGCCGCCATGGCGCGGCGCTTCGGCCTGGGGCGGGCGGTCGGCATCGACCTTCCGGGCGAGAGCGCCGGCCTCATGCCCGACCGCGAATGGAAGCTCGGCGCCACCGGCGAGCCCTGGCAGCCGGGCGAGAATTTGGTGGCCGGCATCGGCCAGGGGTTCGTCCTGACGACGCCGCTGCAGCTCGCCGTCATGTCGGCGCGGATCGCCAACGGCGGCCGTGCCGTCGTCCCCTATATGCTGTACGACGAGGGAGCGCCGGTCCCGGCCCCGCCGCCGGTCGGCGTGGCGGCCGCGCATCTCGCGTTCGCGTTCGAGGGCATGAACCGGGTCACCAACGACCCGCGCGGCACCGGTTACAGGGTGCGCATCGAGCGGCCGGGGATGGAAATGGCCGGCAAGACCGGCACGGCACAGGTGCGCCGCATCACTGCTGCTGAGCGCCTGGCCGGCGTGAAGAAGAACGAGGAGATGCCCTGGCGCGAGCGCGACCACGCGCTCTTCATCGGTTTCGCGCCGGTGGCCTCGCCTACCTACGCGGTCGCGGTGGTGATCGAGCACGGCGGCGGCGGCTCCAAGGTGGCGGGTCCGATCGCCCGCGACATCCTGCTCGAGGCGCAAGTCCGCGACCCGGCGCGCGCCGGCCCGCGCCCGCAGCTCGCCGCCTTGCGCTGAGGGGCCCCATGCTCGGCCTGATGCAGGAGTACCGCGCGCCGCTGCGCCACAAGCTGCGGAACTTCCAGTGGGGCATGCTGCTGGCGCTCGTCCTGGTGGCGGGCCTCGGTTTCCTGATGCTGTATTCGGCCGGCAACGGCAACCTGGAGCCGTGGGCCGGGCGGCACATGATCCGGTTTGCCGCCGGCATGGCGGTGCTGGTCGCGGTGGCGCTGGTCGATCTCAAGGCGTGGCTGCAATACGCCTATCTCGTCTACGCGGCGAGCTTCGGGCTGCTCGTCTATGTCGAGCTGGCGGGCGAGGTGGGCCAGGGGGCGCAGCGCTGGATCGATCTCAGGGTGTTCCAGTTGCAGCCCTCGGAGATCATGAAGATCGCGCTGGTGCTGGCGCTCGCCCGCTACTTCCACCGCCTCGAGTTCGACAAGATCGGCCGGCCGGACCGGCTGCTGCTGCCCATGCTTCTGGTGCTGGCGCCGGCCGCGCTGGTGCTGGTGCAGCCCGACCTCGGCACCGCCGCCACGCTGCTGCTGGTCGGCGCCGCCATCTTCTTCCTGGCCGGCGTGCGTTGGTGGAAGTTCGCGCTGTTGGCGGTGGCCGTGGCGGGCGCCGTGCCGGCCGCCTGGCAGTCGCTGCGCGACTACCAGAAGGACCGCATCCTCATGTTCCTCGATCCGGAATCGGATCCGCTGGGCAAGGGCTACCACATCCTGCAATCGAAGATCGCCTTCGGCTCGGGCGGCCTGTTCGGCAAGGGGTTCATGGGCGGCACCCAAAGCCAGCTCAACTTCCTGCCCGAGCGCCAGACCGACTTCATCTTCACCATGCTGGCCGAGGAGCACGGCATGATCGGCGGCCTGGCGCTGCTCGGCCTCTACGTCCTGCTGTTCGGCTACGGCTTCGCGATCGCCCTCAGGTGCCGCAACCAGTTCGGCCGGCTGCTGGTGCTGGGGCTCACCGCCAACCTGTTCATCAACGTGTTCATCAACGCCGCCATGGTGATGGGTCTCATTCCCGTGGTCGGCGTGCCGCTGCCGCTCGTCTCCTACGGCGGCACCGCGATGATGACGGTGCTGACCGGCTTCGGGCTCATCATGGCGGTGCACGTCAACGAGAGGTTGAAGGTGGGTCGGCTCGGCGTCGGCGACGAGGGCTGAGGGAGGCGCGGGGGCCGGGGCCGAGGACGTTCGTTCAGAATGCCTTTGGCAGTCCGGCCTGTTTCAGGATGCCATTGGCGGTATGGCGCGATTTGACCTTGGCGGGGACGGAAAAGTTCCTCCGGCTCGCGGGGCTGTACCAGATCGAATGGCTGCCTTTGCCCCGGCGCACCGGTTCGCACTTGGCGCCCGACAGCAGCCGCACCAGCGCCGGCCGGAAATCGGTCATCAGGCCGGGATGGCGACCCGCTCCTCGCGACGAGAGGTCACCACCAGCGAGATGTCGGCCGGGCCGTGCAAGCCGCAGTTCAGTTCCAGGAGCTCGGGGACCACGTGCTTCACCTCCTCCACCAAGGCGTCGAGCGTTTCTGCCTCAACCGTGAGGCCCGGCACGTCCTCACTCGTCGCCATCCACACTTTCGCCTCGGCATCCCAGTCGGCCCGAACCGTGTACTGTTTCATCGACCTTCTCCGGCGCCAATCGTCGTCGCCCCGCAGATTAGCGTCGCGCGCGCCGGGATGCCACTGCCTCGCCGTGCCATCGCGGCTCCGGGGCGTGAGCGGTCCCCACTATCGACAAGGCCGGAGGCCTTTGCTATACCGCGCAGCTTCCCCACGGGGGCGCATAGCTCAGTTTGGTAGAGCAGCTGACTCTTAATCAGCGGGTCGCAGGTTCGAGTCCTGCTGCGCCCGCCAGGTTTCGCGCCGTCGCGGCGGCGCTCTTGGCGGCATGGCTCGCCACGGCCGTCTCGGGCGCCTGGGCGGACCATCCCGCCAGTTCCATCGAGTTCTACGAGGATCACTTCCTCGTTTACGAGGAGATCTGGACCGACGAAGAGGCATTCGAGCGCGTTCGCGTATGGCACTGCGAGGACAAGGAACCGGAAGAGGCTTGCGTGATCCTGGAGTACGCAATCGACTGCGAGGCCGTGTCCGCGTGGATGTGGGACCCGGACGCGAACGACTGGATCAAGCAGGAGGCGAGCGAGTTTGCGGATGCCTTGGATTGGGAGGTCTGCGTGCCGTTCTGAACGGAGAGGGTCACCCGAATCGTATGCTGTCCCCGTTTTAGGCCTCGCCCTTGTAGGCGCGCCACGTCCTGGCAAGACGCGCCGATATGGCGTAGAGTTCCGTCCGTAGCCCATGGCGGCGGGACAAGGCCGCGGTCGATAAGGGCCAGGGGAGGACGACATGACTCCAGCACGCTTCGAGTATCATCGACCGGCGACGGTAAATGACGCGCTCGCGTTGCTCGCCCGGCACCGCGACGAGGCGCGGCCGCTCGCGGGCGGGCACAGCCTCATTCCGATGATGAAGCTGCGTCTGGCCGAACCGGGGCACCTCATCGATTTGCGCGACCTCGCCGAACTCAAGGGCATCCGCGAGGACAAGGGCGACATCCGCATCGGCGCCATGACCAGCCAGGCCGAGGTGCTGGCATCGAAACTGCTCGCCGAGGCGTGTCCTATTCTGGCGGAAGCGGCGGCGCAGATCGCCGATCCGCAGGTGCGTTCGCTCGGCACCGTCGGCGGCAACGTCGCCAACGGCGACCCCGGCAACGACATGCCGGCGGTGATGATGGCGCTGGGCGCGTCCTACGTGCTGCGCGGCCCCAAGGGCGAGCGCGTGGTGAAGGCGAACGGATTCTATACCGGCACTTTCTCGACCCTGCTCGGCGCGGACGAACTGCTGGTCGAGATCCGCGTCCCGCGTCCCGCCGCCGGCCACGGCTACGCGTACCATAAGATGAAACGCAAGGTCGGCGACTACGCCATCGCCGCCGCCGCGGTGATCCTCTCGATGAAGGCCGGCACTTGCGCGCAGGCGGCGGTGGCGCTCACCAACGTCGGTGCGACGCCTCTTTACGCGGACGCCGCGGCGAAAGCCTTGCTCGGCACCAAAGTCGACGCGGCGGCCCAGGCCAAGGCGGCGGAGGCGGCGCGGGCGGTCGCGGCGCCCTCCGGCGACCTGCGCGGGCCGCCGGAGTTCCGCCGCCACGTGACGGGCGTGGTGACCCGCCGGGCCATCGAGACGGCGCTCGGCCGCGCCAAGGGAGGCTGACCATGGCGAAGACGGCAATCACTCTCTCGGTGAACGGCGAGCGCGTCGAGGCGCTGGTCGAGCCGCGCACGCTGCTCGTGCATTTCCTGCGCGAGCAGCTCAGCCTCACCGGGACCCATATCGGCTGCGAGACCAGCCACTGCGGCGCCTGCACGGTCGACCTCGACGACAAGTCGGTCAAGTCGTGCACGGTGTTCGCGATCCAGGCCAACGGCGGCCGGGTGGTGACGGTGGAGGGCCTCGCCAAGGACGGCAAGCTGCACCCGCTGCAGGAAAGTTTCGTGCAGGAGCACGGGCTGCAGTGCGGCTTCTGCACGCCCGGCATGCTGATGCGTGGCTACCGGCTGCTGCAGGAGAAACCGGACCCGAGCGAGAGCGAGATCCGCTGGGGCATTTCCGGCAATTTGTGCCGCTGCACCGGCTATCAGAACATCGTCAAGGCCGTGCGCTCCGCCGCCAAGGCGCTGCGCCAGCAGGGAGGGGCATGACCATGGTGGAAGCGACGGAGAAGCGCGCGGAGGCGCTCGCCGGCATCGGCCACAGCCGCAAGCGCGTCGAGGACGCGCGCCTCATCCAGGGCAAGGGCAACTTCATCGACGACCTGAAGCTGCCCGGCACGCTGTTCGGCGACTTCGTGCGCAGCCCCAGGGCGCACGCCCGCATCAAGGCGATCCGCGCCGACAAGGCGAAGGCTTTGGCGGGGGTGCGCGCGGTGCTCACCGCCGCCGACCTCAAGCCGCTGAACCTGCACTGGATGCCGACGCTCGCCGGCGACCGGCAGGCGGTGTTGGCCGACGAGAAGGTCCACTTCCAGAACCAGGAGGTGGCGTTCGTCGTCGCCGACGACCGCTACATCGCGGCCGACGGAGTCCAGCTCGTCGAGGTCGACTACGAGGCCCTGCCGGCGCTGGTCGACCCGAAGAAGGCGATGGCCGCCGGCGCCCCCGTGCTGCGCGAGGACACGGTCGGCAAGAACGACGTTGGCCAGGGGCCGCGCCGGCACCCGAACCACATCTTCACCTGGGAGATGGGCGACAAGGAGGCGACCGACAAGGCGTTCAGCGCCGCCCCGGTTAGGGTCAAGGAGGAGGTGCTCTACCCGCGGGTGCATCCCTGCCCGCTGGAGACCTGCGGCTGCGTCGCCTCGTTCGACAAGGTGCGCGGCGAGCTGACGCTGTACGGGACTTTCCAGGCGCCGCACGTGGTGCGCACGGTGGTCTCCCTCATCGCCGGCCTGCCCGAGGCCAAGATCCGCGTCGTCTCGCCGGACATCGGCGGCGGCTTCGGCAACAAGGTGGGGGCGTATCCCGGCTATGTCTGCGCCACGGTCGCCTCGATCGTGCTCGGCCGGCCGGTCAAGTGGGTGGAGAGCCGGCTCGACAACCTGTCGACCACGGCGTTCGCCCGCGACTACCACATGACGGGCGAGCTGGCGGCGGACAAGGACGGGCGCATCAAGGCGCTGCGCGTCCATGCGCTCGCCGACCACGGCGCCTTCAATTCGCACGCCCAGCCGAGCAAGTGGCCGGCCGGGTTCTTCAACATCGTCACCGGCAGCTACGATGTCCCCGTCGCGCACGCGAGCGTCGAAGGCGTCTACACCAACAAGGCGCCCGGCGGCGTCGCCTACCGCTGCTCGTTCCGGGTGACCGAGGCCGCCTACCTGATCGAGCGCATGATGGACGTGCTAGCGCAGAAGCTGGGGATCGACAAGGCGGAGATTCGGCTGCGCAATTTCGTCCAGCCGCAGCAGTTCCCCTATCGCTCGGCGCTCGGCTGGGACTACGACAGCGGCAACTATCCCGCCGCGCTCAAGAAGGCGCTCGACGCGGTCGACTACAAAGCGCTGCGCCGCGAGCAGGAGGACAAGCGCCGGAAGGGCGAGCTGATGGGCATCGGCATCGCCACCTTCACCGAGATCGTCGGCGCCGGGCCGACGCGCAACTGCGACATCATCGGCGTCGGCATGTTCGAGAGCTGCGAGATCCGCGTCCACCCGACCGGCTCGGCCATCGCCCGCTTCGGCACCAAGTCCCAGGGCCAGGGGCACGAGACCACCTACGCCCAGATCCTGGCGACCGAGACCGGGATTCCGGCAGACCAGATCATGGTCGAGGAGGGCGATACCAACACGGCGCCCTACGGCCTAGGCACCTACGGCTCGCGCACGACGCCGGTGGGCGGCGCCGCCGCCGCCAGGGCGGGGCGCAAGGTCCGGGCGAAGGCGCGCGCCATCGCCTCGCATCTGCTCGAGGTGAGCGAAGACGACCTCGAATGGGACGTCGACCGCTTCCGCATCCGCGGCGTGCCGGACAAGGGCGCCAGCATGAAGGAGATCGCCTGGGCCGCCTACCACAACGTGCCGCAGGGCATGGAGCCGGGGTTGGAAGCGGTCGAGTACTACGATCCGCCGAACATGACCTATCCGTTCGGCGCCTATGTCTGCGTCGTCGATATCGACCGCTTCACCGGCGAGGCCAAGGTGCGCCGGTTCTACGGCGTCGACGACTGCGGCACCCGGATCAACCCGATGATCGTCGAGGGCCAGATCCACGGCGGGCTCGCGGAAGCCTTCGCCATCGCCATGGGCCAGGAGCTGGTGTTCGACGATGCCGGCAACATCCACGGCGCCACGCTGCTCGACTACTTCCTGCCGACGGCGGTGGAGACGCCGGTGTGGGAGTTGGGCGAGACGGTGACCCCCTCGCCGCACCACCCGATCGGCGCCAAGGGGGTGGGCGAATCGCCAAACGTCGGCGGCGTGCCGGCGTTCTCCAACGCGGTGGTCGACGCCTTCGCCCATCTCGGCGTGACGCATCTCCCCATGCCGCATACCGCGTGGCGAGTATGGCAGAAGTGCCACGAGCTCGGGATCGACCGCTGATGCGAGAAGGGGCGGCGATCCGGCTCGGGGATGAGCGGATGACCGAGGACATCATCGACTGCATGGCGCGCATCAAGGGCGACAACGAGCCCTTCGTGCTCGCCACCGTGGTGCTGAGCGAGGACGCGACCGCGGCCAAGGCCGGGGCCAAGGCGATTGTGCGCGCCGACGGCTCGCTCGACGGCTGGATCGGCGGCCCGTGCGCCGAGGGGCCGGTGCGCAAGGCTGCCGCCGAGGCGCTCATCGACGGCAAGGCGCGGCTCATCCGCGTCCGCCCGGTAGAGGCGCCGGCGGCGGGGGGCGGCGTCGAGGACTTCACCAGCGCGTGCCCGAGCGGGGGCACGCTGGAGGTGTTCGTCGAGCCGATCCTGCCGCGGCCGGCGGTCGTCATCGTCGGCGCCTCGCCGGTGGCGCGGACGCTGTGCGCGCTCGCCAAGCGCATCGGCTACGCCGTCACGACGGCGGCACCCGCGCGCGATGCCGAGGCCTTCTCGGAAGCCGATCATTCGATCGAAGGATTCGATCTCGCGGGCGCGCCGCGCATCGGCGCCGCCTTCGTCGTGGTCGCGACCCAGGGCAGGCGCGACCGCGACGCGCTGGCGGCGGCGCTGGCAAGCCCGGCGCCCTACGTCGCCTTCGTCGCCAGCCGGCGCAAGGCGGCGC
>CAYPKW010000025.1:0-13181 GCA_964411425.1 uncultured Rhodospirillaceae bacterium
CCGCGCGCGGCCTCGTCGAGGCCGAATGGCCGGCGCGCCTGCAACGGCTGGCACTTGGGCCGCTCGTGGAAGCGCTGCCCGCGGCCTGGGAGCTGTGGCTCGACGGCGGCCACAACGCCGCCGCCGGCGGCGCCGTCGCCCGCCACGCGCGCCGGCACTGGACCGACCGGCCGCTCGACCTCGTGTTCGGCATGCTCGACACCAAGGACCCTCAGGCGTTTCTGGCGCCCTTCGCCGGCCAGGCCCGCGCTCTCCGAGGGGTCGCCATCGGCGGCCACGCGTCTCTCTCGGCCGAGGCGGCCGCCGCGGCCGCCCGCGCGGTCGGGATCGCTGCGGAACCGGCCGCCAATGTCGCCGCGGCGCTGGCCGATCTCACGCGCCGGGACCCGGCCCCCGCCCGGGTCCTCGTCTGCGGCTCGCTCTACCTCGCGGGCCAGGTGCTGGCGGAGAACGGGTAGGGTCGATACATTGGCGATGTTGTACTTAGCAAACCCAGCCGCTAGGGGTTGAACTTAGCCGCATCGGTTTCTATCTGTAAGCGACCAGTTAATCCGCTTGCCGTGGGTTCGATTCCCATCAGGGCCGCCATTGTGGCCCTGTAGTTCAGTGGCAGAACGGCGGACTGTTACGGTGAAGGGTTCGGACACGCCGGGCCCTTCACTTCTCTAGCGGCGTTGCGGTGTTGCAGGGTCGGCGTCGCTCTTATCGGTGACCTTCCAAAGCGCCTGAGGCAAAAGGCGCTCTACCTCGGCCATGAATCCGTCCCGGTACTGAGGGGCAGAGAACCGGAACGTGACGTTTCCCCTGGCGCGTTTCCAATCATCGTCTTTAGTGCCACCCCAAGGAATATTGTTGTTGCCGTGTTTTTGGCTGAACTTTGCCAAAGCGCGCAAGCAATTCACCACAGCGAGATCATCCGTCCGAATACTCACACTAAACTTATGATCAGCGTGCGTAGTCATTTTGCTTTGCGGGCCGCAGGTGGTGCCTTCGCCCTTGCGATCTTGCCCAGCTTCTTCTTAAACCGTGCCTTGTCCTCGTCGCATTCGAGGCGTCGGGCGACGGATTCAAAGTCATCGGCATCAGACCTCAGGTTTTCTTCTAAGATCCAGCTCCAGGTTTTTTCCTTCTGGTTTGCATATTTTCAGCCCGTGCCCGGCGACGTTGCCGGAAAGAGGAAGCAACCCAAGGGTCTTGCGACCGCCCTCTTCATCGAACGTATGAAACTCATCCGCTCGATAGAGGATGGCAGTCGCGAGATGAATGGCGTCCGGCGTCGATAGAATTTTTCCGCCGTTCTCTGTCGCTCGTTGGGCATAGTAGTCCCGAATGTCGTGCGCCAACTGCGCGACCTTGATATCCATTCCAATGCGGTTGACGCGCCGCATTATTAGACCCTTGTACAAATTTTCCAGACCAACCGGAATCTTGGAAGCCAGCACTTCCGTAAGCGTGAGCACAGAGGTCATTAGTCTGACCTCACGTTTCCTGTTTTTCTCGATGACTTCGCGCACGCCGGCCATTTCACCGGCCTTGCGCTCTTCGTCCTTAAGCCACGCCAGAAAGATGCACGTGTCCCAGTAGTACAGCGGATCAGTACCAGCCATCGCGAAGCTCCCGAACGAACGCTTCGCTACTCAAGTCGCCAGTCGCGTTGGGTGCCCGTCCGCGCAAATCGTCCCAATCTGGTAATTCAGAGTCAGGTGGAAACGCTTCGACATAGGTCACGGCAATTTGGTGCGGGTACGGCGCACTTGGACGGTAGCGCAACGTTCCAGACACTTCGACGCGCTTGCCGACCGCTGCAACTGCGTCGTCATATAGCTTAGATGGAAAGTGACAAGTCACCTTCTTCGGGCCGACGTCAGGGTAGATGTGAAAAATATTTGCCCCGAGGTGCAGATTTATCTGCTCTAGCATTCCGTCGAGAGAGCCTTCGCATTCGTCCTCGACTTTGAGTGCTTCGTCCACGCGATGACCAATTGTCTCTGTCAGATCGAGCCGATAGCCGTTGAATACGAGAGTTGCGGACTTTACTGCCTTCCCAACTGGTTTGGTTAGGCCACGGATATCATCGAGCAAATCGGCATCGATGGCGGTTAGATTGTCGCCAGTCGTGAGCGCATCAACAATACGGCCAAGGCTTTCTATTACTAAGTGGCCGGTATACCGCGCTCTAGTGAGCGGCTGTGGTTCAAGGACAACGCGTATCGGGCTCTTGTAAGAGAGTTCGGCAATCTGGAAATAATTCGCCGCCCTTCCGTCGTTGGCATCGCGATCAAGCCGATTGATGGTTGCGCTCAGGCTTTGAAGCTCGGTCATAAACGCGTTCAGCCGAACGCGTCCCTCATCCTCCGGGAAGCCTTCGATGAATAGCGTTATGCGGTCTTCCCGAGCCATGATTTGAACTATGATCGCCGCGCCCTTCAGGTCAAACTCTACTTCACGAATGAGTCCCGGTACAGAAGCCTTTTGCCCTTCGCACCTCTGATCGCGGCGGTGGTGGGACCCCAGCCGCCCGAGGCGGCCGCGGTGTTCGAGGCGCGGGCACGGGATGAGGGCGTGGCGCTCAGGCGCCACGGCCGCGAATGGTCGGTCGAGGCGGCGGAGGATCGCCTCCTCTTCCGCGCCGACGGGACCCTGATGCGGCTGCCGCTGCCGGTCTTGCCCGGCGCGCACCAGATCGACAATGCCGGGATAGCGCTCGCCTGTCTGGCGCACCTGCGCCAATTCGGCGTCGATGAGTCCGCCGCCGCGCGCGGCCTCGTCGAGGCCGAATGGCCGGCGCGCCTGCAACGGCTGGCACTGGGGCCGCTCGTCGAAGCGCTGCCCGCGGTCTCAGAGGGGTCGCCATCGGCGGCCACGCGCGCCGGCACTGGACCGACCGGCCGCTCGACCTCGTGTTCGGCATGCTCGACACCAAGGACCCTCGGGCGTTTCTGGCGCCCTTCGCCGGCCAGGCTCGCGCTCTCCGAGGGGTCGCCATCGGCGGCCACGCCTCGCTCTCGGCCGAGGCGGCTGCGGCGGCCGCCCGCGCGGTCGGGATCGCAGGCGTGCCGGCGCCTAGCGTCGCCGCCGCCCTCGCCGACATCGTGGGCCGGGACCCGGCCCCCGCCCGGGTCCTCGTCTGCGGCTCGCTCTACCTGGCGGGCCAGGTGCTGGCGGAGAACGGGTAGGGGGCGACAGATTGACCCGATGCACGCCGTCCTCTCCGCTCTTCATACCGGCGAAAGCCGGTATCCATCTCGACGGTCCGCGTCAGCGGCGCCATGGGTCCCGGCTTGCGCCGGGACGACGTCAGGTGGCGGCCAGCGAGAGGGTGAGCACTGCCGCTCAAGTGGGGTGCGCTCGAGCGTGAATGCAGGCGGTTCAGATCGCCGATTGGACCCACTCGATCAGCTTGCCCTTGGGCAGCGCGCCGATCTTGGTGGCCGCCACTTGGCCGCCCTTGAACAGCATCAGGGTGGGGATGCCGCGAACGCCGTACTTGCGCGGGGTCTGGGGGTTCTCGTCGATGTTGAGCTTGGCCACCGTCACCCGGTCGCCCATGCTGACCGCCAGCTCCTCGAGCGTCGGCGCGATCGTCTTGCACGGGCCGCACCACTCGGCCCAGAAATCGACCAGGACCGGCCCGGCTGCCTTGAGCACGTCGGCCTCGAACGTCGCGTCGGAAACCTTGGTCGTCGCCATGCTCGTTCCTCTCGACTTGTCCGGAAGCGCGGCGGGGCGGAAGCCGACCGCAACCGGACTCTAGGAACCCCCGGCGGGGCCGTCAAGGCAGCCAGCGGTCGAGGTCGCCGGCAGAAAGAACCACCAGATCTGGTATGGTAGTCCACAGAATACCGCAAGTTATTGGGCGGTCTGGATAAATGCGGCGGAGCACCGCGCGGTAGGCGGCCATCTGCCACAGATAAGTCTCGGGCATCGCCGCCGCTGGCGCCCGATCGGCCTTGTAATCCACCGCCAGCACCTCCTCGGCGACCACGAGCCTGTCGATGCGCCCTGAGACCACGACCGGCCGCCCGTCCGGCCCGCTCACCTCGCCCACCAGCGGCACCTCGGCCATGCTGCCGGGTCCGAACAGGGCGGCGAAGCGGGGGTCGGCGATGAGCCGCAATACCGCCTCGCCGATCGCTTCGCCGTCCGCCGCGTCAAGCCAAGGGGCGTGCGCGGCCAACAGCCGCCGGCAGGCGGCCGCGCGGCGCTCGTCCGGCAGGTCGGGCAAGAGTTCGAGCAGCCGGTGCACCAGCCGGCCGCGCCGGTAGCGGGCATCGCCGAGCGGCGCCAGCACCGGGGGCTCCTCGCCGGGCGGGCGCGACGGGGCGAGCGGGCGCGCCGGCGTCGGCTCGAGTTCCGGCGCGAGCAATGCCCAGGACGGCAGCGGTGCCGCCGGCGGCGCGGCCTGCTCCGCCTCTTCCGGTGGGTCGGGCGCGGCGGTCTGCGGGTCGGCGAGACGGAAACCCGGCCCGCGCCAGCCTTCCGTCGGCCCAAGCTCGGCCACGCAGTCGAATTCGAACGGTGCCGCCACGGGCTTGAGTCCTTCCGCCACCAGGTCGTACCAGCATCCCTGCGGCGCCTGGTTGCGGCCGCGCCAGCCGCAAACGTAGAGCCGGTCCTCGGCGCGGGTGAGCGCCACGTACAGCAGCCGCCGGTGCTCCTGGTCCTGGAGCTGGCGGGCGCGGGCGCGCGCCGCGCCGGTCACGCTGTCGTCCTCGGCTACCCGCGGCGACATCAGCGGCAGTTGCGGGCTCGCGTGCCATAAGAGACGCGGCGACGCCTTCGGGATCTGCATGCTGTCCGGCAGAAAGACGATCGGCGCTTGCAGGCCCTTGGCGCCGTGCACCGTCATCACGCGCACCTGGCCCGCGCCCTGCTCGAGGTCGCGCTTCACCTCGACGGCGCCGGCGGCGAGCCAGTGGAGGAAGCCCTGCAGCGAGGGCACATGGGCGCGCTCGTAATGCAGCGCCAGGTTGAGGAACTCGTCGATCGGATCGGCCGCCTCCGGGCCGAGGCGCTGGAGAAGCGCCCTCCTGCCGCCCAGCCGCCCCAGCAGCTCGGCGTAGAGCTCGTACGGCCGCACGTAGTCGGCCCGGGCCAGCATCAGGCGGAGCAAGGCGGCGGCTGGCGCCAGGGCCGCGTCGGCCGCGTCGCGGCGCAGCGCCGCCCACAGCGATCCTTGGCGCCGGTAGGCGAGGCGGAAGAGTTGTTCCTCGTCGAGCCCAACTAAGGGGCTCTTCAGCACCGTGGCGAGCGTCAAGTCGTCCTCGGGCAGCAGCAGGAACCGGCCCAGCGTGACCAGGTCCATGACCGCGATCTGGTCGGTCAGCACCATGCGGTCGACACCGGCGACCGGGACTTGCCGCTCTTTCAGCTCGCGCACCAGTTCCTCGACCAGCGCGTCGCGGCGGCGCACCAGGATCATCACGTCGCCGGGCCGCACGGCGCGGCCGCGCGAGGGCAATCGCTCGCCGGAGGCGATCATGGCCGCGATGCGGCCGGCGACCAGGCGGGCGAGGCGCGCGCGCGGCCGATCGCCCGCGAGGCGGCCGACCGGCGGCTGCCACGCGGCTACTTCCTCGACGGGGGCGGGGGTCGCCGGCGGCCACAGCTCGACCAGCCCAGCCTGGCCCTCGCGGTGCGCCTCGTGGATGATCGCCCGGCCGTCGAGCGCCACGCCGTCCCGGGCCGCGGCCGGCTCGAAGATGGCATCGACCGCGCGCAGCACCGCCGGCACCGAGCGGTAAGAATGCGCGAGCGGCACGTCGTGCCAGGCCCTCCGCGCCGCCTCGACGCGCGCGCGGAAATGCTCGCGCATCCTGAGGAAGGCGTTGGGATCGGCGCGCTGGAAGCCGAAGATCGACTGCTTCACGTCGCCCACGGCGAACACCGTGCGCGGCCCCGCGCTGGCACCTTCGCCGGCGAAGAACTCGTCGGCCAAGAGGGCGATCACGTCCCATTGCTCGGGGTTGGTGTCCTGCGCCTCGTCGATCAGGATGTGGTCGAGCCCGCCGTCCAGCTTGTAGAGGACCCACGGCGCCACGCCCGGCCGGCGCAAGAGATCGCGCGCCAGCAGGATCAGGTCGTCGTAATCGAGCAGCGCCCGCGTCTCCTTCAACCGCTCGTAGGCGCCGAGGATGGCCTCGCCCAGCTCCATCACCGCCTCGGTCATGGCGCCGACCAAGGCCGCGTTGAGCCGCTCCCTGAGGTCGAGCACCCGGCGCGCCTCGTGCTCCAGCACGGTGACGGCGTGCGGGTCCCGCCTGCGCACGGCTTCGGTCGCCAGCACCTCGCGGATTTCCCCCGTGGCGGTGAGGAACGCGCCCTTGTAGTCGGCGAAGCGGGCGCCGCGCTCGGCCGGCGCGGCGAGCCATGCGGCGATGGCGGCGGCGCGCCCTCGGTCCGTGACGCCGCCGCCCTCTAGCGCTTCCACCGCGAGACCGAGACCCATCAAGTCGAGGCTGTCGTCCTCGCAAGCTTCGGCCAACAGGCTATCGGCGTTGGCGCCGGGCTCGAGGCCCAGCAGGTCGCGTAAGGCCGTCTTGGCGGCGCCGAGCCCGCCGTGCCGCGCCAACAGATCGCGGAAGCGCGCGCGTTCGGCGGCGAGCATCCGCAGGAGTTCGGCGAAGGCGTCCTCGCCGGCATGCGTGCCTATGAGGCGCAGCGCCTGGGCCAGGCCTTCGGCCCCGGCGCGCGCCCGCGCCAGCACCTGCTCGCGCGCGTCCCGCAGCAGCTCGGCGGCGCTGCGCTCGTCGAGCAGCTCGAAATGCGGCGCGACCTCGGCCTCGATCGGGAACCGGCGTAGCAGCGACTGGCAGAAGCCGTGGATGGTCTCGATCTTCATGCCGCCCGGCGTGTCGAGCAGGCGTACCAGCAGCCGGCGCGCCCGGCGGTGGGTCTCCTCGTCCGGCTCGACGCCGGCGAGCGCCTTCAATTCCTTGTCCAGCGCCGCGTCGGGCAGCGCCGGCCAGCGCGCCACCTGTACGCCGATTCGGTTCGCCATCTCCGCCGCCGCCGCCCTGGTGAAAGTCAGGCACAAGACGCGCTGCGGCTCGGTGCCGGCCAACAGCAGGCTCAGGTAACGGTCGGTCAGCACCTGGGTCTTGCCGGTGCCGGCCGAGGCCGCGACCCAGACCGAGGCGGTGGGATCGGTGGCCCGGCGCTGCTCGGCCTCGCGGCGCTCAGAGGATTCGTTCATTCCGCGCCCTCGCCGGCGGCCCACTCCTTCACTCTCGCCAGGTGCTCGTAGTCGCTGTAGCGCGGCGCGTAGCCGGGGCGCGGGCGCGATTCGTACGGCGTCGCCGGGTCGTCGAACAGGGCGATCAGGCGTCGGAGCCCGGCGAGGGCGTCTGCCGCCAGTTGCGCCGGGTCGCCCTCGACGCGTCTGATCTCGCCCGGCGGATCGCCGCCGGTGAGCCGCCAGAACGCCAGCTCCGCCACCGGCCCCGCGATCCCTTCGAATCCGCCGGCCGCCGCGATCGCCGCCTCGAGCGGCAGTTGCGGCGCGAATCCCAGTGCGACCTCCTTGGGCGTGGGCAGCGTCCCGGTCTTGTAGTCGACGATCGCGAGGCTGCCGAGGGCCAACCGGTCGATGCGGTCGGCCCGCGCCGTGAGCGTGAAGTCGCCGGCCGGCCCCGCCACGACGAGCGAGCCGGTCGATTCGGGAACGCCGAGGCGCCCTTCCCCGCGGAGCGCGCGCTCGGTGTCGATGAACCAGCGCGCGATGCGCTCGAAGCGCGGCCACCAGAATGCCCACACGCTGGGCCGCGCCAGCGCCGCGGCAAACGCCTGCTCGCCCAGGCGCAGCAGTTCCGGCAACGCATCCGCCGGCAGTTCCACCGGGAACCGCCGCTGGAAGCGTTCCAGGATGGCGTGAATCAGCTCGCCGCGTTCGGCGGCGCCGGGGTCGGCGTCGAGCGGGTCGAGCGGCTTCAGCCCCAGGATACGGCGGGCATAGATCGCATAGGGATCGCGCATCCAGGTCTCGACCGCGGTCACCGACAGCGTGCGCGGGCGAGCCGCGACGGGCGGGCGCGGCGCGGGCGGGCGGGCGGGCGGCAAGCGCGGCGCCCGGTCGAGCAGCGCCTGCCAATCGAGCAGAGTAGCGGGCCGGCCAAGGTCGAACTTGAGGCCACGGCTCGCCAGATAGGCGTCGAGCCGCGTCAGCCAGCGTGACGGCACGGTGGGCGTGCCATCGACCCGGCGCGAGCGGGTCAGGACCGCTTCGGGCGCCATGCAGGCCTCGGCGAAGTCGTGCGCGGCCTGCCCGACGCGCCGCTCCGGCGCCGGCAAGCCGAAGGCCTTCAGCATCGGCCGGCTGAGCCAGGGATCGACGGGCGGCTCCGCCGGCCAGGTGCCCTCGTTGAGGCCGCCTAGTATCAGCAGGTCGGCGCTCTGCAGCCGCGCCTCCAAGGGACCCCAGATGGCGAGGCGCGGATGGCTGCCGAAGCGAGGCCGGACGACTCGCCCGGCGATGAGGCTCGAAAGAAGCGCCGGATAGTGGGCGCCTTCGATCGGCGGCAGGTCCCGCGCCGCTTCGCCGAGCTCGGCGACGAAGGCGGCCGCCGCCGCGCCTGCCTCGCCAGCCCACAGGCGCTCAGGCCCGCTCTCCTTGTCGCTGGCCGCCAGCGCCTCGGCGAACGTCACATGCGATGCGAGCAGCCGCGCGAGCGGCGCTTCCTCGGCGTCCATCGCCGCGGCGAACGGAGCGGCATCGGCCGCGAGCTCGTCGATCAGGACGGCCGGCTCCGTGTCCGGCCTCTCGCCGAGCGCGCTCTTGAGGCCCGCCCAGCCCGGGGCCGGGCGCGGCCCGCGCAGGGCCAGTCGCTCGACCCGCCGCGCCAGCCGGCGGAACTCCGCCGGATCGCGCCCGCCGGCCGCAAGCGGATGTTTCAGCATGGCAAGCAGCGGCACCGGCGCCACGCGGTCGCGGATCGCCTGCGCGACCAGGCGCAGAAACGTCCCCGGCGGCGTGGCCGCCAGCGGCCGGCCCGCCGAATCGTCGATGCGGATGTCCCAGCGCAGCAACTCGCCCTGGACGCGCCGGGCAAGCTCGCGGTCCGGCGTCACCAGCGCGGCGCGCCGACCGGGAACCTCGAGCGCCTCGCGCAGCAGAAGCGCGATCGCGCCGGCTTCCTCCTGTGGGGTCGGGCAGTCGATCCGCGTCACGCCCGCGAGTGCCAGAGCCATGCGCTCGCGATCCTCGTCGGCATCCTCGCGCCAGGCCTCGGCGGTGGCGGCGGGGCGCAGCGCCTCGGCGAGAATGCGCGCGCGCGCCGCCGGCGCGCGCCGGTCGCCGTAGGGCCAGTCGCGCACCTCGGACGGGGCGCAGCCGAGGCTTGCCAGCAGTTGCGCCATGCCGTGCTGCGAATGCGCCGGGTCGTCCCGGATCGCCGCCCAGGTGTCGTCGTCGGCGCCGCGGTCGAGGCCGGGCAGCACGACGCGGCCCTGCGGCAGCCGGGCGATGACGGCGAGGAGCGCGGCGGTGGCCGGGATGCTGCCGGTCGACCCGGCGGCGATCACCGGATGGGCGGGCGGGTGCCGCCGCCACGCTTCGGCGCGGGCCCTGAGCAGGCGGTTGCGCCGGTCGGCGGGATCGAGCGCGCCTTCCTCTGCCAGAATCTCCGGCCAGGCGCGCGTGACGATTTCGAGGAACTTCAGCGTCCGTTGCCAATGGAGCGCGTGCTCCTCCGGCACCACGCCCGCCAGCCGGTCGAACGACAGCTCCTCCGTCTGCACCCGGTCGATGAGGCGCGCGAGCTCCTGGGCGAGCCGCGCCGACTGGTCGATCGAGGCGCCGGCGGCGGCGAACACCGCCCGCGTCAGCAGCAAGAGCCGGCGCAACGGCGCGATGGCGGGCGCATCGAGCGCGTCGCTCCATCCGGCGTCGGTGTCCTCCAGATCGGCCGCCGGTTCCTCGGGGTCGAGGTCGCCCAGCGGCACCAGGCGGGGCAGCAGCAGCGGGCGGCCCTCGCTCCGGCGCAGCAGCGCCTCCTGCATGGCGCGGCAGGAGCGCCGGGTCGGCAACAAGACTATGATCCTGGGCAGCGCCAGCGGTTCGTCGCCGGCTTCGGCCAAGAGGCCGGCGGCGAGCGCGTCGAGGAACGGGATGCCCGGCGCTATGGAGTATAGCGCCGCGGCGCCGCTGCCGCTCATCCGACGAACAGCGAGGCGGCGCCGTGGGCGAGCCGCGCCTCCACCTCGGCCAGTTGGCCGGGCGTGCTCACGTGGTACCACTCGCCGTCGTGGCGCAGGCCGTAAAGACGGCCCGCCTCGATCGCCCGGTCGTAGAGGAGATTGAGCGAGAACGGCCCGGCGGGCGAGCCGGCGAACAGGCGCGGGTGCAGCATCTGGACGCCGCTGAACACGAACGGCGTCACTTCCCATTCGCGCCGACGCGCCACGCGCCCGAGCGGGTCGAGCCAGAAATCGCCCGGCCCGTCGTAGCCGACCGCGCCCACCGTGGGTTGCAGCAGCAGCAGCGCGTCCATGGCCGCATCCTGCCACGCTTCGGCCAGGCGCAGCAGCGCGTCCGCCTTGCCATTGAGCCATAGGATCTTGGCGTTGACGGCAAAGAACGGGTCCGGGCCCAGCAGCGGCAGCGCCTGCTTGATGCCGCCGCCGGTCTCCAGCAGCCGCGGCTCGTGCGACAGGCGGATGCACGGGTGCCGGCGCTCCTTCAGATGGTCCGCGATCGCGGGGCCGAGATGATGGGTGTTCACGACCGCCATCTCGACGCCCGCCGCGGCGAGACGGTCGAGCACGACGTCGATGAGCGCGCGGCCCGCCACCTTGACCAGCGGCTTCGGCACCGTCTCGGTAATCGGCCGCAACCGCGTGCCGAGCCCGGCGGCCAGCACCATGGCGTGCCGGGGCGTCTCAGTCACGGCCGGGCCCCGGCTTCGGGGACGATGCGCCGGGCCGGCGGCAAATGCCGTTCGAACCAGAGGGCGACCGGCGCCAGCACCGGATGACGCAAGGCGCCCTCGAGTTGGCGCCAGACGCGCGGGATGAGCGCCAGATAGTCCGGCTTGCCGTCGCGGTGCGCGAGCCGCGCGAACTGGCCCAAGATGCGGGCGTGGCGCTCTGCGCCGAGCACGCAAGATGCGGCCGCGAAGTCGGCGCGGTCGATGGTGGGCGAGGCGGCAAGGAAACGCTCGCGCAATTCGCGGGCCAGCGCCGCCGGCACGTCGCGCCGCGCGTCCTCGATCAACGACATGAGGTCGAAGGCGAGCGGCGCCCGCACCGCGTCCTGGAAATCGAGCAGCCCGCAGGCCGCCACGCCGGCTCGATCCGGCAGCAGCATCAGGTTGTCGACGTGGAAGTCGAACAGCGCGATGCTGTCCGGCACCCGGTGGCGGAACGGCAGGGCCAGGCGCCAGGCGGCGGCGTAGCTCTCCTTCAGCGCCTCCGGCGCGCGGCCGCCCATCGCGGCCGGCCAATACCAGTCGAGCAGCCGGTCCACCTCGGCGAGGCAGCGCGCGTCGTCGAACGCCGGCAGCGCCTCTAGGCTTGCTGCGCGCCGTTGCAATTGGATCAGCAGGTCCACCGCCAGGCGGTATAGCCGCCCCTCGTCGGCTCCCGCCGCCAGGAGCCGCGTGTAGGTGTCGTCGCCGAAGTCCTCGATCAGCAGCAGCCCCGCCTCGACGTCCGCCGCCAGCACCCTGGGCGCGCTCAATCCGATGCCGTTGAGCAGGGCGGAAATCTTCATGAACGGCCGCACGTCCTCCTGCGGCGGCGGCGCGTCCATGAGCACCGCGCTTCGCCCCTTGCGGCTGAGCCGGTCGTAGCGCCGGAACGAGGCGTCGCCGGCGAGGAGCCGGCGCTCGGCGCCGCCCCAGCCCGCGCCGGCGAGGAAGACCGCGATCCGATCCTGGCGCGAAGCCGTGGCGGCGCTCACGGATGAAGCCGTTCGAGACGCCGTGCCCAGGTGCCGTGCGCGATCAGCCGCACGCGGCGCGTGTCCGGGTCCGCGTCCGCGTCCGCGTCGAAGGCGAACTCGATCTCGAGCCGGTCCCGCGGCAGCAGCCCCGCAGCGCGCTCCGGCCATTCGATGAGCGCGATGCCCGCCGCCGCCTCCTCGAGGCCGAGCTCCAGCGCCTCGTCGGCGCCGGCGAGCCGGAACAGGTCGAAATGCCACACCGTGCCGGCCGGCGTGTCGTAGGTCTGCACCAGGGTGAAGGTGGGGCTCGGCACCTCCTCGCCCGGCGCCAGGCACTGGATGAAGGCGCGGGCGAAGCAGGTCTTGCCCGCCCCCAGCTCGCCCTTAAGCGCGATGGTGTCGCCGGGCCGCGCCAGCGCCGCGAACGCGGCGGCGAGCCGCGCGGTATCGGCGGCGCCGTAGAGATCGAGCCGCCGCATCGCGGCGAGGGGCGCGGTCGTCATGAGCGACAGGTTTTAGAGCATATCCCGGCCGGGTGGAACCCGCCGCGCCGGCCCCTCGTCCTGAGCCGGCTGACCTCTCCTTCGAGACGGGCCTACGGCCCTCCTCAGGATGAAGTCAAACAAGAAGCCTCATGCTGAGGAGGCCGCGCAGCGGCCGTCTCGAAGGATAAGGCCATCGAAGGCAATCAATCGTTTGGTTCAAACCGCTAGTGGATCGATTCCAACGTTTCGCTCCTCCCAATTGTCATTCCCGCGCTTGACGCGGGCATCCATCGTGCCGCTTCGCCATGGATCGCCGCCCCCGGGTTAAACCCGGGGGGCACGCCCGGCGATGACACTTTCTTTGGGCAGGGACTCAATTGTCGGATCGCATCCACTAGCTTGGGAAGAATGACGCCATTTCCGCTCAGTTCACGCGGGCGAAAGTCCTTGTGCTATAGGAGCACGATCCTATAGACTGCGATGGGCGCCCTTGCGGCGCGGCCGCTGTTTGTCATGGTGAAGGAATAGACGAAACCCGCGTCCCGCAGGGCGGCGGCAACGGGGGCCGATTCGCCACAGCGCCTCGCTAGGCGCCTTCGCCAAGCGGGGACCGCCCGGATTTCCCGCTTTGCATGGGGTCCATCGTTCATTTTCTTGCGCTCTCACCGGGCGCGCCAAGCGAGGGCCGCCCGGATTTCCCGCTTGGCATGGGGTACCTCGCTCGTTTCTCCGAGCTCTCGCCGGGCGCGCCAAGCGAGGAGGGCGCCCGGATTTCCCGCTTGGCATGGGGTACCTCGCTCGTTTCTCCGAGCTCTCGC
>CAYPKW010000025.1:13281-35400 GCA_964411425.1 uncultured Rhodospirillaceae bacterium
CGCCCGGATTTCCCGCTTGGCATGGGGTACCTCGCTCGTTTCTCCGAGCTCTCGCTGGGCGCCTTCGCCAAGCGGGCGGCTGCCCGGATTCCCCGCTTTGCATGGGGTTCATCGTTCACTTTTCTTGCCCCCTCGCCGGGCGCGCCAAGCGAGGGCGCGCGCTCGGAGGCACCCGGCCGCGGTCGCCACGCTTGATCGCGGCGGCGAAGCTCTCCATTCTGGCGCCCGCCTCGTTACTTGATTTCATATTTTTTTGTGGATACATTAATTGGCGATCACCTAGGACGAAGCAAAACGGCAAAGGACGCTCGAGGAGCGCGGCCTTGATTTCGCCGACGCCGAGTTAGTGTTCGCGGGCCGTATCATGACCTTGCCCGACGCGCGGCGCGATTACGGCGAGCAGCGGTTCATTACGGCGGGATGGTTGCGCGGTCGGTTCGTGATACTGGTCTGGAAGCCGCGCAACGGCGGCCGGCGTATCATTTCGATGAGGTACGGACATGCCGACGAAGAAGCGTACTACGAAGAGCAAATGGGTTGATCCCGACGACGCGCCGCACCTTGACGGTGATTGGTTCGAGCGCGCGGAGATTTGGGCAGGCGATAAGCTCATTCGTCCCGGCCGGCCGAAAGCGGCATCACCAAAGGAAGCCATCAATATTCGCCTCGATCCCGATGTACTGGCGCGTTACCGCGCGACGGGCCGCGGCTAGCAGTCGCGGATCAACGAGGATTTGCGCAAGGCGACGAAGCTGAAGGCGCGCCGGTAGGGTGCAGGAGCGTGGGTCGCACCATGCTTCGGTATCGCGGCGGCGAAGCTCTCCATTCTGGCGCCCGCCTCGCCACTTTCGGACCCGGCAATGAGCGCCAACCATAGAACCGATGTCGTGATCGTCGGCGCCGGGCCGGTCGGACTGTTCGCCGTCTTCGAATGCGGCATGCTGAAGATGCGCTGCCACGTCGTCGACGTGCTGGAGACGACCGGCGGCCAGTGCGCCGCCCTCTATCCAGAGAAACCGATCTACGACATCCCCGGCTATCCGCGCATCGACGCGGCCGAGCTCATCGGCAAGCTCGAGGAGCAGGCGCGGCCCTTCCATCCGGTGTTTCACCTGGGCAGCCAGGTCGAGCGGCTGCGGCGGAACGCCGACGGCTGGCGCGTGGAGACCACGGCCGGCGTCGGCGTCGAGGGCCGCGCCGTGATCGTCGCCGCCGGGGTGGGGGCCTTCGGGCCGCACCGGCCGCCGCTTCCGGGCCTCGAGCGCTACGAGGGCAAGAGCGTTTTCTACCTGGTGAAGCGGCGCGAGGACTTTCGCGGCAAGCGCGTGGTGATCGCGGGCGGTGGCGATTCGGCGGTCGACTGGGCGATCTCGCTCGCCGAGGTGGCGGCGAAGGTCCAGGTGGTGCATCGGCGGGCGAAGTTCCGCGCCGCCCCGGAGAGCGTCGCCCGCCTGCACGCGCTGGCGGCCTCGGGCAGGGTCGAGCTCGTGGTACCGTACCAATTGGCCGCGCTCGAGGGTGAGGACGGGCGCCTCGCGGCGGTCGAAGTCAAGGACCTGTCGGGCGGCAGCCGGCGCCTGCCGACGGACGCGCTGCTGCCGTTCTACGGCCTGGCCATGAACCTGGGGCCGATCGCGAGCTGGGGCCTCAACCTCGACCGCAACCACATCAGGATCGACCCGGCGACCGCCGCCGCCGGCGCGCCTGGCATCTTCGCCATCGGCGACATCGCCACCTACCCGGGCAAGCTCAAGCTGATCCTCACCGGCTTTGCCGAGGCGGCGCTGGCGGCGCACGCCATCTATCCGCTGGTCTATCCGGGCCAGGCGCTCCACTTCGAATACTCGACCAACACCGGCGTGCCCGGTCTGCCGTAAATCCTCCTAACCGCCGGCCGCCGCGGCGCCAGGCTCGCCCGCGGACTCCGCCGCCGGAGAGGCGCCGCGAATCGGCATCTGACAGGCGACCCTGGTGCCGACGCCGGGCGTCGATTCCAGCGCCACCCTGCCGCCGTGCAGCTCCACGAGCCGCCTCACCAACGACAATCCAAGGCCGACGCCGGCCTCGCCGCCGGTCTTGCGCCCGCGCACGAACTTCTCGAACACGTCGCCTTGATCTTCGGCGGCGATGCCGATGCCGGTGTCGGCCACGGCGAACTCGACCTCGTCTCCTCGGCGCCGCGCGGTCACCTCGATGCGCCCGCCGGCGGGCGTGAAGTTGATCGAGTTGCTCACCAGATTGTAGAGCGCCTGGGTCAGCCGGCGCTCGTCGGCGGCGATGGGGCCGAGCTCGGCCGGGCAGTCGAAGGCGAGCGCGAGGCCCCGGTTGCGCGCCCGCGCGCCGGCCAGCGTCTGCAAGCGGGCGAAGACGTCGGCGATCTCGACCGCCGCGAGTTGCAGCTTCATGTATCCGGCCTCGATGGTCGCGATGTCGAGGATGTCATTGATCAGCGACAACAGGTTCTGCGAGGCCTCGACGATGCTCCGGTTGTAGTCCCGCTGGCGCTCGTTGAGCGGACCGAAGTATTCGAGACCGAGCACCTCGGCGAAGCCGATGATGGCGTTCAAGGGCGTGCGCAGCTCGTATGACACGTTGGCGATGAATTCCGATTTCAGCCGGTCGGCGGTCTCCAGGGCGGCGTTGCGCTCGCGCAGCGCCCGCTCGACCTGCAGCGAATCGGTCACGTCGAGATAGGTGAACAGCATGCCGCCGTCGGGCAACGGCACGCCGGTGATGTCCAGCACGGTGCCGTCGGGCCGCTCCATGCGCTGCGCCCGCGCCTCGCGCTCCATCACCTGGCCGATGACGCGCTCGCGCATGGCAGGCCAGTCGCTCTGGCCGGGAAACAGGTCGCGCGTCGCATCCACCAGCACCGAGACGTGCGGCTCGTTGTCGAGCGCCGCCGGCTCGAGGCGCCACAGGCGCGCGAAGGCGGGATTGCTGAGCTTTAGGCGGCCGTCGCCGCCGAACACCGCCACGCCCTCGTACAGTTGGTCGAGCGTCTCGCGCTGCACGGCGATGAGCGTGTTGTACGAACGCTCGAGCACCAGACGGTCGGTCACGTCCTCGTAGATCAGGATGACGCCGCCGAAGGGATGCGGGGCGGCCACTCGGCGCAGCGTGGCACCGTCCGGCAAGTGCAACAGCTCCTCGGCCGGCGCGATCGTGGACATGAGCCGGCGCACGGTCTCGCGCTTGTAGCTCGGCACGTCGGCGTGCTCGGGAATGCGCCGGCGCTCGCGCTTCGCTTCGATGACCTCCGCCATGGTCGGCTCGCCGGCCAGGAACTCCTCGTCCAGGCCGAACAGATCCGCATAGGCGCTGTTGAAGAACTTGACCCGGGCGTCCGGGCCGTAGATCACGATGCCGGTGCTGAGTTGCTCCAGCACCTCACCATGCGCCGCGATGTGGCGGGCGAGTTCGGCCTGCGTCGCCTCGAGCCCGGTCACGTCGAGCGCGTGCCCGGCGAGCCCGCCTTCGGGGAGCGGCTGCTCCACGAAGTCGAGCAGCCGCCGGTCGCCGGCGACCACCACGTGCTGGCTTTCCGATTGCGCCGTCTTCAGTTCGCTGGCGCGCCGGGCCAAGGCCTTGCCGCCCTCGCCGATGGCGCCTTGCGCCAGTTCGGCGCCCCGCGCCACGGCCTCGGCCGGCGTCGTGTCGAGGGCCTGCGCGTAAGCGTCGTTGCAGTAGGCGAGCCGCAAGGCCTCGTCTCTCCGCCACACCGCGAACGGCAGGCGGTCCAAGAGCGCCTTGAGACGATCGCGCTCGACGCGGGCGGCGGCGTCCTCTATCGCCTCGGTGCGATCGGCAAGCCACAGCACGTCGGCGGCCGGCTGTCCCTCGCCGGCGGCGCCCCGCCGCCCGGCGAAGCCCAGCAGGCGTCCGTCCTTGAGCGGGAGCGCAAGATCGAAAGGCGTGCCGTCGGCCCTGAGGGCCGCGAGCGCGCGGGCAAAGGTCGCCTCGCCGTCCGGGGCGAGACTGGCCTTGAGCCGCTCCTCGCCGACCGGGGCGCCGGCCGGCAGCCCAAGCAGCTCGCCCGCCTTGGGCGAGAACCGGGTCAGTCCGCCCTGCCACTGCACGAAGGCGCCCGGGGCGTGGTCGAGCAGGGCCGCCATGGCATGGGCCTCGCGGCCCAGCCGCTGCCGCTCGCGCTCGAACCGGCGGCTGCGGTGCCAGGAGCGGACGCCGACGAACAGCGCCGCCAACAGGCAGAGCACCACGATCGCGGACATGAAATAGGGGTCGCGCACGGCGGCGGCCGCATCGAGCGTCTGGGCAACCGCGCCCCCCGGCGCCGCGCCGAGCGCCGCGGCAATCAGCCCCTGAGCGGGGCCCAGGCTCCGGTTCGCCGCCACGCGGCGGACCTTAGGCGTGATCGGCGGGCGAGACAAGCGGCTGTCCGGGTTCAGTAGCGATAGCGCTCGGGCTTGAAGGGGCCAGCGGCGGAGACGCCGATGTAGGCGGCCTGGGCGGCGTTGAGCCGGGTGAGCTTGGCGCCCACCTTGTCGAGGTGGAGCGCCGCCACCTTCTCGTCCAGCCGCTTGGGCAGCACGTAGACCTTGCGCTCGTAGATGCGGTGGTTCTGCCACAGCTCGATCTGCGCCAGCACCTGGTTGGTGAAGGAGGCGCTCATCACGAAGCTCGGGTGCCCGGTGGCGCAGCCGAGATTGACGAGCCTGCCCTTGGCCAGCACGATGAGCCGCTTGCCGTCGGGGAACACCACCTCGTCGACCTGCGGCTTCACCTCCTCCCACTTGAAGTTGGCCAGCGCCGCGATCTGGATCTCGCTGTCGAAGTGCCCGATGTTGCACACGATGGCGCGGTCCTTCATCGCCCGCATGTGGTCGAGCGTGATGACGTCCACGTTGCCCGTGGCGGTGACGAAGATGTCGCCCACGGGCGCCGCCTCCTCCATGGTGGTCACCTGGTAGCCCTCCATGGCGGCTTGCAGCGCGCAGATCGGGTCGATCTCGGTGACCATGACGCGCGACCCTTGTCCCCTGAGCGAGGCGGCGCTGCCCTTGCCCACGTCGCCATAGCCGCACACCACGGCGATCTTGCCGGCCAGCATCACGTTGGTCGCCCGCTTGATGCCGTCCACCAGGCTTTCGCGCACGCCGTAGAGGTTGTCGAACTTCGACTTGGTCACCGAGTCGTTGACGTTGATCGCCGGCACCTTGAGCGTGCCGCCGTCCGCCATCTCATAGAGGCGGCGCACGCCGGTCGTGGTTTCCTCGCTCACACCCCGCACGTCCCGCATGAGGTCGGCGTGCTTCTCGTGCATGAGCTTGGTGAGGTCGCCGCCGTCGTCGAGCAGCATGTTGGGGCGCCAGCCGTTCGGGCCGAGGACGGTCTCTTCGATGCACCGCCAGAACTCCGCCTCGCTCATGCCCTTCCACGCGAACACGGGCACGCCGCGCGCCGCGATCGCGGCCGCCGCGTGGTCCTGGGTGGAGTAGATGTTGCAGGAACTCCAGCGCAACGAGGCGCCGAGCCCCGCCAGCGTCTCGATCAGGACCGCGGTCTGGATGGTCATGTGCAGGCAGCCGGCGATGCGGGCGCCCGCGAGCGGCGCCTGGCTGGCGAACTCGCGGCGCAAGGCCATCAGCCCCGGCATCTCGGTCTCGGCGATGGCGATCTCGCGCCGGCCCCAATCGGCAAGCGCGATGTCGGCGACCTTGTAGTCGGTGAACGCGGCCATAGTGGTCTCTCCTTGGTACGCTCAGGGGCGCGGCCTATAGCAGTCCGGGCGGCGGCCCGGCAAGGCCGGCGGAAAGCAGCGGACGGTCTTCCTTTCGATCACGCCAATCCGTTGAAATCGTCGAGCAGCGTGGCGATGCGGCCCGCGTCCGACTGGTCCATGATGGTGGCGGCGCAGCGCTGCGCCGCCACCCCGTCGAGGCCGCGGATGCGCTGCTTCACCCGCGGCAACGCCGCGGCCGCCATCGACAGTTCGCGGATGCCAAGCCCGAGCAACAGCGCGGAATAGCGCGGGTCGCCGGCGATCTCGCCGCACACGGAAACCGGGATGCGGGCCCTCAAGGCCGCCTCGGTGGCGAACTGGATGAGGCGCAGCACCGCCGGGTGCAGCGGGTTGTAGAGGTGGGCCACCTGCTCCTCGCCGCGGTCGATGGCGAGCGTGTACATGGTGAGGTCGTTGGTGCCGATGGCGAAGAAGTCGGCCACCCGGGCGAGCGCGTCGGCGGCCAGCGCCGCCCCCGGCACCTCGATCATGGCGCCCAGTGCCGGCAGCGGCTCGGCCACCTCCTTGCCGCGCCGCTTCAAGCGGCGCGCCACCGCCTTCAGCATGTCGCGCACCTGGTGCATCTCCGCCACGGCGGATATCATCGGCAATAGGATGCGCACCGGGCCGTGCGCGCCGGCCCTGAGGATGGCGGCGAGCTGAGTTTCCAGCAGCCGCGGCTCCTTGAGCGACAGCCGGATCGCCCGTAAGCCAAGCGCCGGATTCGTTTCCACCCCGGCATGGCTGCCCAGGCTGGAGGCAATCTTCTCGCCGCCCACGTCCAGCGTGCGCACGGTCATCGGCCGCCCGCCGAGACCCTCGGCCAGCCAGCGCAGGGCGCGGTATTGCTCCTCCTCGTCCGGCAGGTCGTCGCGGTTCATGTAGAGGAATTCGGTGCGCAACAGGCCGATGCCCTCCGCGCCGGCGCCGAGCGCCGGCTCGAGTTCGCGCGGCATTTCCAGATTGGCCTCGAGCCGTACCCGCGTGCCGTCGCGCGTGATCGACGGCAGGTGCGCCAGGCGTTGCAACTGCCGGCCTTCGCGCTGCAGCGCTTCCGAGCGGCGCCGGTAGCGGGCGAGCGTCGGGGCACTCGGGTTGAGGATGACGCGGCCCTCGCCGCCGTCGATGACGAGGTTGTCGCCCGGTTTGATCGCCCCGATGAGGCCGGCGATGCCGAGCACCGCCGGCAGGCGCAAGGAGCGCGCCATGATCGCGGTGTGGCTCTCCGCGCCGCCCAGCACCGTGGCGAAGCCGCCAATCGCGTTCGGGTCCATCAGCGCGGTGTCGGCCGGCGTGATCTCCTCGGCCACTACGATGGTGCCCGGCGGCAGTTGCGAAAAGGCCTGATAGGGCGCCTGCGTCAAGCTGCGGATGAGCCGGGCGCCCACTTCGCGGATGTCATCGGCCCGCGCCGCGAGGTAGGCATCGTCGAGAGCCGCGAACTCCTTGGCGACGGCGGAGATTTCCGCCTGCACCGCCGCCTCGGCGTTGTGCCCCGCGCCGATGCGCCGCTCGACCCCGCGCACCACGCGGCTGCCGGTCAGCATTTGCAGATGGGCGTCGAGCAGGATGCCGATCTCTTCCGCGGCCGCTGCCGGCAGCGCGGCGGATTTGTGCCTGAGCTTGCGCAACTGCTTCTGCGCGCGAGCGAGCGCCGCCGCGAAGCGCTCGAGCTCCGCGGCTACGGCGCTAGGCGCCACTTCGTACTCCGGCACCTGCGGCGAGGCGGCATCGACCAAATATGCCGGGCCGACGGCGATGCCGGGCGACACGCCGAGCCCCTGCAGCACCCGTTCGGCCGCGGCGCGCCGCCTAGTCGTTTTCATCGAACTTCCGTTCGATCAGTTCCATGAGCGCGGCGAGTGCCGTCTGCGCCTGCGGGCCCGTCACGAAGAGCTCGAGTTCGGCACCGGGCGCCGCCGCCAGCATCATCAATCCCATGATCGATCGGCCCGAGGCCGTAAGTTCGCCCTTGCGCACGTTCACTTCGGCATCGAAGCGGTCCAACAGCTTGACGAGCTTCGCCGCGGCGCGGGCGTGCAGGCCGCGCTGATTGAGGATGCTGACCGTGCAGGTCAGCGGGGCGGCTGCCGGCGCGTCGTCGTTCGGCATCGCGTTCGGCTCCGCTATTCCTGAGCCTCAGCCAGCAATTTCGAGGCCACGTTGATGTATTTGCGCCCCGCCTCCTGGGCGGCGGCGACGGCCTCGGCCAGGCCCATCTCGTGGCGCACGCGCGCGAGCTTGATCAGCATGGGTAGGTTGACCCCGGCGACCACCTCGACCTTGGCCCGGTCGAGCACCGAGATCGCCAGGTTGCACGGCGTGCCGCCGAACATGTCGGTGAGCAGCACCACGCCGTCGCCGTCGTCGGCCGCGGCGACGCTGTCGATGATCTCGCGCCGGCGGCGGTCGATGTCGTCGTCGGGGCCGATGCACACGGCGGCCGCGCGTTCCTGCGGACCGACGATGTGCTCCAGCGCCGCCAGGAACTCCTTGGCCAGCCGGCCATGGGACACCAGGACCATTCCGATCATCGTTCCGGCCTTTCGACTTCTATCGTCAGGTTGCCTCGGCGCGCCCGAGGTCGCGGTGGCGCAGGGTCGCTTGGCAGCCCTGCCGGCCGAGCCATTCGGCCAACCGCTCGGCCACGTACACCGAGCGGTGGCGCCCGCCGGTGCAGCCGATGGCGACGGTGAGGTAGCTCTTGCCCTCGCGCTCGAAGCGCGGCATGAGCGTTAGCAAGAACCCGCTCAGCCGCTCGAAGAAGGGCAGGAACGCCGGGTCCGCCTCGAGGAATCGGGCTACTGCCTCGTCCCGCCCGGAGAGCGGGCGCAAGGCCTCCACGTAGTGCGGATTGTCGAGAAAACGCGCGTCGAACACGAGGTCGGCCTCGCGCGGCAGGCCGTTGCGATAGGAGAACGACAGGACGGCGACGGTCGAGGGAGCACTCCGCTCCAAGGCATAGTGCCCGTGCAGCAGTTGCTTGAGCTCGCCGAGACTGAGCTCCGAGGTATCGACCACGAGGTCCGCGCGTTCCCGCAACGGGGACAGCATGGCGCGCTCCTGACGTATCCCATCGCCGATCGGGCGGTCGAGTGCAAGCGGATGGCGCCGGCGCGTCGCCGTAAAGCGGCGGCGCAGCACCTCGTCGTCGCAGGCGAGGAAGATCAGGCGGGCGTCAAGCCGGTCCTCGGTCTTGAGCCGCTCCAGGCGCAGCAGCACGGCCGCGGGCGTGAAGCCGCGCGTGCGACTGTCGATGCCGATGGCGGTCGGCCGCGGCTCGCCCTCGCCGCGTGCGAGCCGCCCCAGCATCGACATCGGCACGTTGTCCACCGCCTCGTAGCCCATGTCCTCGAGAATCTTGAGCGCGCTGGTGCGCCCCGCCCCCGACAGCCCGGTCACCAGCAGCACCGTCGAGGAGCGCGCCGCCGGTGCGGGGGGATGCGGGCTCTCGCTGCGGGATTGGGCCGGCGCGGCGCCGACGGGGCTGGTCATGGCGCCGGCATTATAAACCCCGCGCGGGCGCGCACGGCAAGGCGAACCTTGGCCGGCGCCGAGGCGGCGGCCGGGTCGAGCGCGATGAGCGGCAGTGCTATCCCCAGGTAGCTGCAGGCGGCCGGCGCCGGCAGGCGCTCCAGCCGATCTGCCCGGCTGAGATCGACCACGAGGCCGAGCCGTGCCGCCTTGAGGTGCGGCACCGGCAATATCCCGATGCCGCGCACCTCGAGGCGGCCGACCAACTCGGCGGGGGCGCCCTCGGGCAGCCGGATGACGAGAGCCGTGCCGTCGCGCAGGATGAGTGTCTGGTCGTCCGCCACCAGTCGCGCCCCGCCGTCGATGAGCCTGAGCGCCAGGTCGGACTTGCCGCTGCCCGATGGTCCGCGAATGAGGACGCCCACGCCGCCGACCGCAAGGCTGGTGGCATGCGTGACGATGCGCTGACCGTGGCGGGGCGCCATGGCGGTTTATACCGGCAGGGTGACGACGAACCTGGCGCCGGCGACGGCCCCGTCGGCGGCGCGTCGGTTCTCGGCGCGGATGGCGCCGCCGTGGGCCTCGACGACCTGCTTCGATATGCTGAGCCCGAGCCCGGAATGGCTGCCGAATTTCTCGCCCGCCGGACGCTCCGAATAGAAGCGCTCGAAGATCGCCGCAAGCTTGCCCTCGGGGATGCCGGGGCCCTCGTCGCTCACGCTGACCCGCACCGTGTCGCCGTCGCGCGCCGCGGCGACTCGGATTTCGCCGCCCGGCGGGCTGAAGGACAGCGCATTGGCGACCAGGTTGCGGAATACCTGGGCGAGCCGGTCCGCGATGCCGGGCACCGTCAGGTCCTGGTGCGCGGCAAGCTCGAGGGAAAGACGCGGCGCCTCGGGCCCGGCGGTGGCCTGGTGCGCCTCGACGAAGGCTCGCAGCATGCCCGCGAGATCGACCGGCACCATCTCCGCCCGCGACAGCTCGGCATCGAGCCGCGAGGCGCTCGAAATATCGCTGATGAGGCGATCGAGGCGCTGCACGTCGTCGAGAATGATGGCCACCAGCTTCCTCTGCTGCGCCGGGTCCTCGATGCGGGACACGGTCTCCACCGCGCTGCGTAGCGAGCTAAGCGGGTTCTTGATCTCGTGCGCCACGTCGGCGGCGAAGCGTTCGATGGCGTCGATTCGGGTCCATAACGCGTCCGTCATGTCGCGCAGCGCCCCCGACAGCTCGCCGATCTCGTCGCGCCGCTTGGTGAAGTCGGGAATCGCGGTGCGCCGGCGCTGGCCGTGGCGCACTCGATCGGCCGCCGCGGCCAGGCGGCGGACCGGCCGGGCGATGGTGCTGGCAAGGTACAGCGACAGCAGCACGGTGACGGCGAGTGCCGCGCCGAACACCTGCAGGATGGCGAAGCGCACGCCGCGCACCGCCGCGTCGATGTCGCGCCCGTCGGCCGTCAGCATGAGGGCGCCGAGCACTTGGCGATAGCGTTGCACAGGTGCCGCCACCGAGAGGATCAGGTTGCCCCTGCCGTCCTGACGCAGCGCGCGGGCCACCTCGCCGCCGAGCGCCCGCATCGCCTCCGGATAGTCCGCGGCGCTGGGGTCGGCGCTTTCGCGATAGGGCGCCAATCGCTCGCCGCGCGGCAACAGGCCGGTGATCCAGTCGTAGGCCCGGTTCGCCAGCTCGTACAGCCTGCCGCCGTCGCTCGCCGGCGGCAGCACCTCGATCTCGATCTGGCCGCCGGGACCGATCAGCAGCGAGCTGTCGACCAGCGTCTTCCCCTCGCGCCCGAACAGCCGGGCCCGGTTCTCCGACACCATCACCAGTCGGCGCACCAGATCGCGGGAGCGGTCGGCCGACAGCCGCTCCTCGCCGCTGTCCTCCGTGACCACGCCGCTCGCCGCCAGCGCGCCGGCGATGAGCTGGCCTTCGATCGCCATGGAGTCGAGCTCCTGCTCGACCAGCTCCTGGCGATAGTCGTCGAGGAACAGCAGGCCGCCCACCGGAATGGCGAGCGCCAGCACGTTCAAGGTGAGGATCCGTCGGGTGAGCGGCGACAGGCGCCGGCGCCGGCGCCGGCGGGCCGCGCGCTTCGCCGCCGTGGGGCCTGCGCCCAAGCCCAGCCGCTCGGCCGGCGCCGCCGCGCTCACGCCCGCCTCAGCCGTCGCGGTAGCGATAGCCGACGCCGTAGAGGGTTTCGATCTGGGCAAACTCCGGGTCCAGCGCCTTGAACTTCTTGCGCAGGCGCTTGATATGGCTGTCGATGGTGCGGTCGTCGACGTAGATGTGCTCGCCATAGGCGGCATCCATCAATTGGTCGCGATTCTTCACGTGGCCGGGGCGGCCGGCCAGCGACTTCAGCAGCAGGAACTCGGTCACCGTGAGATCGATCGGCCGCCCTTTCCAGGTGCAGGAATGCCGGCCGGTGTCGAGCGAGAGTTCGCCGCGCTGCATGACTTCGCCCGGGGCGCCGTCGCGCCCCGGGGCCTCGCGGCGCAACAGCACCCGGATGCGCTCGATCAGCAGGCGCTGGGAGAACGGCTTCTTGACGTAATCGTCGGCTCCCATGCGCAGGCCCATGATCTCGTCGATCTCGTCGTCCTTCGAGGTGAGGAAGATGACCGGCAGATCGCTGGCGCGGCGCAGCCGCTCCAACAGCTCCATGCCGTCCATGCGCGGCATCTTGATGTCGAGAATCGCCAGGTCGACGGGGTTCGCGGCAAGCGCGCGCAGCGCCTCGGCGCCGTCGCTGTAGGTGCGCACCTGGAAGCCCTCGGCCTCGAGCGCGATCGAAACGGAAGTCAGGATATTGCGGTCGTCGTCGACCAGCGCGATGGTCTGCGGCACGGTGGATTCACTCCCCTAATCAACGGGCGCCCAAATCGTGGCAGGTTCCGCGGCAAGATTGCAAGGCTTTATGGCCGGATTGGGGCGGCGCCCGCCGATTGACCGGCTAGGCCCGGGGCAGCGAAACTGGGGGCCGTGGGAGCGACCGCCATGACCGCCGAACCGTCCGGCGCCTGGGCGCGCCGCCTGCTGCGCGCCGCCGACCGTGCCGCGCTGGCGACCCGGCTGCCCGAGGCGCCGCCGGTGGCACCCGAGGGCGGTCCGGGCTGGCCCTACGCCTCGTTGGCGCTGCTGGCGGCCGATCACGATGCGGCTCCCCTGCTGCTGCTCTCGGACTTGGCCGAACATGCCCGCAACATCGCGGCCGATCCGCGCGTGGCGCTGCTCATCGACGGGACCGGCGGCTGGGCCGATCCGCTCGCCGGCCCGCGTCTTACTCTGTTGGGGCGGGCGGCCAAGGACGATTGCCCGCGCCGGCGCGGGCGCTTCCTCGCCCGCCACCCTGCGGCCGAGGCTTACGCCGGCTTCGCCGATTTTCATCTCTATCGCGTCGCCGTGAGCGGCGCCCATATGGTGGCCGGCTTCGGGCGCATCGCCTGGATCGCCGCCGCCGACCTGGCGTTCGGCTGCCGCGACGCTGAGCCCTTGGCGGCGGGCGAGCCGGCGATCCTCGCGCGCATGAACGGCGAGCACGCCGCGGCCGTCGACCGCATGGCGAACCGCCTGCTCGGTCGGACCGGGACGGGCTGGCGCATGACCGGCATCGACCCGGAAGGCTGCGATCTGCGCCGCGCCGGCCTGGTCGCCCGTCTCGATTTCGCGGGTGCGGTGTGGGATGCCGAGGGCGCCGAGGCCGCGCTCCTGCGTCTCGCCATGTCGCCGTGACCGGCTTCTCGGCCGGTCAGGGGTTAATCCGGAGCGCGCGAATTTCTAGTCGGAGAGACGCGGGCTTACCGGTGGCTGCCCTGGTCGACGATATAGCCGGTCGCGGCGCCCACGCCAGCGCCGATCAACGCGCCGGTGCCGATGCCAAGCCCGGGGGTCACGGCGCCGACCACGGCACCGGCCCCGGCGCCGATGGCGGCGCCGCTCAACACACTCTGCTCGGTGGAGTTCATGTTGGAACAGCCGGTCAACGCCAGCAGCGTCAGAGCCGACAATGCCACCGCAACGCGCTTCATCGCAGCCTCCCTCGAATTGGACCCTCGCCATCGGCGAGTCCCATGAAAGATGGGCATGACGGCGCCGGTCGTCAACCATGCATCTGTGGCAATGCTGTGGCGCGCGCCGCGGCGTTCAGGATTTCTTAAGCAGAAACAGTGGATTATGGGACACAGCTGCGGGCGCTTGGGCGCGCGGGCGAACGCCACCCATGCCGGCCGCCGAGGGGAGAAGTGCCGATGAAGATTCTATCCGCCGTGCTGTTCGGCCTTGCCCTGCTGTTGCTGCTGTGGGGCGTCGTCATCTTCAATGCTTTGGTGGCTCGCAGGAACCAGGTGCGCAACGCGTGGCGCCAGATCGACGTGCAGTTGAAGCGCCGCCACGACCTCATCCCCAACCTGGTCGAGGTGGTGAAGGACTACCTGAGTTACGAGCAGGAAACACTGCGCCAGGTGATCGAGGCGCGCAGCGGCGCCGTCAAGGCTTCCGGCGCCCGCGAAACCCTGGCCGCCGAGCAGGTGCTGACCGGCGCCCTCGGCCGCCTGTTCGCCCTGATGGAGAACTATCCCGAACTCAAGGCCGACGGGCGGGTGTCGCAACTCATGGAGGAGTTGAGCTCGACCGAGAACATGATTGCCTTCGCCCGGCAGTTCTACAATGACAGCGTCATGGAGCTGAACAATACGATCGAAAGTGTTCCCTCGAACATCGTGGCCGGCCTGTTCGGCTTCTCGCTCGCCGTCCATTTCGAGGCTCCCGAGGCCGCGCTCGCGACGCCCAGCGCCAACCTGCGCTGATCGGCAATAATGACGCAGATGGCGGCATCGCTGGCGGCGGGCTTGGATGCGCCCGCCATCAACGCGACCGATTTCCTTGCCGCGCAGCGCGCCAATCGGCGCAACACAGATCTTCTGGTTGTCGTGCTGCTTCTGCTGGGCGCCGCGCTCGGCTACGTCCTCGGCTGGGGGGCGCAAAACTGGGACGCGGAGGACCCGCTGGCGATCGTCCTCGTCATGAGCCCCTGGGGCATCGTCGGGGGCGGCGTGCTGCTCGCCATCGGCTGCATGGCGACCGCCGTCACCTTCGCCGCCGGCGGCCGCGTCATCCTGAGGTTGACGGGCGCCCGCCTCGTCGACGCCGAAGAGGAGCCGGTGCTGCACAACGTGGTCGAGGAAATGGCGGTCGCGGCGGGTCTGCCGAAGCCGGAGGTTGCCGTCATTCCAACCGCCGCGCTCAACGCGTTCGCCACCGGCATGGATCCCAAGACCGCCACCATCGGCGTGACCCTAGGGCTGCTCAAGGACCTGTCGCGCGAGGAACTGCAAGGCGTCGTCGCGCACGAGACGGCGCATATCCTCAACGGCGATATCCGTTACCTGACGGCGGTGGGCGTGCTGGTCGGGCTCATCGCGCTCATCGGCGACGGCGTCGCCCGCGGCGCGCGGCGTGGGGTTGCGGGCGGCGGCCGCCGGCGCCCCTGGATAGTGCCGCTCATCGTCATGGTGTTCGCCGTGCTGGCCCCGATCGCCGCCCAACTGGTCAGGCTCGCGGTGTCCCGCCAGCGCGAATATCTCGCCGACGCCACCGCGGTACAGCTCGCGCGCAACCCCCGCGGGCTGATCGCCGCCCTGCGCAAGCTGGGCCGGCAGGCGGAGCCGTTCGATGGCGCCAACCGCGCCACCCAGCACATGTTCATCGTCAACCCCTTGCGCGACTTCGCGGCGGACGCAGGCGCGCTGTTCGCCACCCATCCGCCGATCGAGAAGCGCATCGAGCGCCTGGCCAACCTGGGCCGCGTCTGAGCGCCGCGCTAATGCGCGTCGGCCCAGTTGTCGGCCATGCCGGCGTCGGCCACCAGCGGCACCGACAGCTCGACGGCGGGCAGCGGCGCCTTCTCCATCACGTCCTTGACCAGCGCCGCCGTGTCCGCCGCCTCCCCTTTCGGCACCTCGAACAGCAGCTCGTCGTGCACCTGCAACAGCATGCGCGCCTTGAGCCCGCGCGCTTCGAGCGCCGGCGGCACGCGGATCATGGCGCGCTTGATGATGTCGGCGGCCGACCCTTGCAAGGGCGCGTTGATCGCGGCCCGTTCCATGAAACTCCGCCGCGCCTGGTTCTTGTCGTTGATGCCGGGCACCGGGCAGCGCCGCCCGAACAGCGTCGTCACGTAGCCCGTCTCGCGCGCCGTCTTCTTGGTCCGCTCCATGTAGTCGCGGATGCCGGGATAGCGCGCGAAATAGGCGTCGATGTAGGCCTTCGCCTCGCCTTGCGGAATGCCTAGCTGCTGGCCAAGCCCGAACGGGCTGATGCCGTAGATGATGCCGAAGTTGATGGCCTTGGCGCGCCGGCGCACCATCGGGTCCATGCCGGCGACCGGCACGCCGAACACCTGCGAGGCAGTGAGCGCGTGGATGTCGGCGCCGCGGAGGAACGCCTCCTTGAGCGCCGCCACCTCGGCCATGTGGGCGGCGAGCCTGAGCTCGATCTGCGAGTAGTCGACCGACAGCAGCAGGTGTCCCTTCTCGGCGATGAAGGCGCGCCGGATCTTGCGCCCCTCCTCGGTGCGCACCGGGATGTTCTGCAGATTGGGATCGGTCGAGGCGAGCCGCCCGGTCGAGGTGGCGGCCAGCGCGAAGGAGGTATGCACGCGCCCGGTGCGCGGGTCGATCTCGGCGCCGAGCGCGTCGGCGTAGGTGCTCTTCAGTTTCGCGAGCTGGCGCCAGTCGAGCACGCGGGCCGGCAGCTTGTGGCCCTGGGCCGCCAGCTCCTCGAGCACCTCGGCGCCGGTGGCGTAGGCGCCGGTCTTGCCCTTCTTGCCTTCGCCCACTCCCATCTCGTCGAATAGCACCTCGCCCAACTGCTTGGGCGAGCCGACGTTGAAGGTGCGGCCGGCCAGGCGCTGGATTTCCGCCTCCAGCGCGGCCATGCGCCGGGCGAAGTCCTCCGACAGGCGCCGCAGCTCGCCCGCGTCCACCTTGACGCCGGCCCGCTCCATCGCCGCCACCACCGGAGCCAACGGGCGCTCGATGGTCTCGTAGAGGCCGACCAGCCGCTCCTGCAGAAGACGCGGTTTCAAGGCGCGGTAGAGCCGCAGCGTCACGTCCGCGTCCTCGGCGGCATAGTCGAGCGCCCGGTCCAGCGCCACGAAGTCGAACGTCGTCTGCGCCTTGCCGCTGCCGGCCACGTCCGCGAACTTGATGGTGGCATGGCCGAGGTGGCTGAGCGCCAACTCGTCCATGCCATGGCCCTGGCCGCCTCCATCCAGCACGTAGGACATCAACATCGTGTCGTCGTGCGGCCGAATCGCGATCCCGAGGCCAGCCATCACGGCCATGTCGTATTTGATGTTCTGGCCGATCTTGAGAACGCTCTCGTCCTCCAGCAGCCCCCGCAGCAGATCGAGCGCCTCGGCGAGAGGGATCTGTCTTGACCCGCTTCCCGGTTCGGCGCCGCCCGGCGCCCGGTGGGCGAGCGGCACGTAACAGGCCTCGCCTGGCGCCACCGCCAGCGAGAATCCCACCAGGCTCGCCCGCACGGGGTTTAGCGACGTGGTCTCGGTGTCGAACGCGACGAAACCGGCCTTGCGCGCGCGCTCGACCCATTGGCTGAGCGCGAGCCCATCCTGCACCAATTGGTAGCCGCCGCGATCGACCGCCTTGCCGCTGCCGGCCTCGGCTTTGGCGGCGGCCGGGGCTTCAGCCTCGATGCGCGCGATCACCGAGCGGAACTGGTTCTCCTTGAGGAACGCCAGCAGCTTGTCCCGGTCCGGCTGGCGCCGCGCGAACGAGGCGAGCGGCTGCGGCAGCGGCACGTCGTCCTTTAGGCGCACCAGCTCGCGGGTGAGGCGCGCCGCGTCGGCGTTCAGGATCAGGGTCTGGCGCCGCTTCGGCTGCGTCACCTCGCCGGCGCGGGCCAACAGCGTGTCGAGGTCGCCGAATCGGTTGATGAGCTCGGCCGCGGTCTTGACTCCGATTCCGGGCACGCCCGGCAGGTTGTCGGTGGAATCGCCGGCCAGCGCCTGCACGTCCACCACCTTGTCCGGCCCGACGCCGAATTTTTCCCTGACCTCGGCCTCGCCGATCGGCCGGCTCTTGAGCGGGTCGAGCATGCCGATGCCCTCGCCCACCAACTGCATCATGTCCTTGTCGGACGACACGATGGTGACGCGGGCGCCGACGGCCGCCGCCTGGCGCGCGTAGGTGGCGATCAGGTCGTCGGCCTCGAAGCCTTCGAGCTCGACCGCCGGCAATCCGAACGCGCGGGTCGCCTCGCGCACCAGCGCGAACTGCGGCACCAGCTCCGGCGGCGGCGCGGGGCGGTTCGCCTTGTAGGCGGGGTAGAGGTCGTTGCGGAAGCTCCGGCGGCCCTTGTCGAAGATGACGGCGATGGCGTCGGCGTCGCTGTCGGCGATCAGCTTCATCAGCATGTTGACGAAGCCGAGCACGGCGTTGACCGGCGTGCCGTCGGCGCGCGTCATTGGCGGCAAGGCGTGGAAGGCGCGGAAGATGAAGCCCGAGCCGTCGACGAGATAGAGGTGATTGGGCTTGCTCGGCTCTGTCATGGCCTGGCGAGGATGCATGACCGGCCGCGCGCTGTCGAGTGCGCGGTCATGGGCTTGCCCGCGGTCAGTCCACTTCGAAGGGTGCGCGCGGCCTACGCAATCGGCACGTCGAGACGTGTGGGGAATATGTCGCCGCGGAGGCGGCCCCTAGTCTCGCTCCGGTCGGCGGTTTCCAGGAATAGTTCCACCGCCTCCTGCAAGTTCCGGCGCGCGGCCTCGATGTTCTCTCCCTGGCTTGCGACGTCGAGCTCGGGGCAGAGCGCTACAAAGCCGTCGCCCTCGCGATCAATGATGGCAATTGGCTGCTGCGTTCGGCCCACGCTGTCCTCCCATACGCACCGCGCCTTTCATAGCACTATATCCGGGACCGCAAGAGAATGCATAGCGGGGATACGCTCAAAGTCCCTGATACTAATACTAAAATGGTGTCACAAATAAATATTATATATAGGGATTGAAAATATTGGTGTCGGTCACCATGTATATTGTTGGCAGACTACTTCTGAAATCACCGATGCGGGCCGTCGGCCCGCGGGATCGCAAACCCCCTTTTGGGAGACAGGTCATGAAACGAATTCTCTTGGCGACCGCCATGTCCCTTTCGCTCCTCGCGTTAAGCGCGTGCGGTGGCAGTACCTCGGATCGCGCCTTGAGTGGCGGCGCCATCGGCGCCGGGGCCGGTGCCGTTCTTGGCGCTGTGACCCCTGGCCTCGGCGTCGGCACCGGCGCGTTGATCGGCGGCGCTGTCGGTGCCGGCACCGGTGCGCTAACCGAAGAGGAAGATATCGATCTCGGCACACCCATCTGGCGATAGACCGGGGCTTTCTCCCGCGGTTCTTGCCGCGGCTTCGATGATGGTTCGTCAAGCGCCGCAGCTTCAACTCTAGCGGTGCTTGACGCTCGACCGATCCTGATCAGCCTGGTTGTTCCACAATCAGATAGAGGAGAACAGGCATGGACGTGAAGCAGATATTCGGTATGGTCGCTTTCGTGGTCGGGGTAATTCTTCTGGCTGTTGCTTATCAATCCTCCAATGCCCCCGTTGATCAACTTTCGAACGCGTTGACCGGGCGCTACACTGACCAGACGATGTGGTACCTGATCCTTGGAATCGCGGCGGTCGTCGGCGGCGGGGCGATGATCATAGTCGGGAGACGAGCAAGCTAGGACCTCGAGGAGGGATGAATCGCTTCTCGGCAGCGGGTCCGGCTATCATGGGAGCGCGTCGATGAGCCTTGGAACAATTCTGCTTGTCATCCTGGCCCTGGTCCTGATTGGTGCCTTGCCGACATGGCGTCACAGCAGCAGCTGGGGCTACTTGCCGAGCGCGGGTATCGGACTTCTTCTCCTGGTTGCCATTGTCCTGCTGACCGCATAGGCCACTCCGCGAACCAACGGCGGCTTTAAGGCCGTGGCGGCGGCCTCGTCCTTGGCGTGATGGCGCGGCCGGGCCGACAGCTTCCGGAAGTCCATGGCGCACAGCTCCCGGCTCAGCGTCTGGCGCGAGATCGAGACCCGGAACTCCCCCCAAATCCATTGCGCCAGATCGACCAGGCGCCAGCGCACCACGCCATGAACTGCCGGGATCGGACCCTCCTCCACGATCCGGTGCAGCGTCTCAGCCCGCCGCCGGCTGCCATTCAGCTTCCGGGCGGGGGCCGGGCGCAGTATCTCGCCGCCGTAGTCGGCCGCCACCATGAGGCCGCAGTCCGTCGGCAACAAGGCCAGCGGGAACGCCGCCGGCACGGCCAAGAAGAAGCGGTCGCAGTAGTCGAGGTATTCGGGCCATTTTCGGTCGGCGCGGTAGTCGGCAGCCGAAGTCTTGATCTCGACGATGGCGATGTGGCACCGGAATCGAGGCCGATCACGTCGGCCCGCCGCCCGTTGCCGAGCGGAAACTCGGTCAGCGTGCCGTAGCCGTGTTGGCCGAGCGCCCGGCACACGCCGCGCGCCAGCCTCGTCGCCGGGGTTCGCTCGTCCATGGTCACGGGCGGCCGAGGATAGCACGGGTACAAGGGCGGCGCGTCTGTGGTATCAAGCGCGAGCCAGCGAAAGGGAGACCGGGTTGCGGCTCATTCGGCGAATCCTGCGGTTCCTCTTCGCCGCTTTTTTCTCTTTCCTGCTTGCCTCGACCCTGCTGGTGGTGCTGTACGGTTTCGTGGCGCCACCGCTGACGCCGCTGATGGCGATCCGCCTGTTCCAGGGCGAGGGCCTCGAACGGGCCTGGCGCGACTACCGCCGCATCTCGCCGGAGCTGTTTCGCGCCGTGATCGCCGCCGAGGACACCGGCTTCTGCGCCCATCGCGGCTTCGACTGGCAGGCGATCGAGCAGGCGTGGCAGCGCTATCAGCGCGGCACTCTTCGCTTGCGCGGCGGCTCCACCATCAGCCAGCAGGCGGCTAAGAATCTCTACCTGTGGCCGGGGCGCAGCTTCCTCCGGAAGGGGCTGGAGGCGTATTTCACCGTCCTCCTGGAAGCCTTCCTCAGCAAGCGGCGCATCCTCGAGCTTTACGTCAACACGGCGGAATGGGGCCATGGCATCTACGGCGCCGAGGCGGCGGCCCGGGCCCATTTCGGCAAGCCGGCGGATGCGTTGAGCCGGCGCGAGGCGGCGCTGCTCGCCGCCGTGCTGCCCAACCCGCGGCGCTGGTCGGCCGAGAAGCCGACGAGTTACGTCCTCGGCCGCGCCTCCACCATCGGGGCCCGCATGCAGAGGGCGGGCGAGGGAGACCCGTGCGGCTGACAAGGGGTCGCATTCGCGCGGCATTCGGCCGGTATTTGTCGCGAAGACGCGGCCACCTCATGGCCGCCGCTTTAGGGAACCTTAAGGGGCTCCAGTGCATGCTGGGGCCACGTGGCGCCCCGGCGCCAGTCGCACGAGGGCCCGGCGCGTCCGGGTGCGGAGCATGGGCGTGGTCAGCAGCGTGTTTCGTATATTCGGGCGCGGCGAGCGTCGGCAGGACGCGCGCATCCGCGTGCCTTCGATGCGCGTCGATATCGACGGCATCAAGTACCGCACGCGCGACTGGTCGATGAGCGGCTTTCGCATCGGCCATTGCCACATGCCGCTCAGGGCCGGCGACCGGGTCGCCGGCCGCCTGCGGCTGCCGGCCGCCAACGGCGAAGGCGACTTCGTGGCCGAGGTCGTGTGGCTGTCGCCCGCCGGCGAAATTGGCCTCATGCTGAAGGAAGTGACGCCGCGCGTCCTCATTGCGATGGGCGCCCTCGCCGGACACTAGACTCCTACGCAGCGGTAGTCCGGGCACCGGTAAGCCCATGGGCTTGCTCTTGTTTCGAAACTGATTTCCAACCGCCCTACTGCACGATCTCCCCGTTGACGAAGTTCCCGGTGTGGCTCTGGCCGTCGGCCCATATGTAGGTGCCGTATCCGTTGATTTGGTCGTCGGCCCACTCGCCTTCGTAGTAGTCGCCGTTCGCCTTCCAGAATTTGCCTTGGCCCTGTATCTTGTCGCTCGCCCACTGGACCTCGTAGCGGTCGCCGTTCGCCCACCACAACTTGCCTTGGCCCTGCCTATTGTCGCCGGCCCACTCGCCCTCGTAGCGGTCGCCGTTGGCAAACCGCAAGGTGCCGTGGCCCTGCTTGTTGTCGCTCGCCCACTCGCCCTCGTAGCGGCCGCCGTCGGCAGACCAGTAGGTGCCCTGGCCGTGGACCTTGTCATCGAGGAAGGCGCCCTCGTAGCGGCCGCCGTCGGAGTACACCGCGACGCCGAAGCCGGTCAGGACGCCGTCCTTGTACGTGCCGACGTGGCGTTTGCCGTTCTTGGTGGTGGACACCAATTGCCCCTGCTTCACCCCGTTCAACCAATTGAGCTCGAGCCGGTCGCCCTGGGCGTTCACCTAGACGCTGGGCCCGTGCCGCTCTCCGCCAACGTACTGCCCCTCCCAGCGGCTGCCGCCCTCGGTCACGTACACGCCGGGGCCTTCCATCCGCCCCTCGACCCAGGTGCCCTCGTCGCGGCAGTTGGGCTCGCCCTCGGCGAACCACTCGAGCGCGCCCTTGCCCGACGCCTTGCCGCCGGCGCACTTGCCGGACCAGCGCACCGACTCGTTGGGCACGGGGTTCTGGTTCCACACCTGGCAGCCGTTCTTGTCGGCGATCCACTCCCCCGCCCAGGCCGCCGGAACGAACGCCCCCACCAGCGCCCCGGCGAGCGCCACGCGCAACACGATTCTCGTTCCTGTTGTCCTTTCTTCGGTGCCGGTTACCCGGCGTTTCAACCGACATTCCCCGGATGACCAAGGATCGGCGTGAATGTTACCATTTTGCCGGGGTACAAGGACTCCGGGGAATCCAGGCTAAGACTCCTAG